>NZ_JAMQOO010000004.1:0-387997 GCF_031624535.1 Haloferax sp. S2CR25
CAGTTTTAGCAGTAGCAACCGTAACTCGGGTGAGGCGGCGGAATTCCGAACTCAAGACAATCTGCCGCTTCGCTTTCTACCGAGATAACGGAGTCGCCCTGCCGCAGTCTAGCGATCCTACAGAGCAATCTAATTAACTATGCTGAAGTGATTCAAGAAGGATGATGCTGGTACCAGCGATTGCTGCACTCAATGATAAACAGCGATTCAATAGCCAGAGGGTAGTATCTGTTCTAAGACTCGCTGTCGAAGAATCTGATGGGAACTCTGTTGATTCCTTACTAGCGGGCTTAGAATCTGTTTCCCAAGCTCGTGAAGGAACTAACAAAGGCGACGCCGCAAACGAGATTAGGACATATATTCAAGAGACCAATCTAGATGAATACGAGCAGTACTACGAACAGGTTAGGGATGCCGGTGTTACCGTACTAACCGTACTTGAAAACGAGTTCCCTGAGCAGCTAGAATCTATATTATCTACACCGCTTTGTCTCTACATCCGTGGTGATGTTGGTTCGATACACGACGGTATTTCCATTGTGGGCACTCGAAGTGCTACGAGCCATAGAGTCGACATGGCTCACCGAATAGCTCAACGAATCGTTCAAGAATTTGACCTACCTGTAATCAGCGGGTTAGCAAACGGAATTGACGAAGCAGCTCATAGAGGTGCAATTGATGCTGAGGGGAAGACGGTTGCAGCTCTTCCAGGAGATATTGAGAGTATTAAACCGGCAAGCAACAAAGAGCTCGCACAAAAAATCTCTGAGAATGGCGCCTTACTGAGCGAAGTCTCTAAACTCGTCGGATTTCACAATGGGCGATATCTCGAGCGAAACCGGATTACTTCGGGGCTTAGTCGGGCGGTCATAGTTGTTGCATCGAAAGACTCTGGAGGGACAATTAAACAGGCGAAGCTAGCAAAAGAGCAAGGTAAGCCACGTTTCATTTACAAGTCCCCCGACCAAGATGGTCAAACACCGGAGAAGTTAGTTCAAGATCTGGGATTCAAAAAATTCCGAACAATCGATGAGCTAATCCAGCTTATCTCTGATTCAAACGTCAAGAGCGTCGATTCAGATGGAAACCTCACCTTCGACAGCTTCTAGCTCGATCCATTGCGTCCCTTTACGGTTTAATACTTCACATCCGATTTTGTGATTATCGCCACCGACTCTCCAAACTTGTCCGGTACCGCATCCCCAACACCGACGTATTGCAGCAATCTTTCACAGTCTGTGGCGGATACGCATCGCGAACTTCCTCGAGATTCTCGTAGCTCTCGATCAAGTGCGTGAGCGCCGCATCGATTACGTCGCTCCGGGGCGGGTCGTCCGATGCGTCTCGCGCCACGATCTCGCTCGCTTTGTCGAACAATAGCTGCCGTTCGTCGGTCAACTTCAGGCTGGTTCGCTTGGTCATTTATGAGTCACCGTATGCACCGGGGGTCGATTTGCGTGAATCTGGAGTGACCGAACGTCGATTCTTCTTATACTCTGGGTGACCCATGACCGAGATCGCGTCGGCCACCTGGTTGGATCGGTCTGAATCTATGCACGGTACTTGCCGTCGATGGTGGAGAAGGTGCATACATCGAGGATGGCGTATACATTCACGCCTGACCCCGTGGGGGCGGAATTGAGAAGAGGTCTGCACGGAGTTACGGCCCGTCCGAACGCTTATCCTCCGAGACCGATTCGAGTTCAGTATGGCTAGTGCGACCCGTGATGATAACGGCGAGGAGGGCGTCGAGTTCATCCACGAGGATGACGGCAGTATCACCGCCCGAGACATCGAGACGGGGATCGCATCCTTCGGCGAGACGAAGTCCGAAGCGCTCCGTATGCTCTCGGAGGCACTCCTACTGCACGAAGGTGGTGGCGAACCCGTTACGGACGAAGATCTCGAGGAGTTGGGACTCGACCCCGACGAGTTCGACGATAGAGAGCTTCCGGACTTCATGCAGTAACGTGGCGCGAACGACCTTCTCCGGCCGGGAAGTCGTGAAGGCGTTGACCCGTCATGACTTCGAACCCGCTGGCCGAACCGGGAGCCACGTTCAGCTGCGGTACGAACATCCCGAGACTGACGAAGTTCGAACGGTAACCGTTCCGATGAAGTCAGACATCCCGACCGGAACGCTCCAGTCCATCGCCAAGCAGTCCGGCGCGAAGGACTTCCACTCGTGGTGCGAGTGGATCGAACAGACGCTGTAACCGTCATCGGTGTGGAATCGATTCAGGGAGCTCTGCGATTCCGCCGTCCGTCACGTTTCGAACCACGTACACGCCTTCGTCGAGACGCTGTACGTGCATCTGTTTCCCCTCCGGTGCTGTACCGTCCTTGAGAACACCATCCATCTCTAACTCATTTTTATCCAGCGCGATCAGCGGCGTCCCATCGTGATTTCGAAGTTTTCTGAACATCGCTACCGCGGTCGGCCACCCGCCTGTACTTAATCCTTCGGACGGGGTGAGAATCCCAATAGGACCACGCACCAAATCCTCCGGAATTCCTGAATGTTATTGCACAACGGGTAGCCGCCGTCTTCGTATCATGTCCGTAATGGAGTTCGACCCGGAAGACGCCGCGGCGCTCGTCGCGACGTTCATCGGGACGACGGCAATGGCAGGAATCGCATCGTGGTCGCTGTTCGACGTGACGCTCTCGGACGTGGCGTTCCAACTCGCGGGTAACGACGTGACGCTGGCGACGCTCCTCACGTTGGGCGCGCTCGGCGTCACCATCCTCACGAACGACAACGCCGAGTTATCCACCCTGCACCAGCAGGCGAAGGACCTCGACAACTACTACTACTACAGCATCGTCGCCTCGGTCGGCCTGTTGGTCGGCTGGGTCTTCTTCGGTGACGTGAGTTCGTTCGTGCAGTCGCAGGACCTCTGGGGCGTCGGCTACGTCGCTGTGAGTCTCACCGCGCAGATGGCGATCGGGTGGATGCTATGAACCTCGATCTCGACGACCTCGATCTCGAAACGGTTGCAATCATCGGTGCGGGCGTCGGTTCGCTCGATGCCGGACTGTCGGCCGCGACTGACATCACGCTCCTGTCTGATCTCCTCGGTGGAAGCCTCGAAACCGGACTTATCGCTGTCGGCGCGGCTGGTGGTGTCGTGATCGCGGACAAGCTCGGACTCGTTGAGGTGTTCGAGTCGTGAGGCGCGGCCGCGCAACCCTCGCGCTCGTCGGTCTCGTAGTCGCGGCCGTCGCTGCAGTCGCGTTCGTCGGTCTCGGCGCGGCTACCGTGACGACCGACTCGGCCAACTTCACGAGCGTCGGCAACGACTCGCTCGCAAACCAGACTATCGACGTGACCAACGACACGCGGAGCCTCTACGTCGAGTTGGACAACGACACCGAGACTGCCTCCGAACCCGTCGAAGTCGCGGTCTTCGAAGTCGACGGAGACGGTAACGAGACCGAAGTCGACCGCGTGCAGATCTCCGCAGCGGACGGAGCGACCGAACTCTACGAGTTCGATGCTCTCGACCCGACGAACGTCTCGACCTATCGCGTCGAAGTGCTCGGGACTGCATCGGCGATTGATTCCGCCGCTCTCGACGTGGGGACGGTCGCGGCGGTCTCGTCCGGTGGTGGCTTCCTTGGCAACTCGTCCGGTGGTATTGGAATCGGTGCGATTGCAGTCGTCGGAATCGGCGGCTATCTCGCGCTCAAGGAGGACTGACTTCTGATGCTCCGACTTGCATCGACCTATGCCGCCGTTGGTCTCTCGGTGGCCGCCGCCTACCTCGTCGGGGTCCACGGTGAGACGCCGGCCGCCCTCGCGGTTGGACTGGTCGCCGCCGTCTTCATCGCTCTCCGAGTGTCGATGATGGACTGGCGGCCGCACGTCTCCCTGCTCGACGCCGCCCCTCGCGGGGTCAAGGTCATGGGCAAACGGACGGCCGCCCTCGCGCTCGTCGGGATGCTCGTCACGACCTCGACCGTCGCCCCTGTCGGGGCCGCGACCGGAGACCAGTGCTCAACGCTCGACGGGTTCATCTATGACATTCTCAACTTCCAGCCGTTCGACGGGAACGCAGACAACCCATGCTCGACGCGGTATCAGGTGAACAGCGCCATCGAGGACATGGAACAGTCCGACGCGAATCAAACGAAGACCGATATCTATAGTGCGGGTACTTCGGTGAAAGCTCAGGAGGAGGTATTCAAATCCACGTATGGGAACTACCTCAACGATTCGCAATCTGTCGCATGGATGAAGGCCCAAGTTGCTGTCGCTGAAGCGTATGAAAACGGTTCTTCAAAGGCACAAGCGAGAATAGCCGCGAAAGAAGCGATAGCCGATTACTACGCCACAAGACAAATCAACTTCATCGAGCAATGGAATGTTTCGCAGGGACAGATTTGGACGCTCTACCAACAGGCGGAGCAAGAGGATGGAATCTCGACTGGTTCGCTTGGCTACATTACGTTCAACGACCCCGGTGATGCAGACCCAGACCGCGCGTTCCCCGTCTCTGTCCAGTCCCAGACGATGACGCTCGTCAATGGTACTACCTACGACGCCCATCTGTGGCGAGTCCAGAACGGAAATGGACCCGATGCCGAGGCGTCCATCGGTCTAACCAAAATCGACTACTCAGGCAACCTCGCAGGGGCCTACATCAAGGGTCCAGATTCCAACTACGAGGACCTTCAGGCCACTGATTTCTATTATTACTACAATACGTGGCCTCGGTTCCAGACCCTCAACGACAACCTCCAATCTGAAGCAGACAACTTCGTCAATGCCACCTACGACGACTTCGCATCCGGCGAAATCAACGCATCCGACGTTATCAGCGCGAACACGGCGATGTTCGAGTACGGGACCGAGACGGGAGACAACTCGTCGCTCTACTCTTCGACCGCCGCGCTCGCTCTGATGGGCTTCGACACGCCCAACCTCAACTCGTCGGGGCTGATGAACGTCACCTATCAAGGCCAGACGTATCAGGGCCTCGTGCTTGCTCGAAGTGCCCCCGGCGGCGCGTGGACCGCGAACACGACGTACAACACCTCCAACATCACTGGACCGGTGTTCCTCGCCGCTTCCGACGGCGAGAAAGTCGACTTCGACGACAACACCGACTTCACAATCAACGGGATGGTCTCGAAGGACGGCACGAAGATTCAGACACAGAACACCACCAAGTACGTCTACAAGACGGCGAACACCTCGGAGTTGCTGGAGATGCAACGTCAACTAACGGAACTCCGTGCCGAAATCGAAGCGCGAGAGGCATCGGCCGGGGGTGGCGGCGGGGGAATCCCGCCGCTCTCGACCGAGAACAAGGCCCTCATCGCCCTCGTCGCCGTCGCCGTTATCGTCGTTATGCGCGGGTAGCATCGACCACCGACCAACCCATCTTTCGGACACCCATGCGCCGATTCACCCTCACACTCATCATGCTCATCGCAGTCGCATCGCTCGCACTCGTCGGCACGGTCGCAGCCACCGACAGCGCGAACAACACCACGACGGTCGCGCCCTCGACGCCGGAAGGACCGACCCGAACAATCGAACTCTCACAAACGACGACAATCGAAGACTGGCGGTTCGAAAACGGCACGTTCTACGTGACGTTCGACGCTGAACTACCGACTCGAATAGCCATCACCGACGCGGGTGAACTCTCTCGGATTCTCTCCGAGGGAGATGGTGCAGCTGCCGGAAAAGCCCGCGTCCGGCGCATGACCTTGACCCCCGGAACAACCGTCGTCAAGTTCCGTGCCGAATCGGTCGGCGACGCGTCGGCAATCACCGTCTCTTCGTCGAACGCAGACGGTATCGTTGCTATTCGCTCCGATGCGATCAAGACTGGAAACCCTCCCGTCGAGTACGGGACGGTCCAGACACTCCTCGCATCGACAGCGGTCGCCGCAGCCGGTGGTACCTTCCTGTGGGTTCGCAAGAAGCGCAACGAGAAGCAATTGGAGGTTGAGCGAGAATGGTGAATGACTGGGTGAAGCTCGGCGCTGTGGGCGCTGTTCTCGCCTACTTCGGCGGGTACCAATTCCCTGAGTGGGCACCACTCGCCGCGTCCGGTCTCGTCATCGCTGGAATCGGTGCGCTGTTTGCGACGGGGAAGATCAACGATCTCCTCCCCGACCCACCGCGGGTGCGCCTCGTGCAGGTGAACGCGAACAGCGACGACCCGCTGGCGTGCTGGTCTCTGTCCCCGGACAAGTTCGCAGAGATGCAGGTCGAGTGGGGGCCGCTGTATCCACACGAGCAGGCTCACGGCGATGTGTACGAGTGCTACGCGTATGATCCATCCTCGAACGTCGCAGTAGGGACGTGGCGGCGTTCCCTCCCCGGCTCGTCACTCGTGGGGCGGCACGATACGGACGACGTTCTCGACGTAGTTGGAGAGCTTCGCGGTGATCTCGAACCGGCGGCGCGGAGAGGACAGGAACTCAGACAGGCGCTTCCGGCTATCGTGAGAAGAGTGAAGCACGATACGATGGAGGCACAGAACGCCGCGCTCGATCCATCGGCACCGATGATCACCGACCAGCCGACGGTCGACGAGATCATCACGTCCGAACTCCCCGAAGAACTCCGACCCGGCCGACTGCAGAACGGTGACCTCCGTGACCTCCTCGAGGCCGCGGGCGACCAGGACGACAATCAGGGTGACTGGGGCGATGGTCTCGGGATGGTTCTTGACGACAACCTCCCCGATGATGCCCTTGAGCCCGTCCCCACCGACCCGCTCGTTAACGACGGTGGTCACCGATGAGCGGACGCAAGCAGGGTGATTCGGCTGTTTACGCCGCGGCACAGGGACGCGAGTTCCTACGGGGTGCTCTTCGCGACAAGAGCAACGAGTACATTCGCGAGTTCGCCGGGATGATCGACGATCCCGACGTGCTCGACTTTCTGAATCGGTACTGCTCGATCTACGAGGAGCGCGGCAAGAACTTTCTCGAGACTCACGTCGGTCGGCACGTCGTCCGGTCGGCCGCAACGTCGATGGCTGACCGTGCGTATCGCGAGGGGAACGTCTCGCAACTGCAGGGCATGGTCGGTCTCACTAACCAGAAGCGGGACGGTTCCGAGGCTATCGTCGAGGCGGCGAAACGACTCGCCGACGAAGGTGCGATCTATCTTGTTCTCGGTCCACCCGGCGCTGGGAAGACCGCATTCGCGCTCGACGTGGCGCGCGTGTTCGGTTCCCTCACCGGCGGCACCGTCCTCGCGAACGTCGCGTGGGACGGTGCAGACCGAGTGACGACATCTTCCGGCTCGATGCTCGACGCGATGGGTTCGACTGATGGGCAAGTGCTACAGCTCATCGACGAGGCCGGACAGTCGCTCACGTCCCGAGGAGCTGAGGCAGCGATCACCGACGAGTTCGTGAAGTCGCTGAAATACGTCCGCAAGAAGGAAGACGGCGATACCTACGCGAAACGCGGCTCCGTCCTGCTCATCGGACACACGAGAAAGGATACCGCCGCCGAGATTCGTCGACTCGCGTCTGGCGCGTTCGTCA
This sequence comes from Haloferax sp. S2CR25, assembly GCF_031624535.1. Lineage (NCBI taxonomy): Archaea > Methanobacteriati > Methanobacteriota > Halobacteria > Halobacteriales > Haloferacaceae > Haloferax > Haloferax sp. S2CR25. The sequence continues at coordinate 7,521 of NZ_JAMQOO010000004.1, forward strand.
AACCCACTCGGAACGATCCCGGCCGCGTTGTCTTTCTCGATTCCGAAGGTGGTGCAGACTCGTTCGAGGAAGCCGCCGAGTTCACCGGCGTCACGGATACGCGTGAGAAGTACGATGAACACGAAGCGTCTCACTTCTCGGTGACGCTCGACGACGGTGACGACGACCAGGACGACTCACCAGATCCGAACCAGATCCGGTGGGAGTCTGCCGTGGCGACTGTGATCAAAGCGTGCAAGCCGTGGGATGAAGAAAACGGGATGAGCTATCCTGACGCGGCCGAACTCGTCAGTTTCGGAGATTCATGGGTTGGGAATCGCGTCCGCGAGTGGAAACGTGGCGATCATCGAGACATCGTAAGCGGTCCGGAAGGCGATTTCGAGTGACGGCGGTAACTTCCAGCAGTCGCCACCACCATCGACCCCCCGGACGGCGTATAATTATTTATCTACTGATGCGCCGCTGGCTGCCCCCGGTGGTGGTCCGGTCCCGACCGAACCGGGATTTTCGACGAAAGTCGTGTGTCGAGTGTCGAATCGAGGCGATGGGTCAAAGAGAATGAATCGCTCGCGGAAAGCAGCACGCTACGGTCGGCTCGCAGAAGAAGCGGCGCGGCGAATCTATGACCTCGACGCCGACCACGCGAGTTGGCACGACGCCCGCACGTCGGACGGTAGGCCCGTCGAGACGAAGGCGGCGATGCTGAACCGTGCAGATGGAACAGAGGGGCGGTTTCGGATTTTCGAGGACTACCACGCGAAACTGGTGCAGCACGATGGACTCTACGTCTTCATTCCATACCGCGCTCGTGGACGCGGGATACAGGTCGTTGACGCTCGTTCGGTGGAAGCATCGAAATTACGGTTCAACTTCTACGGCGCAGGTGGGCACCGCGAGAGCAAGCAGGTGAAAATTCACCCGCGTCGTGTCTTCTCTTGAAGTGACTCTGTTGAGTCCCTTAGATAATGACTGGGTTGGCACAACCAGTAGGCAACTGCGTGCCTCTATTTCCTCTCCTTATTATCGTGTGAAAGTGACTCGCGATGATTCTTGATAACTGATATGAACTCCTTAGCGTCCTCCTTACCGAAATCAAATTCCTTCTCATCCACGCACCCTTTGGGGTCAACGTAACTGGCGGAGAATCGGTATTTGTCTTTCAATTGATTGAATGTGTCGTAGAGGGCGGGATTTCCATGTCCCATTTGAACTATGTCATGGTAGCGAGACTGAACATCTCCGTGTTTCTCTGCTTTCCATCCGAGAAAAATAACGTCAATCTTCATCATACGCTCTGCCGCATGGAAGGCGTTTTCAACGAAAGCACGCCATAATTCGTTTTCTTTTGCATACTCTGCGCTCTGGATAAATTGGTCGGCAGCCTCGATGAGTGGACCGTAGTATGAACGGTTTCGTCTGAGGTCAAAATTGAATACCCAACCGAAGCCCTCCATTTTGGCGACCGTGATGTGACCGTAATCTTGCTCATCTTCTTCCAAGATTACTTCTTCAAATCCCGCTATCTGGTCAGCAGTCACCCTCTCTCCTTTTTCGACCGATTCGCCGGACTTCAGTAGGCCAACCATCTTAATCTGCGCATCGTCGTTTACTCGCACTTCCACATCTGAATCATTGGCGTCTAACTCGTCAAACTGAGAAGCGGCAAATGGAGATTTTAAGAAAACCTGCCCTTTTCTGAATTCAGTGCGGTCTAAACCCTCTTCTTCAAGAGCATCGTTGAAGTACAAGTCGAACATCTGATCTAAAAAATTCGCTGTCATTTCGTCGGTCCACTCTATTTCTTCTGACATAATTGGTTGGTGAGGCCGGGAATATATAACGATTTCTCAGGTGCTGTTACGGAGTCCCTCAATTTTTTCGCGCGGTCCAAGGGACCGGCGCGTCCGCAGTTCTGCGTGCGTAGCTGTGCGGTGTATTTTGGTCAGGTGGCGTTAGCCACACATGCTAAGCGACGCGCGGCCACCCCCCGGCCGCCGAGTCTCGGCGAAGGCTACGGAGTCGAGAAGGAACGCGTGAATATTTCGAAGGAATGTGTCTCGAAAGCAGTTGTCGACAACTGATTTCCAACTCAAAAGGTCGAAAATAAGATTCGTTGGTAGTGATGCCTCTCGCTGGACCACGCGCTACGTGTCGTCGCGGTCCTCCGTGGGCTGTGGGAGGCCCGCTTTCCACGCTTCCCAGTCCACGCTCTCGACCTTCTCTCGAACCGAGCGCACGTCGAGATTGGTGATATTGCCCGTGGTGAGCTGAAGGTCGGAAAGGACCGTCGTGTGCTCACCTCCGAGGTGGTCGTGGTAGGTCACGGTCACTTGGCGTAGCGACGTCCACCGGTCACGGGCTGCACGCTTGATGTCGCGGAGCATGTCGGTTCGGCTCTCCCAGTCAGTCGGCCGATACTCGACATGAATCTCGTCGCGTCGGCGGTCATGCTCGACGACGCGGGCGGCGTACCGGTTCTTCATCTCGGACCACTCCGACCGACGACGGCCCGCAGCCACGTCAGCGGCGGTCATCACGGCGTCTTCCATCGCGGTCTCGAAGTTCTCCGCAGCGGCGCGGACACGAGAGAGAAGCATGTTTTGCATGTGCTTACTCCCGATTTCGAGTTTCCCCGCGGCGTCGGTCACGATGCCTTCGCACCTGTTGACGTACCGCCGAACGGTGCGGTAGCTCCACCCGGTTCGCTCGGCGAGTTCTTCGCGCGTCGGTTTACCACCGTCTTCGATGAGACTGCGAGTGAAGTCCCGGTCAGATGTCCTCATATCGCCCCAGATTCGCATCACGACGTGTTCCTGTTCGTCCTCAATTTCCGGCAGAGGACAGTCCACGAGACGCCGAGAGCGGCGCGTCTCGCTCTCTGCGTCGAAGTGTACGTCAGATTCAAACACTTCGTCATCGGCACGAGTAGTGAGCCCTGACCAACTGAGATAGTTTAGTAGCGTCTCGTCGAGCTCACGCAGTACGTCGTCGAGATCGGACCAATAGACCGTCTCGTCGGTGATGCTGGTCTGAAGTGAGACTTCGACCTTCGGATAGTAGAGCGGGTGGTCCTCGTCGAATTGCTCGGGATTCAGCGGGTAGTAGTGTTTGGTCTCCTTCCCGAGTCGATGGCCCCTGATGATGTCGCCTGCGCGTTCGTCGGTGATGTGTGTTGAGACGTAGTAGCCGGGTATCTTCCGGTGGTCCTCTTTGTGCATCCGGTAACCGGACATTCCGCTGGTCATCACCGAGTGAGTTCGAGCGATTGGTCCATCCGGGGCGTATATGGCCTCGGAGTGTTCACGCGAGAGCCGGACGTAAACGGCGAGGTCCTGAACGTTGCTCATCTCGTGTGGCGTCTGGAAGTATCGACGACTCACACCGAAGGCTTCCATCGCGGTCTGAACGAGGTCGTGGTAGAGGTGGTGGTCGATGTTCGACGCCTGAATCTGCACGTCTAGGTAGGGGCCTCCAAGATTCGGGATTCCTCGGACGGGCTTCCCGTCCTTGGTCATGTCCGGCCACCGAGGGCGAATCGTCATCGTGCCGCCCGTCGTCCGGGCAGACTGGTCGGCGGGCTCGTCGTCGTAGAGCGAATCATCCGCGACGAAGTAGATACGGAACAACGGGACCGTCTGAAGCTGGTAGTCCTCGTGGTCGCGAGGGTCGATGGGTTGCACGTCATAGTCGTAGGCGAGGTGCCACGTCTGGTTCCGCCAACTGACCTTTCGAGTAGGCTTCCCGGTGGTCTGCCAGCCGTCGTAGTCCTTCCTGACGCTATCGAGCGCGAAGTACGGCTTCAGTCCGTACTCGTCAAAAATCAGATGAACGTCGCCCTCGTGCGGCTGCGGGTCGATGAACGGGGCGACCGTCATCGGTGGCCTCCATCGACGTGAGCGGGTTCGGTCACCGCTGGTCACCTCTCACGAGGTCGTGGCCGCAGTAGTCACAGCGGAACAGCGTCTTCGATTCGTGACCGCAGGCAGGACATTCGACAGTCACGAAGCGTCACCTCCGATCGATCGACGAACGTCCTCGTCAGTCGCATCGAACGCGGGATGACGAACGACTGCCCGACTTTCGACGTTGTAGAGCGTCGAGGCACGGACGAAGGTCGTCGGCATCACTTCGACCACCCTTCAGGGGAACCGCCGTGGCGACCGCACGCCTGCTGTGGGTCTGGAACAGAGACGGAGAGACCAGCGGCCGACCCGCCTTGCAGACGAATGAGCGTGTCACACTCGCGACAGCGGTGAACGTGGTTGTCGGAATCGCCGTAGACACGACGGAAGTCGCGGGTGACGTGTGACCCGCAGTACCGACAGCTACTCGCGTCGCTCTTGGACTCGAGTAGCATCATGCCGACCACCTCAAACGGCCGTTAGAACCGGCAAGAACGGCCGATTCAGCCTTAATGGGTATGGGACCGCCCGGATTTGAACCGGGGTCACGGGCACCCAAGGCCCGAAGTATACCAGGCTAACCCACGGTCCCGCACATACGACTCTCCCCGTCGCGGAGTAAAGGGTTTCGTTCCGCCCCGTCAGGTCAGGGGGAAGAAGTACGCGACGCCGACGGTCGTCACGACCCCGAGAAGCAACTGGAGCGGGCCGCCGACGCGGATGTAGTCCGTGAACTTGTAGCCGCCGGGACCGTAGACGAACAGGTTCGTCTGGTAGCCGACGGGAGTCATGAAGGCCGTCGAGGCCGCGAACATGACCGCGAGGACGAACGAGAACGGGTCGGCTCCGAGGGTCGTCGCGGCCTCGATGGCGACCGGAATCATGAGCACGACGCTCGCGTTGTTCGAGATGACGTTCGTCAGGAGCGCCGTCACGAAGTAGAACACTCCGAGGACCGCGATGAGGGGGAGGAACTCGCCGCTCATCACGACCAGTTCGGCGAGGAGTTCGGCGGCCCCGGAGTTCTCCATCGCGATGCCGAGCGGGATGACGCCCGCGAGGAGGAAGATGACGTCCCACTGGACGGCGTCGTACAGCTCCGTCGGGCGGAGACACTTCGTGGCGACCATGGCGAGCGCGCCGAGGAGCGCGGCGACGACGATGGGCAGGAAGTCGAGCGCGGCGAGCGCGACGACGCCGGCGACGATGCCGACGGCCACCGGAATCTTCGACTCGCGGTAGTCGTGACGCTCGATTTCCTGGGCGACGATGAAGTTGCGGTTGTTGTCGAGACGCTCGATGCTCTCGACGGTCGCCTGCACGAGCAGCGTGTCGCCGACGCGGAGGGGGAGTTTGTCCATCCGCCGGCGGATGAGTTCGCCGCCGCGGCGGAGCGCGAGCACGGTCGCGTCGTACCGCTGTCTGAAACTCGCCGAGGCGAGCGACTCGCCGACCAGCGCCGACCCCGGCGCGACGACGACTTCGACGAGGTTCTGGCCGCGGTCGGCGAGTTCGAGTTCGTCTTCGGTGACGGTCGCCGGCACGAGGTCGAGGCCCTCCACGTCGAGCAGTTCGACGAGCGTGTTGCGGTCGGTCCGGAGGGTGAACACGTCGCCCGGCTGAATCTCTTTCGGGCCGAGCGGTTCGAGGAAGACGCTCTCGCCGCGGATGAGCTGGAGGAGGTCGACGTCGAACTCGGTCTCGACGAGCGCCCGCTGGACCTGCTGCCCCACGAGCGGGGAGTCCTCGCGGACGACGACCTCGGTCAGGTAGTCGGCCATCTCGAACTCCTCGGTCAGGTCCCGCCGCGGCTCGATGCGCGCCGGGGTGAGTCGCCGACCGACGGTCATGAGGTAGACGACGCCGACGGCCATCACCACCGCGCCGAGCGCGGTGAACTCGAACATCGTGAACGGCGCTTCGCCCGTGATGCGCGAGTAGACGTCGCTGGCGAGGATGTTGGTCGAGGTTCCGATGAGCGTCAGCATGCCGCCGAACATCGACGCGTACGACAGCGGTAAGAGGAGCTTCGAGGGGGAGGTCCGCCCGCGGTCGGCGAGGTCCGTCACCATCGGGAGCAGGATGGCGACCGCGGCGGTGTTGTTGATAAAGCCGGAGATGGGACCGACGACGCCGACGGTCGCGCCGAGCTGTCGGAGTTCGCTGTCGCCGGTGAACGTCGATATCTTCGCGCCGAGAAGCTGGATGATGCCGGTTCGCTGGACGCCCTCGCTGAGGATGAACATCGCGAGGACGGTCAGCGTCGCCGTGTTGGCGAACCCCGAGAGGGCGTCGCCGGGGTAGGTCTCGAACAGGACGATTGGCGCGCCGAGCATCCCCGCCGAGGCGAGCGCCTCGGAGGCGGGCTGAATCAGCATCAGCGACACCATCACGCCGATGGCCGTCACGTCGACCGGAACGGGCTCGGTCGCGAAAAACGCCAACGCGACGAGGATGACGGCGAAGACGACGAGGATGTCCGGCGTTATCGCTACCACGCGGTCATCGATGCGTCGGCGGCCAAAAAGCGTGCGGGATTCGGACTGTCAGCCTCGGCCGAGGGCGTCCGAATTCACCGGCCTTCCTCGTCGAGTTCGAGGTCGGCGACGATTTCGTACGGCGACGACCCCTTTCGGATGCCGTCGAGGATGGCGAACGCCTCCCTCGGCGAGAGGAACTGCCGGGTCACGGCGAGGCCGAGCGGCGTCGGGTCCAGCCCGTCGATGAAGCCCCACTCCAAGAGCTTCCCCACCGCGTGCGTCGTCGGCAACTCGCCGAGCATCCGGTTGTTGAGCGCCTTCGCCTTCTTGCCGGCGACGACGATGTTCGCCAGCGTCTCCTCGACCGCCGAGGACTGGTCGTACACCGTCCTGACCTCCTCCATCTCGCCTTTGAGGAGCTTGAACGCGACCTCGTCTTCGGTCATCTCCATCGTGTTGTGATAGCTCGCGTCGGGTTCGACGAGCAGGTAGACGACGCCCTTGTCGTGGTAGTCGGGGCGGCCGGCGCGGCCGAGCATCTGGCTGAACTCCTGGACGGAGAGCCACTCGATGCCCATCGCCAGCGTGTCGAAGATGACCTGCGACGCCGGGAAGTCGACGCCGGCGGCGAGCGCGGCGGTCGTCACGACGGCCGCGAGGTCCTGATTGGCGAACTGCCGCTCCACGCGCTTTCGCTGGCCGTAGTCGAGGCCGGCGTGGTACGCCGCGGCGTTGTAGTCAATCTTCCGGGCGATTTCGTGACACCGCCGCCGCGAGTTGGTGAAGATGATGGTCTGGCCGCGGTAGCCCTTCGAGGACTTCGAGTCGAACGCCTGTCGCACCAGGCGGTTCTCGATGCGGGGCTTTTCCTGCCCGTCCGCGAAGGTGACGTGGCGCTCGATGGGGACGGGGCGGTCCTCGTACTCGACGAGGTTCGCCCGGAGGTTCTGTGCGAGCCACTTCGGGTTGCCGACGGTCGCGGAGAGGTAAATCCACTGCGCGCCGCCGTAGCCCTCGCTGCGCTTCGCGCGGGCCTCGCAGTAGTGTTTCAGGCGGGCGATCATCCCGTCGAGGCGGTGGCCGCGTTCCGCTTCTTTCAGGGTGTGGACCTCGTCGATGACGACCGTACCGATGTCGCCGAGGTCCTTCCCCGTCCGGAGCGCGTGGTCGATGCCCTCGTAGGTGCCGACGATGACGTCGGCGTTCGGGTCGAAGCGGTTGCCGTCGTCGTTGATTCGGCTCGCGCCGACCCGGATGGTCACCTTGCCGAGGTGGCCGTAGCGCTCCTTGAAGTCCTCGTGTTTCTGGTTGGCGAGCGCGACGAGCGGGACGAGAAACAGCATCTTGCCCTCGCCTTCCAGCATCCGGTCGATGCCGGCGAGTTCGCCGACGAGGGTCTTCCCGGTCGCCGTCGCGCTCACGACGAGTTGGTCGTCGCCGTCGAGCAGTCCGTTGTCGATAGCGAGGCTCTGGACGGGGAGCAGGGTGTCGAAGCGCTCGGTCAGCATCGACTTCAGGTTCGGGTGGAGGTCGAGCGTGCTCGTCTCGACCAACTCCACGTCCTCCGTCGTCGCGCTGATGGTGTCGAACTTCGTCAGGTCGGGGTCCAACTCGCCCTGCAGTAAGTTCGTGATGCGGGTCAGGTCGCCCGTCTCGTAGAGCAGTTCCTCCAGCCGCTCTTGGGCCGCCTGCGTGAGGCCGCCCGCGAAGGAGAGTTCGCCCTCCAACTCTTTGACGGCGCAGTCGCGGCAGATGTGCTCGTGTTCGGCCTTGATGGCCGTGTCGTCGGTGATGGGCGAGTAGCGGCCGTTGACGGCACAGCGCCGGCAAGTCCGGACCGTCAGCGCCTCCAACTGGTAGCCGTCGAGCATCTCTTTCAGCTCGTCGCGGCCGTCTTTCGGCGTCTGCTGCGAGATGCGGATACGGGCGGCCGACCGGGCGAGTTCGACGAACTGGCTCGGGTCGCGCGGCGAGTCCTCTCCCTTCCGCGTCACCAGAAAGCGCAGGGGGCGGGGCCCCGCGTTCGTCTCTTTGAGTTCGAGCTTGCCGCGGAGCACCCGCTTTCCGTCCCGGCGGGCGACGACGAGGTAGTCGTCTCCCGTCTGGTGGAGAAACAGCGTGTCGACGCGGGTGACCTGTTTAGACACGATGCCTGCTACGGCGACGTGGTATTTCAGGGATTCGCCTGCGACCGCTCGGGCTCGCCAGCGACCCGCACACGGCTTCGTACCGTGCCTCCTCGCCCCCGGCCCCCGAGGGCCACCGACGGCGCGCCGCGCTCAGGCGTCGGCGTCGTCGGCGAGTTCGATGGCGTCGTCGCCGTTGGGGACCGCACAGAGGAACGCCCCCTCCTCGTCGGACTCGTTTCGGTACCAGTGGACGACGCCGGCGGGAATCAGAAGCGAGTCGCCGGCTTCGACCTCGTACTCCTCGTCGCCGATGCCGACGACGTACCGGCCCGACAGGACGTACTGCTCGTGTTCGACCTCGTTGGTGTGTTTCGGCACCGACGCGCCCGAATCGAGGACGAACCGCCGGATGGCGAAGTTCGGCGCGCCGTCGGCCTCGGAGACGAGGACGCCCTTCGACATCCCGTCGGCCGCGCCGACCGCCTCGTACTCGATATCCGCGCTCCGTTTGACTACCGGCTCCGGTCGGGAATCGCTCATATCTCTCCGTGGATTGCCTGCCCGCGTAAGCATTTCCCCGTCTCCCCGCCCTGACTGCTTAAGGCCCCTCCGGGGTTACTACGGGTATGCGAGGAATCCGCATCGGTAGCGTCTTCGGCATCCCGATAAAGTTGGACCTCACGTTCCTCATCGTTCTCCCGCTTTTCGCGTGGCTCATCGGCTCGGACGTGACGAATCTCGCGCTCATCGTCAACGACCTCTTCGGCGCGAGCATCGACGGCGCGGCCATCTCCGCGGGGTCGATGCAGTGGGTGCTCGGGAGCGCGGCCGCCATCGGCCTGTTCGCCGGCGTTCTGCTCCACGAGTTCGGCCACTCGCTCGTCGCCATGCGCTACGGTTACGAAATCGAGTCCATCACGCTCTGGCTCTTCGGCGGCGTCGCCCGGTTCAAGGAGATTCCCGAGGACTGGAAACAGGAGTTCACCATCGCCGTCGCCGGCCCGCTCGTCTCGGTCGCCATCGGCGTCGTCTCCTACGCCGGCTTCCTGTTGCTCCCCGAGTCGCAGGCTCCCGCGCAGTTCGTCCTCGGCTACCTCGCGCTGGTGAACGTCTCGCTCGCCGTGTTCAACATGCTCCCCGGTTTCCCGATGGACGGCGGGCGCGTCCTCCGGGCGCTCCTCGCGCGGAACCGCCCGCACGCGAAAGCGACGCAGATGGCCGCCGAGGTCGGCAAGGTGTTCGCGTTCCTGCTCGGCCTGTTCGGCCTCTTTTTCAACCTGTTCCTCGTCGCGCTCGCCTTCTTCATCTACATGGGCGCGTCCGGCGAGGCTCAACAGACCGTCCTCAAGGCGACGTTTCAGGACGTGGTCGTCCGCGACATCATGACCGCCCGCGAGAACCTCGACGTGGTCGACGAGAGGACGTCGGTCGCCGAACTCCTCGAACGCATGTTCGTCGAGCGCCACACGGGCTACCCGGTCCTCAGAAACGGCGACCTCGTCGGCATGGTCACCCTCGACGACGCCCGCGGCGTCAAGGAGGTCGAACGCGACGCCTTCCGCGTGGACGACATCATGAGCGACGAACTGGCGACCATCACCCCCGACGCCGACGCGATGGACGCCATCGCCCTCATGCAGGAACGCGGCGTGGGCCGCCTCCCGGTCGTCGACGAGGCGGGCGAACTCGTCGGGCTCGTCTCTCGGTCGGACCTCGTCACCGCCTTCAACATCATCCGCAGTCGCGGGTCGCTCGACGCCATGCCGCGCTCCGACGCCGGACTCGCACAGCTCCGCTGAGCCCCTCTCACTCGCCGTCGGAGCCGCCCAGCCTCCCGTCGTCGCGGCCGATTCGACTTCGTTCTTCGCCGCCTGCCTCCTCCTCGCGCGCCGCCTCGACCGCCGCTTCGCTCTCGTAGAGGTCGACCGTCGCGTTCGACCGGAACCACGCCATCGCCTCGTCGAGGGCCGCCGGGTCGCCGCCGGTGAGTTTGATTCGCGTCGGCCCGCCGCTGTTGGGGTAGCTCCCGACGCCCACGCCGAACCGCTCGGCGACGACGCCGAGTTCGCGGGCGACGGCCCCCTCCGGCGCGTCGGCGTAGACCTCCCGCGACCGAACGTCGCCGGCGAACCGCTCGGCGATGGACTCGAACATCGGCTTCATCTCCGTGGGGATGCCCGGCAAGACGTAGACGTTCCCCGCCCGACAGCCGGGTGCGAGGCCCTCCTCGTTCGGGAGCACCTCGGCGTCGGCGGGCATCGACGCGTACCACTCCGGTTCGAGGTCGAAGTCGATGTCCGGCCGGCGTTCGAGAATCGCCGCGATGGTCGCTTCGACCTGCGTTTCGGCGTCGTCGTCGACGACGAACGCTCGGTCGAGGCCGGCGGCGACGGCCTCCATCGTGATGTCGTCCGGCGTCCCGCCGAGACCGCCGGTGACGAGGACCGCGTCGAAGGCGGCCGCCCAGTCGGCGACCGTCTCGGCGATGACCCCGTGGTCGTCGGGGACCGTCTGAATCCGCGCCACCGTCGCCCCGCCCTCGGTGAGCCGTCTGGCCAACCACGTCGCGTTCGTGTTCTCGATGTCCCCCGCCAGCAGTTCGTTGCCGACGGTGAGGATGGCGACCTGCATGGCGGGGTAGTTAGGCTCCCGAAGGAAAGACGTGCTCGTTTCCGGCGTTCTCTTCGGGTTGTCGGCGACGGCCGAAGTCCCGCCGCTTCGGAACGGTCGCTCTCGGTGTGAGTGCGGAAAAGTGAGAAGGGCCGGCGGCGACCGTGCGCAACCGAGTCGTCACCCGGTCGGTACCGTGGGACCGACGGGGTCTTCGTTGTCCTCCGGGTCGCCGCGGTTGAGTATCGCGTCGCGGATGCGGTCGAACACCGAGTTGTCCGCGCGGAGTTGGGTTCTCATCCCATCTGGTATGTTTGTCTATGACACACTTGGGTCTGGTGGGAGGTTCGAGGCGCTTCGCGCACGCGACGCGGTGCTCACCGGTCGAAATTTAGAGAAGAGGTCCAGGTGCGAGAATTGAACCCGCGTCTCAGCCTCCACAAGGCTGAAGGATAGTCCACTACCCCAACCCGGACACGTTGCAACCCTTCCTAATCCGCTACGACTAAAATACGTTACGCTACGGTCCCGGAATGACAGTACGTAACAGAGGTCGCGCCCATCGACCACTCCGCGTCGGCGAGCGGGACGCTTTTGCCGCGGTGGCTCGAAGTCGCGGGTAGCAGTGGCTATCACGGACAAGATCTATCTCAAAAACCACCGCCAGATCGTCTCGCAACTGGATACGAACATCCCCAAGCGCGTCTTCAGCGGTGCGACCCTCGAAATCCTCTACTCCGGCGAGGGGCTCGCCAAGGTGGACGACGCCACCCGCGACCGCCTGCTCGACTTCGCGCAGGACTTCCTCGACTGCGAGAACTCCGACGACATCTACACCGGCTACCCCGAGCGCCAGTTCATCGAGTACCTGCTCGAACTCCGCGCACAGGGTCTCGGCCCCGACGCCATCGTGGACGTGATGAGCGACGACTACATGGTGTACGCCTACCCCGGCGACGTGCTCTCGTTTCTCGACGACTCGGTCCGGACGCTCGAATCGGTCGAGGCGCTCGCGGACGTAGAAGGCAACAGGGAGATGCAGGACGACGCCCGGCGGGCGAAGCAGGACCTCGTCGGTCCTCGCTGAACCGAATCGGTACGAGCGGACGCCGAAGCGGACTGGAGAGCGCTTAGCCGAGGCGGAACGACGGCTCGTCGCCCGTGTCGAGGTCCTCCAGTTGGATGACCTCCTCGACGTCGTCGTGGTCGTTTTCGACCTGCTCGCGCAGGTAGTTCACGTAGCCTTTGTGTTCTTCGAGCTGTTCGCGGAGGTGTTCGGCCTCCAGTTCGAGGCGCTCGTGTTCGCGGATGAAGCTCTTGGGAACCTCCACGGTCGGCGGGAACGACTCCTCTTCGCCCTCGCGCATCTTTTCGAGTTCGTGTTTCGGGACGACCTGTACCTGACCGTCGTGGGCAACTAACGTGTCCACGTAGTCGCGGAAGACGGCGGACAGGGAGATGTCCCGCTCCTCGGCGATCTCCCGAAGGGTCTCGAACGCGTCTTCGTTGACGCGAAACGAGATGGTCTTGTTCTTGTTGCCCATGATATTCCTCGGTCCGTGGTGAGGCCACTTAATGGTTCGTCAGACGAGGGGTCTCGGCGTCGTGAGTCGTCGTAAAAAGGGGCGTGTGACGGTGGAAATCGGCCGTCGTTTCGGTGGCGGGTGTGTTCGGCGGCCGGTCTGACGGCCGGTTCGCATCCCGCCTATGCGCCGGCTCGCGGGCGAGTCGCTCGCTTACGCGCTCAGTTCGTCGGCCTGTTCGAGGCTTTCGAGCGCGGCGATGGCGGCGCGTTTGTACTCCTCGGGGTCGAGGTCGTAGTGCTCGCGGGCCATCCGCGCGTACTCGTCGCCCTCGTCGTCGAACGCCGCGATGCGGTCGAGCGTCTTGTCCGCGGTCTCGGTCACCCAGCGGTCGCGCGTGGCCGCGTCGACCTCGGTGATGGACTCGGGGCGGACGGAGACGTTGATACTGCCGTCGTCGGTCTCGTAGGTCCGCGGCTTGCCGACGACCGCGACGTAGGCGGGCGCGTCGAGGTCGCGCAGCGCGCTGGCGGCCTCGGGCTGGTACTGGCCGGCGTAGACGAAGAACGTCCCCGTCGGGTCGACGATGCGACCGCGCCAGTACTCGTTGTCCTCGCCGACGTCTTCCTTCTCGGTCAGCGTGCCGACGAGGAAGACGCGGTTGGCGCTCTCGCCCGTCGGGAGCAACAGGTAGACGGGCGCGCGCTCGTCGTCCGACTCTTTGAACGTGTAACCGGCGTCGTTGAACTCCTGTGCGAAGACGCGCCGGGCGACCTCTCGGGTGGGGATTTCGTTGGAACTCATTTACATCGACCTCGCTTTGATGAGCAGTTCTTCTGCGTCCGCCGGCTCGCGCAGCCGCTCGACTTCGTTGGCGAGCACGTACCGACCCAGCGTCGGGCCGGTGACGCGGTAGTAGAACCCCACGAGGTCACCGCGCATCTCCTCTTCGACGATGGTGGTGTCGAGGGCGTCCATGGCCATCTGCTTCGCCTCGTCCAGTTCGATACCGGTCAGCTCCTCGGTCATCTCCCTGTTGAAGATGACTTCGTGGACCTCGTCGCCGTCGTCGACGACGGCCTTGATGCGGAGGTCGAACTCGCCTTCGACGCTGCCGTGTTCGGAACAGCGCCCGTTCTGGAGGACGCGCGTACAGCCCTCCTCGGGACAGCGCTTGATGAGGCCGCTTCCGGACTGGATGTCCACGAGCGCGCCCTCGACGCTGGTCGAGTCGTCGCCGACTTCGATCTCCTCGTCGAGTTCGGTGATGCTCGTCGTCCGGTTGAGCTTCACGGAGAAGTTGCCCTGGTACTCGTCTGTGACGACGTTGCCGAGCGCGTACGACTTCCCCTCTTCGAGTTCGGGGAGTTCGGACGTGGTGAAGGCGATGAACTTCATCCGCCCGGAGTCGTCGCCGAGCAGGCCGACCTGCGCGACGGACTCGCTCCGGGGTTCCCAGAGTTCGACGACCTTCGCGCGCACGTCGACCCACTGCTCGTCTTGGTCGATGTCGTTGAGCAGGGTCTGTTCGTTCCCGCCGGAGCCGCCGGCGAGCTCGTCGCGCTCGATACCGGCCTCGTCGAGGTAACTGTTGACGACGCTCCGCCGCGCTTCGTCGACGGGGACGCGGTACTCGGTGACGAGGCTCTCTAAACGTTCTTCGACTTCGTCCGCGGACACGTCTAAATGGTCCGAGAACTGGTCGGCTATCTCAGCCGCGTGGGTTCGCAAATCAGTCATGGTCTACCTCGCCTCCACCTTGGTTTCCATTGGGAGGCATACTGAGCTTGGATGCGTACTCATATAAAAAGTTGCAAACCCCGCAGTGAAAGTGAACGTCACGCCCGAGCGCGCGGCGGAACCGTCGCACCGAGCGAGGAATTGATAGCCACGGGGACGCATTCGACACCATGGACGACCGCCTCGAAAGCATCATTCGAAGCGCCGCTCGAAACGCCGGCAAGCGCTACGAGGAGGTCAAACGCGCCTATCGGGACGGCCGCGACTCGTCGCCGGCGCACTCGCTCCCGCGGGACGGCGAGGGCCGCGCGAAACTCGTCTGTCGCCGCCACGCCGAGCGCCGCGCCGTCGCCGTCGACCGGAAGGGTCGCCCCGCCTGTTTCGACCCCGACCACCCCGACTGCCAGGGCTGCGTCGAGGACATCCGCGAGGGGATAGTCGAGACGTGGTAGGCGATGCTGTCGGCGACGCGGTCGGCGACGCCGCCGGCGACGTGGTACGGTTTTGGGGCTGTAGCGCCACCGGGACGTATGGACCGACCACTCGTCGCGCTCGTCCTCGCCGGCGGCACCGGCACCCGCCTGTACCCCGCGAGCCGGAGCGACCGGCCCAAGCAGTTCCTCCCGCTCGGCGGCGACCGCTCCCTCCTCGCCGAGACCGTCGCCCGCGCCGACTTCGCCGACCACGTCGTCGTCTCGACGCGCCCCGCGTTCGCCGACGACGTCCCCGACCACGCCCCCGACGCCGAGGTGGTGGTCGAACCCGCGGCCAAGGACACCGGCCCGGCGCTCGCCTACGCGACCCACCGAATCGCCGAGCTGTACGACGACCCGGTCGTCGTCGTCCTCCCGAGCGACCACCACGTCGGCGACGGCTTCGCCGAGGCGATGACCCGCGGCGCGCGCGTCGCCGCCGACACCGGCTCGCTCGTCGCCTTCGGCGTCGAACCCACCCGTCCGGACACCGGCTACGGCTACATCGAACCCGGCGCGGACCGCGGCGACTACCGCGACCTCGCCGCGTTCCACGAGAAACCGGACGCCGAGACGGCCGCCCGCTACGTCGACGAGGGCTACCTCTGGAACGCCGGGATGTTCGCGTGGACGCCCGAGGCGCTGTTTTCCGCCGCGCGCGACTCGCCGCTTTCCCCCCTCCTCGACGCGCTCGACGACGGCGACACGGACGCCGGCTTCGCGGCGGTCGAGGCCGTCAGCGTCGACTACGCGGTGATGGAGCGCGCCGCCGACGCGGCGGTCGTCCCGGTCGGCTTCGAGTGGGACGACCTCGGCTCGTGGGATGCCCTCGAACGCATCGTCGACGCCGACGGGGACGGCAACGTCGCGCTCGGCGACGACCCGGTGTTCGTCGACGCCGCGGACAACGTGGTCGCCACCGACGGCGCGAACGTCTCGCTCGTCGGCGTCTCCGACCTCGCGGTCGTCGCGTGGGACGACCGCGTGCTCGTCGTGCCGAAGGAACAAGCGCAGAGAGTCCGCGAGGTCGTCTCGCGGCTGAAGCGGAAAGAGATGTTCTGACCGAACCGTTCTTTTCCGCGTAGTTCAGCCGGATTGACAGTATGAGTGACCGTTACCTCCCGAACCGACGGCAGCGCGTCGAGCAGTTACTGACGCAGTACGAGTGCCTCCAGAGCGAAAAACAGGACCTCATCGACCAACAGGGTAGGCGGATTCAGGGCCTGATGGCCGCCATCGCCGCCGTCATCGGCTACGCGCTCTACGCCGGCCACCTCGTGTATCTCGGGATGGTCCCGATTCTCATCGGTCTCGTGTTCGTCGAGGTGATTCTCACTCACAACCAGATGCTCTTCGTGGCGAAGCACCTCGCGGTCATCGAGGCGGCGCTCGCGGGGTCGTCGGACTCCCCGTTCAGACACGAACGCGTCCGCGGCGGCGTCTTCGGCGACGAGCGTGGGAGGGGAGGGCGACTGTCGCTGGCCGACGTTCCGCACCTGTTTCAACTCGCGCTCGGCGTCGTGGCCTACGGCTGTTTCGCCGTGATTTCGACGCGCCCCGTGGCTTGGGAGCGTTACGGCGGCAACGTTCCGTCGGTCGCCGGCATCGACCTAAACGCCGGTCTCGTCGGTGCGGCGCTTCTCGCGTACTTTGCCGGCCTGCTCCTCGTGGGAATCTCGCACCTCGCGCTCAGGTCGCGGGTTCACGGGGACGTGGCGGCGTCGGTGTCCCCCTCAAAAATCGCGCCGTGACCGGCGGGGCTCAGGCGCTCCGCAGTCGCCCGCCGTCGACCGGAACGCACGCTCCGCTGACGAAACTCGCGCGGTCGCTGGCGAGGAACGCGACCACGTCGCCGAGTTCGCGCGGGTCGCCGACGCGGCCCAGCGGAATCCCGTCGGACCACGAGTTCAGTCCCTCCTCGTAGGTGTCGTGGTCGCCGCGCTCGACGGCCGCCTCCACCAGTTCCTCGATGCGGCTCGTCTCGTGCGCGCCCGGCAGCACCGCGTTCACCCGCACGCCCGGCGCGAGTTCGCGCGACAGCGACTTCACGAGGCCGATGACGCCGCGGCGGACCGCGTTCGAGAGGATGAGGTCGTCGATGACCTCCCTGACCGACGTGGAGGTGATGCAGGTAATCGTGCCCGCGTCGCTCGCTTCGAGGTGCGGTCGCGCCGCCCGCACGGTCCAGACGGCGCTCATGACGAGCATGTCGAACGCGCCGTACCACTCCTGTTCGGTCAGGTCGGCGAACCCGCCCGGCGGCACGCCGCCGGCCGAGGTGACGACGTGGTCGACGCCGCCGAACTCCTCGACGGCCGCCTCGACCAGCGCCTCGACGTCGTGCTTGCTCGTGATGTCCGTCTCGACGCCGAGCACGTCGCCGTCGAGGTCGCCCAGTTCCGATTCGGTCGCCGCGAGGCGCTCTGAGTCGCGCCCGCAGACGACGACGTTCGCTCCTTCGTCGGCCAGCGCTTCGGCGCTCGCGCGCCCGAGGCCGGCCGAACTCGCCGTGACGACGACCGTGTCGCCGTCGAGTCCGAGTTCCATGCGAGAGGCGACGGCCGCCGCGAGCAAAAGCGTGGGCCTCGCGGCACGACGTGTGGTGAACCGAGCCGCTGGGCTCGGAGACGCGACAGGCGGGACGGACGCCGCGCTCCTCGGGCGCGGCTCAGACGCCGTCGGCGTGCCGGCGGACCCGGACGCGCCCGTCGCTCGTGACGCCGACGAAGAGCTGTTCTTTGATTTCTCGTCCCTCCACCGCGTCGCCGGCGGCGTCAGAGACGATTTTCATCAGGTCCGGCGCGGTCTGGTTCACCTTCACGCCCGCCTCGTCGCAGGCGTCGTACACCTGCTTGGGCACGTCGTAGAGGTCGCTCCCGGCGGGGACCTCGACGCGGACAGGCGCGGTGAGCGCGTCGACGAACGTCACCGTCTCGCGGGCCTTCTCGACGTTGGCGCGGGCGCTGGCCTCGATGCTGGAGACGTTCGCACGCGAGGTGCCGAGGAAGTCGGCGATGGTCGACTGTCGGACCCCCCGCTCGCGCAGCGCGAGCACCTCCGCCTGCCTCCGGGTGAGCACGCTCGTTTCCGGGTCGAATCCCGCCCTGTCGAGGAGTTGGTCTACGTCGGGGACCGTCTCGTCGTCGCGTCCGGCGTCGCTCATACCTCGGGGTAGGTCTCGGGGGTGAAAAAAGATACAGCAGGCTGACTGTCCACGGGACGCCGCCGACGACTCGGCGTTACTCGCCCCAGAAGTTGTCTCGGCTCCCGAGCGCCTCGGGGCGCTTCGGGCCGTCGCGACCGCTCCCCGTCGATTCGGCGTCGGCGTCCGCGGTTTCACCCGATTCGATATCCTCGGCGTCGGGGTCCATCGGCAGGCGCTCGACGATCTTCTTCGCGCGGGCATGGCTCCCTTTCACCTGGTCGATTCGGACGACGGCGCGCGCGTCAGGCAGGAGCCCGTCGACGAAGACGATGAAACCGTCTTCGGTCCGACCGACGCCGGCACCGCTCTCGTGGATGTCCTCGACGGTGACGATGACCTCCTCGCCCGGCTTGACCGGCTGTTGTTTGAGCTCGGAGATGGGCCGTTCGTAGTGGTCGCACCACTCCGCCCCGCCCCGGTCGCTGTAGTACTGACACCCCATGCCCGCGATTCGTTCTGAGAAGCTCGGGCAGTCGTCCGCGAGTGGACAGTCGGACATGCGGGGAGGTACACTAGGGGCACTCTAAACGCTTGCGGGTAGCCCGCCGGCCGCCGAAACGCTTTCCGTCGCGCGCTCGAACTCCGCGGTATGGCAGAACGCGTCCCCGAGTTCGCGCTCCTCATCGGCGTCTTCCTCGGCCTCTCTGCGACCGTCTCCGCGGCGGTCCTCTCGGGGGCGCTGTTTCGCCCGCTTCTCTTCGGCGCCGTCGTCTGTTACCCCTTCGCCGCCTTCGGCGTCCTCCGGTCGGACGACCCCTCGGAGGCGTTGCCACCCCGAGTCGTCCTCGGCCTCGGCGCGGCCATCGGACTCCTGACCGCGGCGACCGCCGTCCTCGAACGCGCGACGGTCGAACCGCTCGACGGGCTTTTCGCCGCCGTCGTGGTGTCGCTTCCCCCCGTCGCCTACGCGGTCCGCTTCGGCGCGGGCGTGAACCCGCTTTCACCGGTCGCGTCGCTCGCCTGCTGTGCGGTCGTCGGCGCGGCGTTCCTCGCGCTCGCCCCGCGCCTCGGGACGACGAGCGCGCTTCTCGGATTCGTCCTCGGGCTCTCGGGGGCGCTCTACGCCGACGCCCGCGGCTTTCGACCGACCCATCGCCAACAGCGCGCCGGCGTCGCCGCGGGCGTGTTCGTCGGCGTCGCGGTCGCGGGCATCGGCGTCGCAATGCGTCTCCCCCTCGGGCCGACGACTGCCGCGGCCGTGGTCGCGGCGCTCACGCCGAGTCTGTTCGTCGCGCTCGCGAGAACCCGGACACCGAACCGCCGCTATCGGTCGTGACGGTCGCGCAAAACCCCGAACGAAAAACGCCGGTACTCAGGCTAACGGCGTCCGCTCGACCACGGTTCCATCCCACCTTTTTCCGGAGTTCGCATTCGCTCACTCCGCAAAAATCTGGACCAAAAACGCCGGTACTCAGGCTAACGGCGTCCGCTCGACCACGGTACCGTCGTAGGTCGGGTACTGCTCGACGATTTCGCCGTCGTCGACGTCGCCGTCTTCGATCATCTCTTCGAGGAGCCACCACGCGACCTCGACGTGGTTCGACTTGATGCTGTAGAACTCGTCGGGGACGCCGAGTTCGATGAAGCGCTCGGCGGGGGTGTAGGTCTTCCCGTAGACGAGCGTGCCGTCGTCGGTCACCTCGTCGAAGGGCCGGCGGAGGTTGCGAGCCATGCGCTTCAGGCGGTTTCTGTGCTGGGCGGCGTCCTTGAACACGGAGGTACAGAAGTAGACGCGCTCGTGGTCGCCCATCTCGTCGAGGATGGCCTCCTTCGAGCCGTCGACCGCCGACATGTGGCCGTCCTGCAGTTCGTAGCCCTTCTCCTGCATCCGGCGGTAGTTGCCGTCGGACATCTCGAACTCGTTGATGTTGCAGAACTCGGCGGCCCCCTCGTCGAGGAAGTCGAGGAACTCCCGCTCCGCGCGGATGCCCGGAATCTCGAACGCCGGGGTGAGGCCCTCCTCGCGGGCGATGTAGAGGATGTCCTCCCACTCGGTGCCGTGCATGTCACCCCAGAGTTCGAGCGGCGGGTGGAAGCGAATCTCGTCGAGGCCGGCCTCGGCGAGGCGGCGCATGTTCTCGCGCCCGCCCGTGATACCCGTATAGAGGTGGATGTGGTGGTCCTCGCCGAACTCGTCTTTGAGAAGCGAGATGTAACGGCAGGTCTTGTCGAGCGCCTCCTGCGGCTCGCCGCCGGTGATGGACGACCCGAGCGCGTCCATGCGTTTCGCCTCCTCGATGACGTCCGCGTCGGACTCGACTTTCCGCTCGTTGGCGTACACGTCGGTGACGTTCTTGCGATTCTCGCCGAGCGGGCAGTAGAAACAATCGCGCTGGTCGCAGTACCCGTAGACGAACAGCACCATCTTCCCGCCCATGGCGCACTGCTCGCATCCCTTCGAGATCATTCGATTACGGAACTGTACTTGGCGCATCGCCAAAAGGCGTCCGACTTCGTCCGGAGCTCCTCCCGCTCGCCGGTACGGTTATTGTTGTATGTGTCTGACAGTACGCCATGTCTCTCGGTCCCGTCACCCGCGCTGAGGGTCCGGTTCGGGTCCTCATCGTCGACGACACCGAGGCCGTCGCGGACACGGTAGCGGCGCTCGACGACTGCGACAACCTCGACGTCGCGGCGGTCGCCGACCCGACGGCGGCGCTTGAGGCGCACGCCGAATCGCCGTTCGACTGTATCGTCACCGAGTTCGAGTTCGACGGCACCGCCGGCCTCGACACCCTGCTCAGCGTCCGCGAGTCGCCGAACCCGCCGCCGGTGATTCTGTTCACCCGACTCGACTCCGAGGACGTGGTCAGCGAAGCGTTCGCCGCCGGCGTCACCGACGTGGTGGACAAGCGGTCGACCGACGCCCAGTTCGCGGTCCTCGCGCACCGCATCTCGAAGGCGAGCGTCGCGGCCCGCCAGTCGACCGAACTCGACGAACTGCACGAGTGGGTCCGGGTCATCGCCGACCAGTCGCTCGTCGGCTTGTACGTGATTCGAGACGGTCGAGTCGAGTTCGTCAACGAGTACCTCTCGAACCTGCTCGGCTACGACACAGACGAGGTGGTCGACCGACCTATCACCGACTTCATCGTCGAGGAAGACCGCGCCATCGTCGACGAGAGCCTGAGGGACCGGTCGCACGGGAGCGTCGAATCGATGTCGTACACCGTCCGCATCCGCGACAACGCCGGCGACCTGACCACGCTGGAAATCACCGGCCAGCGGACGACGGTCGACGGCGAGCCGGTCGTCGTCGGGACCGC
Source organism: Haloferax sp. S2CR25 (assembly GCF_031624535.1). Taxonomy (NCBI): domain Archaea; kingdom Methanobacteriati; phylum Methanobacteriota; class Halobacteria; order Halobacteriales; family Haloferacaceae; genus Haloferax; species Haloferax sp. S2CR25. The sequence goes on from NZ_JAMQOO010000004.1 coordinate 28,849, forward strand.
GATGGACGTCACGGCCCGACTGGAGTCCGAACGGCTCCTCAGGCGCTCCGAGCGCCTCACCAGACAGATCATCTCGTCGCTCCCGGATATGGTGTTCATCTCGGAGCCGACCGAGTTCGACGTCATCTACATCAACGACCAGTTCGAAGACGCCTGGGGACGAGACGTGTCGCTGCTCTACGAGGACCCGTTTTCGTTCCTCGACCTCATCCACGTCGACGACCGCGACCAACTGAGACGGGCCATCGACGAGATGTTCGCCGACATCCGAGACGGTGTCGCCGACGAGCAGTACGAGTTCGAGTTCAGATTCCTCCCCGAGGGAAGCGACACCATCCGCTGGGCGAACGCCCGCGCGGTCCCGCTCCTCGACGAGCACGGCGACGTGACGAACATCATCGGCGTGGTCTCCGACCTCACGGAACGCATCAGTCACGAGCGCGAACTCGCCCAGCAGAACGCCCGGCTCGACGCCTTCGCCCGCGTCCTCTCGCACGACATCCGCGGGCCGCTGGCGGTCGCACAGGGCCGGCTCGAACTCGCCCGCGAACTCGACGACGACTCCCACCTCGACCACGTCGAGCGCGCTCACCGCCGCATCGCCGACGTGGTCGAAGACGTGCTCTCTCTCGCCCGCGACGAGCGTTCCGTCTTCGACGCGTCGGAGATCTCGCTGGCCGATTCCGCGGCCACCGGCTGGGAGATGTGCTCGTCGAACGTCGACCACGTCCGCTGTGAAATCGGCGAGCTCCCGGTGGTCGAAGCCGACGAGAGCCGGGCGACGCGCCTCTTCGAGAACCTGTTTCGGAACGCGCTCCAACACGCTCGGGGCGGTCGCACCGACGCGACCGGCGACGACTCGGACCTCGTGATTCGCGTCGGCGCGCTCCCGTCGCACCGCGGCTTCTTCGTCGAGGACAACGGCCCCGGCATCCCGCCGTCGATCCGCGACCGCGTCTTCGACTCGGGCTTTTCGACCAAAGACGGCGACGGAACCGGACTCGGGCTCGGTATCGTCCGGCAGATCGCCGACTCCCACGGCTGGGCGATCCGGGCCGTCGACGGCGCGACCGGTGCGCGCTTCGAGGTGCTTTTCGACCCCGTCGGCGAGGCCGGCGAGATGGCGTGACTGGCCGCGGCCCGCGAGGGGGTCGCGACAGCGTCGCGGCGGTCGCCCGCTCGCTCCGCGAGACCGACGGACCGCGCCACCGCGACCGCGCCCCCGAAAGCAGATATATCCCCGTGGCATAGGAGTCAACGATGCTCTTGGTCCTCTGTGTCGACCTCGACGACGACCTCGGCCGCAAGACGGGGCTGTCGACGCCCGTCGTCGGTCGACAGCGCGTCGAGGAGGCCGCGGTGGCGCTGGCCACCGCGGACCCGGAGGACTCCGACGTGAACGTCCTCTTTCAGGGCATTCAGGTCCACGACGAACTGCTCGAATCGGAGGACGAGGAAGTCGAGGTCGCGGCGGTCACCGGGTTAGAAGGCAGCGACGTGAAGGCGAACCGCGCCATCGGCGACGAGATAGACACCGTTCTCGCGAGCCTCTCGACCGGCGAGCCGGTCCACGCCATCGTCATCACCGACGGCGCACAGGACGAGTCCGTCCTCCCGGTCATCCGCTCGCGCGTCCCCATCGACGGGGTCCGTCGGGTCGTCGTCAGGCAGGCCCAGAACCTCGAATCGATGTACTACACGATGAAGCAGGTGCTCGCCGACCCCGAGACCCGCGGGACCATCCTCGTCCCGCTCGGCATCCTGCTTCTCATCTACCCCTTCGTCACCATCGCCAGTTTCTTCGACGTGCCCGGCGCGGTCGTCCTCGGCCTCATCTCGGCGCTCCTCGGCCTGTACACGCTGTTCCGCGGCCTCGGCCTCGAATCGGCGGTCGACGAGGCGGCAAACCGCGCGCGGAACGTCCTCTACGCCGGCCGCGTCACCATCATCACCTACGTCGCGGCCGCGGCGCTCCTCGTCGTCGGCGGCGTCCGCGGGGTGGAACTCCTCGAAACCGTCTCCGAGAGCGTCGCGGGCGACCCCGCTCCGGGGCTCATCCTCGCCACGCTCGTCCACGGCGCGGTCGAGTGGTTCGCCGCCGCCGGCATCACGAGCAGTCTCGGACAGGTCACAGACGAGTACCTCCACGACCGATTCAAGTGGCGCTACCTCAACGCGCCGTTCTACGTGTTCGCCATCGCCATCGTACTGTACGCGCTGTCCGGTTTCTTCCTCCCCGAGGGGGTCGCCGGGGTCCGGAAGTTCTACCTCCCAGGCCTCGCCGTCGCGCTCACGGTCGGCACGCTCCTCGGCGTGCTGAGCACGCTCACGTTCGCGGTGGCCGAGTCCCGGTACCCGACCGGTTCCGACGGCGAAAGCGAGCAACCGGCGTAAGCAGTCGCGGGCGGTCGCGCCGCTCGGGGCTGTCTGTGTCGACATCGTCAGTTCGGAACTCGAACCAGACTCCTCAGCTCTCGCGCACGATGACGAACTCCGCGAGGTCGCGGAGATACTCCAGCGGTTCGGAGTCGTCGACGCCCGAGGCGTCGAGGGCCGAAAGCGCCTCGTCGGCCTGCTTTCGGGCCCTGCGGTTCGCTTCTTCGGGGGTCAGGTCCGTCACCTGCACGAGCGACGGTCGGCCCATCTCGGCGTCCTGCCCCGTCGGCTTGCCGAGTTCTTCCGCGTCCGCGGTGGCGTCGAGCACGTCGTCGCGAATCTGGAAGGCGACGCCGACGCGGGCCGCGTAGTCGCCGAACGACTCGACGACGTGTGCGTCGCCGCCCGCGGCGACCGCGCCGAGTTCGGCCGCGGCGCGGAACAGCGCGCCCGTCTTTCGGTGGGCGAGTTGCATGTACTCGGATTCGTTGCCGGGGACCGCGACCAGTTCGGTCGCCTCGCCCTCGCCGAGTTCGACCATCGACTCGGCGACGATGCGGGTGGCGCGGTCGGACGACGACAGGAGGGCGAACGCCTCGCCGAGCAGGCCGTCGGAGGCGATGATGGCCGGCCCGTAGCCGTACTCGGCCCACGCGCTCGGCGTGCCGCGGCGGATGTCGGACCGGTCGATGATGTCGTCGACGACGAGCGAGGCGTTGTGGACGAGTTCGACGCCGACCGCGAAGTCGACGGCGTCCTCGGGGGTGCCACCGACGGCCTCGCAGGCGAGGATGGTCACGGCGGGGCGGACGCGCTTGCCCCCCGCGAGAGCGACGTGGTCGAGTTGGTCGGCGAGCTCCGACGGCTCGACCGCCGAGACGACCTCCTCAAGGCGGTCGTTTACCATCGTGACCCGGCGCTCCAGGTATTCCATTGTCGGTTCGTAGGGTTGGGTAGGGAAGTACGTACCGGATTTGGAGAAACCGAGCGCGGGAACCGCCGTTGGCGGCCGTTTTTGACCTACCGAGTGGGTCGTGATTGTGCGCCCGTTCAGGCTCCCCTCAGCCGACGCTCTGCTCGTCCACGCTGTCTTGGGTACGTACCGTGAGCGAGGCGCGTTTTTGGTGACGCGGTTGCCGAGGGCGGCTTCAGGCCGCCCGCAGCGCAAACGGTTCTATTCGAACTGCTCGATGAGTTCCGGCACGACCTGCAACCACCTTTTCCCGAACGCTCACGAGTTCGCGTCCGGGAAAAGCTGGACCAAAAACGGGAGGTGGTTACTCGAACTGCTCGATGAGTTCCGGCACGACCTCGAAGAGGTCGCCGACGATGCCGTAGTCGGCGATGTCGAAGATGGGCGCGTCCGGGTCGGTGTTGATGGCGACGATGTTCTCCGCACCCTTCATCCCGGCGACGTGCTGGACCGCGCCGGAGATGCCGATTGCGATGTAGAACTTGGGCGTGACGACCTTCCCGGACTGGCCGACCTGTCGGTCCTTCGGGAGCCAGCCGTTGTCGACGATGGGCCGCGACGACGACAGCGTCGCGCCGAGCGCGTCGGCGAGTTCCTGCACGAGTTCGATGTTCTCCTCTTCTTCGATACCGCGGCCGACGGAGACGAGCACGTCTGCGTCGGTGATGTCCACGTCGCCGCTTCCGACCTCCTCGAAGCCGGTCACGCGCGAGCGCACGCGAGACTCGTCGAGGTCGAACGAGAACGCCTCGACGGCGGGCTCGCCCGGCTCCTCGGCGGCGTCCCACTCGCCGGGTCGGACGGTGACCGCGGCGCGGTCGGCGTCGACCTCGACGGTCGATTCGACCTTCGAGGCGTACATCTCGCGGGTGACGACGAGGCCGCCGTCGTTCCGGAGGTCGATGGCGTCGGTCACGAGCGGGCGGTCGAGGCGCTCCGCGACCGCGGGGGCGTAGTCGAGGCCGTTGACCGTGTTGCCCATGAGGACGTACGTGGGGTCGAGCTCCCCGGCGAGCGCTTCGACGGCCTGTACGGACACGTCGTGGTTGAACTCGTCGCCCTCGGCGACGGTGTGAATCGCGTCAACGCCGGCGAGCGAGAGCTCCTCGGCGAAGGCGTCCACGTCGCCGCCGACGACCGCGAGGTGGAGGTCGCCGCCGGTGTCGCCGACGAGGTCGGCCCCGGCGGTCACGAGTTCGAACGACACGTCGCGGAGGCTTCCGCGGCGGTGCTCGACGACGGCGAGCACGTCGCTCATTGCGCGCCCACCCCCTTCTCGCGGAGGACGGTCGCAAGGTCGGCGGCCTGCTCCCCGGCGTCGCCCTCGAAGTAGGTCGCGTCGGACTCGGTCTCCGGCTCGTACACGTCGGTCAGGACGAGGTCGGACTCGACCGCCGCGGCGTCGAGACCGAGGTCGGAGAGCGCGAGCGGTTTGATCTCCTTCGACTGAGCCTGTCGAATCCCGCGCAGGCTCGCGTACCGCGGCTCGTTGATACCCGTCTGGATGGTGAGGACCGCGGGGAGGTCGACTTCGGTGAGCTCCTCCACGCCGCCTTCGAGTTCGCGGCGGACGCTCGCCACGCCGCCCTCTGCGTCGAGGTCGAGGGCGTTCACGACCGCGGCCCACTCGAAGTCGATGGCCGAGGCGAGCGAGACGCCGGTCGCGCCGAAGCTGTCGTCGTTCGCCTGCACGCCCGTCAGGACGAGGTCGGGGTCCTCGTCCTCGACGACCGCCGAGAGGAGGCGCGTCTTCGCGCCCACGTCGAGCAGGTCCACGCCGTCGAGCGCGTCGTCCCACACCCGGACCGCGCGGTCGACGCCCTTGGCGAGCGCCATCCGGATGGTCTCTTCGGACCGCTCGGGACCGATGGTGACGGCGACGACCTCCACGTCGTCGTCGCTCTCCTCGGAGATTTGGACGGCTTCCTCGACCGCGTACTCGTCCCACTCGTTGAGGTCGTAGTCGAGGTACTGGTCCGCCACGCTGAGCCCGTCGAGCTCGAAGTCCTCTTCGACCTCGGCGACCTCCTTGACGGTTACGAGAACTTTCATCAACGTTCACTACCGACCGGGGCGAATAAACGTTTTCGCACCGCGGCCGTCCGCACCGCAGTCGTTCGATTACTCCGCTTCGTCGTCCTCGTCCTCGTCGGGAAGCGAGATGAGGTTCTCGCGGCCGAGCCGAAGCTTCTCGACGCGTTCCTCGTCGGCCATCGCCGACAGGAGCTGTGAGACCTTGGCGTCGGACCAGCCGGTCTCCTTGACGATGTTCGCCTGCTTCATCCGCCCGCCGCTCCGTTCCAAGAGGAGTTCGACCCGCTCTTCGTCCGAGAGCAGGTCGAGGTCGACGTCGTCGTCGGACTCCTCGCCGTCGCCGTCGTCCGGCGCTGGCTCGTCGGTCGGCTCCGACACCGACTCCTGTCGCGGCTCGGGGCTCACCGACGTTCCGGCCGGCTCCGTCCCGCTCGGCCGCCGCCGGGTGAACAGGACGACGCCCGCAACGGCCACCGCGAGGATGACGGCACCGCCGCCGACGAGCGCCCACGGGACACCCTGGTCCGTGCCCGTCGAGACGTACGCCACGGTCAACTGGTCGGTCGACTCGAAGGTCCGCGGCCCCTCGACGACGACGGCGTTGTTCTCCAGGGGAAGCTCCGTGTCGCTGACGGCGTGTCCGGGCGGCGTCTGAATCGTGAGGTTCTGATTCGACCGAAGCGACGTGAGCCACGTCTCGCCGTCATCGGCCGACAGGGCGTCGCCGAGGCGCAGCCCTTCGTCGGTCTGTTCTAGGAAGTTGGTCCAGGTGAACGTCAACACGAGGACGCCGGTCCCGTTTTCGACGTATCCCCTCGTCGTCGCGTTCTGAACCGTCATCGACCGGCCGGCCTGCTCGGCGGCCATCTGACTGACGCGTCCGAAGAACGCTTCGTCGGGACCGACGTCGGTGGTTCCTTGTTCGTACTCCTGTGCGTACTCCTCGAACGCCGCGGTCTCGTTTCGCGTGTCGAGCTCGTAGCGCATCTCGATTCGCCAGTCTGCGGAGCGGTCGGCACGCAGTCGAATCGAGATTTCCGTCTGCGGCGACCGTTCGAGACTCGTCTGCTGGGCGACGACCGACGGACGCCCGAAAGCGGTTGTCTTGTCCGCGCCCGCGCGCGTGTCCACGGCGGAGACGCCGACGACCGTGTCCGCGCTCTGCGCACCGGCAGCAGCCGCGTCTGTGGCCGCCACCGGTGCTGCGACGCCGGCGACGATGGTGAGGAGGGCAACGATGAGGGCGGCGCTCCGCATACGTAAATCCGTTTCATCCGGCGATGAAAACGCTTTCCATCGATTCAACAGTGTCAGACGCCGCCGAGATGCGCTCTCCCGCCGTCGCCGACGCCGACAGCGTCAAGAGGGTCATTTTAGTACCGCCGCCGTGTACCCTCACGGCGATGAAGGCCCTCCCGCTCGTCGTCGTCATGCTCCTCGTGGCGTCGCCGGTGCTCGGCGCGGTCGGTCCCGCCGACGGTTCGACTCGCTCGATGGCTCCCGACGGGGAGGTGTCCGCACAGGTCGAGTCGCCGACCAACGAGACGACGCACGTCCTCGACGTCCCGTCGTCGGCGCTGGTTCGGTCGACGGTCGAAGCCCACCACGTCGACCTCGGTCCGTCCCTCGACTTCTCCGCACTCAGGGCCGGCGGCCAGATTCAGACGGGCGCGTCCATCGAGCGCATCGAGTCCGCGACCGACGACAGCACGCGACAACAGCTCATCCTCGACGAACTAAACAGCATCGAGCAGCGCGCGATTGCGCTCCAGAGCGCGCAGCGCTCCGCTATCGAACGGTTCAACGCCGACGACATCACCGCGCGAGACCTCCTCATCGAACTCGCGCGAATCGACGCCGAGGCGCGAGAACTCGACGAGCGGCGCGTCGCCCTCCGGGATATCACGACCGAGACGCCGGACTTCTCGATTAGCTCCGGGCGGCTCGCGGCGCTCGAACGCGAACTCGATACGTTCACCGGCCCGGTTCGGAGGCACGCCGTCTCGGTCGTGACCGGCCAGTCCGACCCCGCGCGGTTCTCCGTGCGGACGAGCGAGACCGGGGTCGTTCTCAGTGTCGTGACCGACGGCGAGTACGTCCGCGAGGCCTACCGCGCGGACCTCCGCAACCGCGACCAGAACACGGTCTCCTACGAGGAGGCGCTCGACATCGTCGCGGAGGACTACCCGACGATCTACTCAAGCCGCGCCGCGCAGAACGGGACCAACGTCATCAGTGCCGGCGACAGCCACCGCGTACGCATCAACTACAGGGACGGTCAGTTGACCGCGTACGTCGACGCCGGAACCGGACGAGTGTTCAAGGAGTCGCAGACGCGCCCCCTCGAATCGATTACGGCCCGGGACAGCGCCACCGGGGTCAGAGACGGGCTGGCGCTCACCGTGGACCGGACCTATCCCGGTGGACCGCTTCGCATCGGGTTGAACGAAAGCGAGTCGGGCGACCCGGTCGACGCGAACGTCACGATCGGACTCGAAGCCACTCAGGAGAGCACGCTGTTGGGCCACACCGGGTCCGACGGGACGATCTGGACTGTCTCGCCGTCAGCGCCCTACACCGTCACGGTCATCAGGGGTAACTCGGCGGTCGTGCTCACGACCTCGCCGACGCCCATGCCGTACCTCGCGGGGAACGCGACCGCCGCGGAAAACGGCACCTCCCCGACGGTCACGTCGACGCCGACCGAGTCGACCGAGTCGACCGGTTCCGTCTCGACGGTCTCGCAGAGCGGGCCCGCCGGCCCGCCCGCCGACGGTTGACCGGAGCTTCTTATCCCATGACGGGGCCACCCCGTCTCGATGCCTCGCCAGTTCCGCAACTCGACCCGCGGCTCGTCCGTGCTCCTCGGGAGCGTGCTCCTCATCGGCCTCGTGGTCGTCGTCGCGGCCGCCGTCGGCGCGGCGGCGTTCGACGCGGCCGACTCCTCGCCGACCCCGACGCGGCCCACGGCGCTGTCGCTGTCCGTCTCGGGTGACACGCTGTCGCTGGTTCACGAGGGCGGCGCGCCGCTGGACGTGGACTCGCTCGCGGTTCGAATCTCCGTGAATGGGGAGCCGCTCGCGCACCAACCGCCCGTGCCGTTCTTCTCGGCCAGCGGCTTCCGACCCGGCCCGACCGGCCCGTTCAACGCCGCCGCCGACTCGCGGTGGACCGTCGGCGAGACGGCGACGCTCGAACTGGCTGGGACGAACGACCCGGGCATCGAACCGGGTGCGACGGTGACCGTTCGCGTCTTCGACGGCGACACGCCGGTCGCGGCGCTCGAAGCGAGAGCGTCGTGAGTCGGCCGCGGCGAAAACGAGCGCCCGAGTCGACCTCGGCGCGGTTGGGGCTTACTCCTCCGGCGCGCGCGCGATAGTCACGATGGCCCGCGGGCTACCGGGTTGGCGCTGGAGGATGTGGTGTTCGATGTCGACGAAGCCGGCGGCCTCGAACATCCGGTCGGCCTCCTCCTCGTCGTAGAACAGCATGATGGCGTCCGCCAGTTTCTGGAAGACGCCGGACTTCGGGTCGTCGGGGCCGACGACGAGCACCTTGTTCCCCGGTTTCACGACGCGGCGGAACTCTTCGAGCGCGGTGACCGGGTTCGGCCAGTACTCGATGGAGCCGGACGACCAGATGACGTCGAAGGTGTCGTCAGCGAAGGGGAGCCGTTCGGCGTCCCCGCGGTAGAACCGGACCTCGTCGTTCTTGCCGAACTTCTCCCACGCCTTCTGCATCTGGTGGATGCTCTGGTCGAGGCCGTGAACGTCGTCGGTGTAGCGGAGCAGTCCCTCGGTTCCGAAGCCGGTGCCACAGCCCACGTCGAGGACGCGGTCGCCTTCCTGGATGTCGAGCATCTCCAGCGCCTCGTCGCGCATCTCCTCGTTCCAGATGAACGGGTTCACCCGGTCGTACACCTTCGAGAGGTACTTGTAGAACAGGCGGGCCCGCGCTTTGTTTTCGAGGACTCCCATCGCGCCGGGATTAGGACTCACCGATGATAACGGTGCGGATTCGCCGCGCGAGTCGGCGTTCGAGGGGGGTCTCGGTCGCGCCTTTCGGGGGTCTGTCGCAAACTTTCCGCAAACACCTTATACAGCGCTTGTGCAACGTTCCTGTGATACGAGTATGCCGAGACAAGAGGTTCTCGAACGAATCAAAACGGCCGAGCAGGAGGCCGACGACATCGTTGAAGAGGCCGAGGCTAAACGTGAGGAACTCGTCGCGGAGGCGCGTAGCGAAGCCGATGAGATTCGCTCCGAGGCCGAAGAAGAGGCCGCGGAACTCGAATCCGAGCGTCTACAGGAGGGACGCGCGGAGATAGAGGCGGAGCGAGAACGTATCCTCGAAGAAGGCGAGGAGGCCCGCGACGAACTAGTTGCCGAGGCGGAAGACCACATCGACGACGCGGTCGAGTTCGCCATCGGCCAATTCGAGGAGGCGGTTGATGCTCAGACCTGAGCAGATGAGCAAGGTCTCGGTGACCGGTTCGAAGGGCGTCATGCCCGAGGTCATCGAAGCTACCCACGACCTCCGACTGCTGCACGTCACCGAATACGACGGCTCGTGGCGGGAGGAGTTCGGATTCGAGACGGGGACGCCGATCGAAGGCGCCGAGAGCGCCTCCGATAAACTCGTCACCATCCGCTCGCTCAAGAGCATCCTCGGCGTCGAAGAGACCGAGGCCGGCCGCCAGCGCATCGTCCCGGACGACGCGCTCGAAGAGCCCCTCGAAGAGATCCGCACCGAGGTCAACGAACTGGACGACCGTCGCTCCGAACTGCGGAGCCGCCTCGACGACATCGACGAAGAGGTCGACGCGATGGAGCCGTTTGTCGACCTCGGAATCGACCTCGACCTGCTTTCGGGCTACGAGTCCCTGCAGGTCGTCGTCGGTCAGGGGAAGGTCGAAACCGTCGAGCGAGCGGTCGTCGACGCCGACGACATCAACGCCTACGAGATATTCTCGGGCGAGCGAACCCACGCGATTTTCGGCCGTCCCACGGAGGACGCGTCGGAGACTGCGCTCGTGGACGCGCTCGTCGGCACGGACTTCGCGACGCTCGAAATCCCGGACGCCGAGGGGAGCCCCGAAGACTACATCCAGGACCTCCAGCAGCAGAAGCGCGAGCTGGAATCGAAGCTCAACACCGTCGAGTCCGAACTGAACGACATCGCCGTCGAAGAGGGCGAGTTCCTCCTCGCGGCCGAGGAGCGACTGGCGATCGACGTCCAGAAGACGGAAGCGCCGCTGTCGTTCGCGACGACCGAGAACGCCTTCGTCGCAGAGGGCTGGATTCCCACTGAGCGATACAACGAGTTCGCAACCGGGCTGAAGGACGCCGTCGGCGAGCACGTCGACGTCGAAGAGATCGAACGCGCCGAGTTCTCGCGCGACGGGCACGACCACGCGCGCGAAGAGGTCGCCGAGAGCGGTAGTGCGGTCGCGGCCACCGACGGCGGAACGGTCTCGATGTCCAGCGACGACCCACCGGTCGTCCAGAAGAACGGCGGCGCGGTCGAGCCGTTCGAACTCCTCGTTCAGGCGGTCAACCGCCCGAACTACTACGAGTTCGACCCGACGGTCATCCTGTTCCTGACGTTCCCGACGTTCTTCGGGTTCATGATCGGTGACTTCGGGTACGGTGTCATCTACACCGCCATCGGCTTTTTCCTCTACTCGAAGTTCGACGACGGCGCGCTCAAGAGCATGGGTGGCGTCACCCTCGCCGCGGGGCTGTTCACGACGCTGTTCGGCATCCTCTACGGCGAGATATTCGGCTTCCACCTCATCACCCAGTACTTCTGGGAGGGGATGCTCGGGCTGTCGCACCCGCCCATCGAGAAGGGGCTGTCGCCGGCCACCGCTGAGTGGGCCCTCGGTTGGCTCACCGTGAGCGTCGTCGTCGGTATCATCCACGTCAACGTGGGCTACATCTTCGACTTCGTCGAGAGCTACGAGCTCCACGGCGCGAAGGAGGCGGTCCTCGAAAGCGGTTCGTGGATCCTCATGCTGAACGGGCTGTGGATCTGGATCTTCAGCGACGCCCTCGGTGGCGTCCCGCCGGAGTTCCTGTTCACCACGTTCGCCGCTGACGGGCTCATCCCGCTCGGCTTCTCCGGCTTCTCGTTCACCGTCGGCTGGGTCGGCTTCGGGCTGTACATGCTCGGCGCGGTGCTGCTCGGGATGGCCGAACTGGCCGAACTCGTCGAGTTCGCCGCCCCGCTGTCGAACGTCCTGTCGTACACGCGTCTCGGCGCGGTCCTCATCGCGAAGGCGTCGATGGCGTTCGCCGTCAACCTGCTCGTCTTCGGCGTGTTCGTCACCGGCGAAGGGAGCGAGGCGGAGTGGCACTTCGGTCTGGGCCACATGTATCACGTCGGCGATATGTACCACGGCCAAGAGGTGACCGAAGTCATGTTCGGCGGTCTCTTCCATTCGGGGGCCGCGGGCGTCGTGGGCGGGCTGCTCGTCCTCGTCGTCGGCCACCTCGTCGTCCTCGCGCTCGGCGTCACGAGCGCCGGCCTGCAGGCCGTGCGTCTCGAATACGTCGAGTTCTTCAACAAGTTCTTCGAGGGCGGCGGTCGCGAGTACATGCCGTTCGGCTACGACCGCGAGTTCACGACCGAAGACTAACCCTCTAATCGGTCCTTTTTTGACTTTGTCCGTTCGGAGCGACTGCTTTTGCAATGACGACGATTCCACCGTCGTAGACAGACTGCTCCGAACGTTTTGGGAACCTTTATGATACGGCTGCCAGCACATACGGACGTTCGGAGACGACAATCCGGTACTCAGGAACACACAATGATTGAAGCAATCGAACCCCTCATGACTGTACTGCAGAGTGAAGCCGCTTCCTCACCCGCTATTACCTCCGACGCTGCGGCGGCCCTGGCCGTCGGTCTCGCCGCCTTCGGCGCCGGCTACGCGGAGCGTGGCATCGGTTCCGCCGCGATGGGCGCCATCGCAGAAGACGAGGACCTCTTCGTCAACGGGCTGATCCTTACGGTTCTCCCCGAGACCCTCGTCATCCTCGCGCTGGTCGTTGTCTTCGCGGCCTAAGCACCCCCTCTCTTTCCCATCATGAGTTTGGACAACGTTGTTGAGGACATCCGAGACGAAGCCCGCGCACGTGCGGAGGAAATCAAAGAGGCCGGCGAAGAACGAGCCGAAACGATTCGTTCCGAAGCCGAGGCCGAAGCCGAAGCGCTCGTCGAAGAGCGCGAGGCCGAAGTTGAGCGACAACTCGAACGGGAGCGCGAACAGGCGCTCTCCAGCGCGAAGCTCGAAGCCAAGCAGGCCCGGCTGAGCGCCCGCCGCGACGTGCTTCAGCGCGTCCGCGAGCAGGTCGAGACCGAGCTCGCAGAGCTTGAGGGCGACCGACGCGAGGAGTTGACCAAAACCCTCCTCGACGCCGCCTCCGTCGAGTTCGAAGACGAGGACGAGGTCCTCGTCTACGGCCGTGCGTCCGACGCTGGCCTCCTCGAAGATATCCTCTCCAATTACGACGGTTACGAACTTGCCGGTGAGCGCGACTGCCTCGGTGGCGTCGTGGTCGAAGGCACGAATTCGCGCGTTCGGGTGAACAACACCTTCGACTCGGTCCTCGACACAGTCTGGGAGGACAACCTGAAGGAAGTGAGTACGCGACTGTTCGACGACCAATGAGCACTGCTGGCGGCTCGAATCCCGAATACGTTATCGCTCGTGTTCGAGCGCGGCGCAGTGCGCTGTTCGGCGAAGAGGACTACCGCAAACTGGTCCGTATGAGTCCGGCCGAAATCGCCCGATTCATGGAGGACTCGGAGTACGAGACCGAGATCAACGCCCTCGGGAGTCGGTTCTCCGGCGTCGACCTCATCGAGTACGCGCTGAACCAGAACCTGGCGAAGCAGTTCAACGACATCCTCGACTGGTCGGGCGGCCGCCTCTACGGCCTCATCGCGCGTTACCTCCGGAAGTTCGACGCGTGGAACGTCAAGACGATTATCCGCGGCCTCTACTCCGACACCCCCCGCGAGGAGGTCGAAGCCGACCTCATCCGCGCCGGGGAGTTCAGCGACAGCCTCATCTCGCGTCTGCTCGATGCGACGGAGATCGAGGAGGTCGTCGAACAGCTGTCGGGGACGGTTTTCGGAGAGGGACTCGCGAAGGCGTACGACGACTTCGAGACCGTGGGCGTTCTCGTTCCGCTCGAAAACGCCGTCGACCGCGCCTTCTACGAGCAGTTGCTCGAAGGGCTCGTCGTCAGCGAGGAAACCGAGCAGTACCACGAGTTCCTCCAGGCGGAGATAGACTTCCGAAACGCCCGCAACGCGCTCCGAATCGCTCGCAGCGGCACCGACCTCGACCCCGTGGACTACTTCATCGAGGGCGGTGCGTTGTTCCGCGCCGGGGAGATCGCGTCGCTGGCGACCAGTCCGGACGAACTGGTGTCGAAGATCCGTGACAGCCGGTACGGCGACCGCCTCTCGTCGGCCCTCTCGGACCTCGAAGAGGCGGACAGCCTCATCGGCTTCGAGCGCGCCCTCGACGCGGCGCTCTTGGAGTACGCGGACACGCTCGGTTACGTGTTCCCGCTTTCTGTCACGCCAATCGTCTCGTACATCCTCGCCAAGGAGCGCGAGGTCGACAACATTCGGGCGATCGCCCGCGGCCGCGAGGCCGGGCTGGACCCCGATGCAATAGAAGAGGAGCTGGTCACCATATGAGCCAGGAAATCGCAGTTATCGGCAGTCCGGACTTCACCACGGGCTTTCGGCTTGCGGGTGTCCGCAAGTTCGAGAACGTCCCGGACGAAGCGAAGGACGACGAACTCGACGAGGCCGTGACGCGGACGCTGGAGGACGAGGACGTCGGCATCATCGTGATGCACGAAGACGACCTCGACCACCTCTCGCGTACCGCGCGGCAGTCGGTCGAGCGAAGCATCGAGCCGACGCTCGTGACGCTCGGCGGTTCCGGCGGCGCGAGCGGCCTCCGTGACCAGATCAAGAGAGCAATCGGTATCGATCTGATGGACGAATAACCAAACATGAGTCAGGCAACACAAGATTCCGTTCGCGAGGACGGTGTCATCGCAAGCGTGAGTGGTCCGGTCGTGACCGCCCGTGGCCTCGACGCCCGCATGAACGACGTCGTCTACGTCGGCGACGAAGGGCTGATGGGCGAGGTCATCGAAATCGAGGGCGACCTCACGACTATTCAGGTGTACGAAGAGACCTCCGGTGTCGGTCCCGGCGAACCCGTCGAGAGTACGGGCGAACCGCTGACCGTCGACCTCGGTCCGGGGATGATGGACGCCATCTACGACGGCGTCCAGCGTCCGCTGGACGTGCTGGAGTCGAAGATGAACTCGGCGTTCCTCGACCGCGGTGTCGACGCGCCGGGTATCGACCTCGAAAAGGAGTGGGAGTTCGAACCCACCGTCTCCGAGGGCGACGAGGTCGCCTCCGGCGACGTCGTGGGGACGGTCCCCGAGACCGTGACCATCGAGCACAAGGTCATGGTCCCGCCGGACTTCGAGGGCGGCGAGGTCGTCGCCGTCGAGGAAGGCGAGTTCTCCGTCACCGAGACGGTCGTCGAACTCGACAACGGCGAAGAAATCACGATGCACCAGGAGTGGCCGGTGCGTCAGGCGCGCCCCGCCGCCGAGAAGAAGACCCCGCGCGAACCCCTCGTTTCGGGACAGCGCATCCTCGACGGTCTGTTCCCCATCGCGAAGGGCGGAACGGCCGCGATTCCGGGTCCGTTCGGCTCCGGGAAGACGGTCACGCAGCACCAGCTCGCCAAGTGGGCCGACGCGGACATCGTCGTCTACGTCGGCTGTGGCGAGCGCGGCAACGAGATGACCGAGGTTATCGAGGACTTCCCGGAACTCGACGACCCGAAGACGGGCAACCCGCTTATGGCCCGGACGTGCCTCATCGCGAACACGTCCAACATGCCCGTGGCGGCCCGCGAGTCCTGTATCTACACCGGCATCACCATCGCGGAGTACTACCGCGACATGGGATACGACGTTGCGCTCATGGCCGACTCCACCTCCCGGTGGGCCGAGGCCATGCGCGAGATTTCGTCGCGTCTCGAAGAGATGCCCGGCGAAGAGGGGTACCCCGCGTACCTCGCCGCGCGTCTCTCCGAGTTCTACGAGCGCGCCGGCTACTTCACGACCGTCAACGGCGAGGAAGGCTCCGTCTCCGTCATCGGCGCGGTTTCGCCGCCGGGCGGCGACTTCTCCGAGCCGGTCACGCAGAACACCCTGCGTATCGTCAAGACGTTCTGGGCGCTCGACGCGGACCTCGCAGAGCGCCGTCACTTCCCGGCGATTAACTGGAACGAGTCGTACTCGCTCTACCAAGAGCAGCTCGACCCGTGGTTCGTCGAGAACGTCGAGGACGACTGGGCCGAAGAGCGCCAGTGGGCCGTCGACGTGCTCGACGAGGAGAACGAACTGCAGGAAATCGTTCAGCTCGTCGGTAAGGACGCCCTGCCGGAGGACCAGCAGTTGACCCTCGAAATCGCTCGCTACCTCCGTGAGGCGTACCTCCAGCAGAACGCGTTCCACCCGACGGACACGTACTGCTCCCCCGAGAAGACGTACGGAATCCTCACCGCCATCCACACGTTCAACGACGAGGCGTTCAAGGCGCTCGAAGCCGGCGTCCCCGTCGAAGAGATTCAGGCCATCGAGGCGGCTCCCCGGCTGAACCGCATTGGTGTGCAGGAAGACTGGGAGGCGTACATCGAGGACCTCAAAGCAGAGATCACCGAGCAGCTCCGCGAGCTGTACTGAGACCATGAAGGAATACCAGACCATCACCGAAATCAGCGGCCCGCTGGTGTTCGCCGAGGTCGACGAGCCGATCGGTTACGACGAAATCGTCGAAATCGAGACGCCCCAAGGCGAAACCAAGCGCGGACAGGTTCTCGAATCCTCCGAGGGCCTCGTCGCGATTCAGGTGTTCGAAGGCACGAGCGGTATCGACAGGAACGCGTCCGTCAGGTTCCTCGGCGAGACCCTCAAGATGCCCGTGACCGAGGACCTCCTCGGGCGCGTGCTCGACGGGTCCGGCCAGCCAATCGACGGCGGCCCCGAAATCGTTCCCGACGAGCGTCGGGACATCGTCGGCGCGGCAATCAACCCCTACTCCCGCGAGTACCCCGAGGAGTTCATCCAGACCGGCGTCTCCGCCATCGACGGCATGAACACCCTCGTCCGCGGCCAGAAGCTCCCAATCTTCTCCGCGTCGGGGCTTCCCCACAACAACCTCGCGCTCCAGATCGCCCGTCAGGCGACGGTGCCCGAGGACGAAGAAAGCGGCGAGGAGTCCGAGTTCGCAGTCGTCTTCGGCGCGATGGGTATCACGCAGGAAGAGGCGAACGAGTTCATGGAGGACTTCGAGCGCACGGGCGCACTCGAGCGCTCCGTCGTCTTCACGAACCTCGCGGACGACCCCGCAGTCGAGCGGACGGTCACGCCGCGTCTCGCGCTGACGACCGCCGAGTACCTCGCGTTCGACAAGGACTACCACGTCCTCGTCATCCTGACCGACATGACCAACTACTGCGAGGCGCTCCGCGAGATCGGTGCGGCTCGCGAAGAGGTCCCCGGTCGCCGTGGCTACCCGGGTTACATGTACACCGACCTCGCACAGCTCTACGAGCGCGCAGGTCGCATCCAAGGTCGCGACGGGTCCGTCACGCAGATTCCCATCCTCACGATGCCGGGTGACGACGACACGCACCCGATTCCTGACCTGACCGGCTACATCACGGAAGGCCAGATATACATCGACCGCGACCTCAACTCGCAGGGCATCCGCCCGCCGATCAACCCGCTTCCGTCCCTGTCGCGTCTCATGGACGACGGTATCGGCGAGGGGCTCACCCGCGAGGACCACGCCGACGTGTCCGACCAGATGTACGCGGCGTACGCGGAGGGTGAAGACCTGCGCGACCTCGTGAACATCGTCGGCCGCGAGGCGCTGTCGGAGCGCGACAACAAGTACCTCGACTTCGCCGAGCGCTTCGAAGCCGAGTTCGTCAATCAGGGCTTCGACACGGACCGGTCCATCGAGGACACCCTCGACATCGGCTGGGACCTCCTGTCGACGCTCCCGAAGTCCGAGCTCAACCGTATCGACGAAGAGCTCATCGAGGACTACTACGACGAAGACGCCGAGTCGGTCGAAGCGGAAGCCTAGACCGCGGCGAACGCCGCGTTCGTCCCTCGGTTCGATTCTCCTCTTCTATTCGCGCCGTTCGTTCTTCGAGCCGTGCGGCCGCGCGTCGCCCGCGGGAACTTCCTTACGTCTCGCCGTCTACGTCTCGGCATGGACGCCACTTCGTCTCCCGTCCGCGTCCTCGCGGTCGTCGGTCCCGCCGTCGACCGGGAGCGACTCGTGGACGCGCTCTCGCCGCTTTCGGTGTCGGTCGCCGGGTCCGTCGAGGCAGTGGGCCGGCGCGCCGCCGACGAACGGGTCGACTGCGTCGTGCTCGCGACCGACCGGCTCGCGGACGTCGAGGCGGTCCACGGGGCAATCGCGGTCCCGCTCGTGGTCGTCGTCCCGCCCGACGGCGACCTCTCGGCGGCGGCCGCCCGCGACGCCGGCGCGGCAGACGTGGTCCCGGTCGTCGATTCGAACCTCTTCGAGCGGCTCCCGGCGCGGGTCGAGAGCGCCGTCGCGTGGCGTCGCCGCGGCGCGGCGGCCGCGAGCGAGATAACGGAGGACCTGAAGGAACAGGCGATAGACGAGGCCCCCGTCGGCATCACCGTCGCCGACTGCTCGTTGCCCGACCGACCGCTCGTCTACGTCAACGAGGCGTTCGAGACGATGACCGGCTACTCGGCCGACGCGGCGCTGGGGCGGAACTGCCGATACCTTCAGGGACCGAACACGGACCCCGAGCGCGTCGCCGAACTCCGCCGCGCTATCGAGGCCGAGGAGTCGGCGTCGGTCGAACTGCTGAACTACCGCGCGAACGGCGAGACGTTCTGGAACCGGGTCGACGTCGCGCCCCTGAGCGGGCCGGACGGCGAGGTGACCCACTACGTCGGCTTCCAGACTGACATCACGGAGCGCGTGCGCGCCGAGGCGGCCGCCGAGCGGTACGCCGCCGGAGTCGACGAGGAGCGCGCACGCCTCCAGACGCTCGTCGAGCACATCGAGGGACTGTTGGGTGACGTGACGAGCGCGCTCGTCCGCGCCGAGAGCAGACGGGAGCTCGAAGCCGCCGTCTGCGACCGGGTCACCGCCGCCGGCTCGTTCGACTGCGCGTGGGTCGGCCACTGCGACCTCTCGCCGGCGGTCATCGTTCCCAACGAGCGGGCCGGAGCCGACACCGGATTCCTCGACGATCTCGAAATCGACCGGTCCGACCCCGACGACCCCACCGCTCGCGCCGCCGAGACGCGAACCGTCCAGTCGGCGACCGTCGGCGAGGGGGGCGTCTCCGCCGAGCCGGTCGTCCCGTTCGACTCGGCCATCGCGGTTCCGCTGGTCCACCGCGAGACGCTCTACGGCGTGTTGACCGTCTACACTGACGCCGCGGAACTCGACGAGCAGGTCCGGGTGGTGTTCGGGACGCTCGGGCGGGCGGTCGGCGCGGCCATCGACGCCTTCGAGAGCCGGCGGTCGCTGCTGTCCGACGAGCGACTCGAACTCGAAATCGAGGTGCGCGACGAGACGCAACCGCTGGTCCGACTCGCCGTCGCGGGGGCGTGCGCGCTCGACTACGAGGGCGCGATTTCTCACGACGACGGGACGCTCAGCCTGTTCGTCTCGACGGACCCCCCGACAGACGGACTCGCGGACGTCGAGGCCGATGTGAACGTCGATGGCGACTTCCCCGGCGTGGTCGACGTGACTCGGCTCCCCCGCGGCGACGGCGTCGGGCTCTACGAGGTCGTCTTCGACGCGGGGTCGCTGACCCACCTCGTTGCCGACGCTGGCGGGCGGTTCCGCGGCCTCGAAGCCGACCGCGACGGCTGCCGGTTCACGGCGGTCGTCCCGGACCGCGGCGCGGGACGGGCGCTACTCGACGATCTCTCGGCGGCGGCCGCCGGCGTCGAACTCCGGGCGGTTAGGGAGCGGTCGGCCCCGCCGCGGACGGGTCGGGGGTTCGCCGCCGAGGTGAACGCGGCGCTCACCGACAGACAGCAGACCGCGCTCCAGCTCGCGCATCTCGGCGGCTTCTTCGAGTGGCCCCACGCCGTGACCGGCGACGAACTCGCGGCGGCGATGGACGTCTCGCGGGCGACGTTTCACCAACACCTCCGCGCGGCCCAGCGAAAGCTCGTCACCGGCTTCTTCGAGGAGGGGACGCGGTAGCGCCGCGCCGACCTCCGGGGGGCGACCCGGCGAGCCGGAGACGTCAATCCACCGAGCGTTCAGACCGATTTCGGGCGGTCCGGCCGGCCAGACAGTAAAAGATTAACACCCCAGGCGAACAACCCCCGCTAACGATGGCCGAAGACGTCAAGCCGACCCGCAAGAACTTGATGGCGATCGAAGATCGCATCGAACTCTCCGAGCGGGGCCACGACACGCTCGAACAGAAGCGTGACGGGCTCATCATGGAGTTCATGGACATCCTCGACCAGGCCCAGGACGTGCGGGCCAACCTCAATCAGGACTACGAGCGCGCGCAGAACAAGATCAACATGGCCCGCGCCATGGAGGGCGACGTGGCGGTTCGCGGCGCGGCCGCCGCGCTGAAGGAGTACCCCGAAATCACGACGCAGTCGAAGAACATCATGGGCGTCGTCGTCCCACAGATCGAGTCCTCGCGCGTGAAAAAGAGCCTCGACCAGCGCGGCTACGGTCTCCTCGGCTCCTCGGCCCGCATCGACGAGGCCGCCGACGCCTACGAGGAACTCCTCGAATCCATCATCCTCGCCGCGGAGGTCGAGACGGCGATGAAGAAGATGCTCGAAGAGATCGAGACGACGAAGCGCCGCGTCAACGCGCTCGAATTCAAACTGCTCCCGGAGCTCTACGAGAATCAGGAGTACATCGAGCAGAAGCTCGAAGAACAGGAGCGCGAAGAGATTTTCCGCCTGAAGAAGATCAAGGCGAAGAAGGAAGAAGAAGAGAAGGAAGAACGCGCCGCGGAGAACGCGGCCGCCGAAGCGGAAGCGGCGACGGCCGACTGACCGGACTCGCCCGTTTTCTCTCTCGATTCCGTCTCCTCTCGGTCGGGTCTCCGACCGCTTTTCATCGCACCGGCGCGTAGGGACTCCCATGTCCTGTCCCGACTGCGACGGCGAACTCGCCGTCTTCGCGGTGCCCGAACCGCTCGAAGCCCACGCGCCCGAGGCGGCGCTGACCGTCGGGTTGTGCGCTGACTGTCTCGCACTCCGTCCGACCGACGAACCGGTGACGGAGGGCGATTCGCGGCCGCTCGCGGACGCGCTTCCCGAGGGCGACGCGGGCGCGGCGGTCGCACTTCTCGTCGGCATGCTCGACTCGCTGGCGCTCAACCGCGCCGGCATCGTCGACTGCGTCGAGTTCGCCGAGCGGTCCGGCACCGACGTGCATCTCACCCTCGACCGGCTCCAGCGGGCGGCGACAGACCCCCACTTCGACGTCGCCCGTCGGCAGAGCCAGTTGGACGCGTTCCTCTGAGCGCCGCCGCTCCGTGCCGTCGAAACCGTGGCGTGAAGACGCCGAGGAGGAGGCCGCTTAGACGCCGGTGGAGTACCGGAGGATGCCGGCGATACCGCCGAACGCGTCGTAGAGCTGTTCGCCTTTCTCGAAGTCGGTGCTGATGAACTTCGTCTCGGTGCCGCGCTGGTCGGCGAGGTCCATGAGCCACTCGATGACGTCCTCGCGGTCTTTCAGTTCGGCTTCCGAGCCGTCGTCGCACTCGTGGGTTGGCGTGTCGCGACGGTGGTCGACGAGTTCGTACTCCTCTTGGCCGCCGCAGTCGTAGACGGCGATGTCCTTTCGGAGGTCCTCGGAGATGAGGAGGCGGTCGACCGACCCCATCACGAGGTTCTTCCGGGTCGCCTCGAACCCGTAGGTGGACTCGTTGCCGCGGTGGAGTTTCTCGAAGAACTCCTCCATCTGCTTTTTGTCCTTGATGACCTCCTGGTCGGCCAGCGCGTCCTGGCCGGCGTCGACGAGGTCGTAGAGACCGGACTCGTCGGTGTAGGCCACGTCGAACTTCCCGACGACGAGGTCCTGAATCTCGTGGTGGAGGTAGTCGCCGTCGAGGAACTCGTCTTTCGTCGGGGAGGGACCGCCGACGAGGACGCCGTCCATCTCGTGTCGCTTGGGGACGAACAGGTCGTTGGCCATGCCGGCGACCTCCTGATAGAAGTTGTCGATGGCTTCGAGGCGGAGGCGGGCGAAACGCTGGGCGGACTGGCCGCCCTTTCGCTGCTTGCCGGGGACGAGCGACGAGGCGCTCTTGACCGGTTCGACGCGCTTGCCCTTGAGCCAGCCGACGTTGGCCTCGCGGCGGTCGAGGACGATGAGGCCGAACAGGCCCTTGTCCATGAGCATGTCTTCGAGCGGCCCGGTGAGGAAGTTCGAGTCGCAGTGGTACCGGAACGACTGAATCGGCTCCGGCGGGCTTTCGAGCACCTTCGTGACCATCGTCGTCTGGCCGCCGCCGGCGTCGACCGCGCCGGAGAACATCACGATGCCGTTGTCCGGCGGGAAGTTCCCGTAGTACCGGAGTCGGTCCTTGATGCTCGTCAGGGCGTCTTGGACGTTCGTTCGCGTCTGCTTCGATTTGATGTTAGACGCTTCGCTGTGCTCCGTGATGACGTGTTCGACCACGTCGGAAATCTGCTTGTCTTCGGGGATGTAGATGGTGACGAGCTGCGTTCCCGACCCTTCGTACTCTCGCAGGTCCTCGATGACCTTCTTGAACTCGTACTTTCGGCGGTCTTCGCTCGCCTCCTCGGCGTCGCTACTCATCACTCCACCTAGTCCCTCCAGCGGCTAAGTAACCTTTGACTGGGCACGCGCCGCGGTATCTCGCCGCACGAGGGTCCGTACGACCCGACCGCGGAGACGGGCGCGGTCGGAGAACATTTATGTGGCTGTCACGGGTGGACTTCGACGTTGGAATTATGGCCCGGGTGTACGCAGTTGCCAGCGCGAAAGGCGGGGTTGGAAAGACGACGACCACGGCCAACCTCGGGACGACGCTCGCGATGGCCGGTCACGACGTCGTCGTCGTCGACGGTGACCTCGGGATGCCGAACCTCGCCGGCGCGCTCGGCGTCGACCCGGACGGGGCGACGCTTCACGACGTGTTGACAGGCGAATCGGCGGTCGAGACGGCCGTCTACGACGGACCGGCGGGACTCTCGGTGGTTCCCGGTTCGAACGCCCTCGAAGCGTTCGCGACCGCGAACGTGCGGGAACTCGACTCCGTCATCTCGGCGCTCGAAGCCACCCACGACATCGTCATCATCGACACCGGCGCGGGGCTGAGCGACGACACGTTCGTCCCGCTGAAGCTCGCCGACGAGGTCGTCTTGGTCTCCACGACGGAGCGCGAGGCGCTCGGCGACACCGAAAAGACCCGACAGCTCGGCGACCGCATCGGTGCCGACGTGGTCGGCGTCGTCCTCACGCGGGTCGACCAGTCGAACCCGAACGCCGAGGTGGTCGCCTCGCTCCTCGACGCCGGCGTCATCGCCGTCGTCCCGGAGGACCCGGCCATCCGCGAGGCGCTCAACACGCAGATTCCGGTTGTCGCCCGCTCGCCCGACAGTATCGCGGCCGCGGGCTACCGCGCGCTCGCCGAGGCGCTCACCGGCCAGCCGGTCCCGATTCCGGACGCCGCGGCGGACGCTGCCGAGTCGGAGGCGGACGCGGAGGACGCAGCCCCCCCGACCGACGGCGACGACGCGGATGACGGCGAAGCCACCGAACCGGAGACGGACGAACACGCCTCGGTCGTGCCGGCCGACGCCGACTCCGCGGAGGCGTCGGAGACGGTTCCGGAACCTGAGACAGCCCCGGACTCGGACCCCGAATCCACCCCCGACGACGTCGCCGCCGCGGCCGCGGACGAAGACCGAGTCACGGCGGAACCCGAGACCGAACCGGAACCGGCATCCGAGACCGAACCGGAACCGAACTTCGAGCCCGAGGAACCACCGGAAGCCGACGCCGACGCCGGCTCCGACCCCGACGACGAGTCCGCGGCCGACGACGACCTCGCTGCGTCGATTCCGTTCTCGGGTGACCCCGTCGAGGACTCGGACGCCCCCGCCGCGGAACCCGACTCGTCTCCCGCCGACGACGCGGGCGACGCCGACGGCAACTCCGATGCGGTCGCCGACCCGGTCGAAGCGGCGGACCCCGACCCCGCCGCCCCCGCCGACCCTGCCGACCCCGCTGAGGACGACGCGACGGACGCGCCGACCGACCCGCTGGCCGCCGACGCGGCCGACGACTCGATGATCTCCGATTCCGAGCCGGTGGGCGAGGAGGGTCCCGACACCGACCCGCTGGCGGCGGACCTCGAAGCGGTCACCCGCGGGACCTCGACCGCCGACGAGGAGGCGGTCGGCGACGCCAACGATGCCGACGACGCCGACGACGCCGACGACGTCGTCCCGGATGTCGACGCGGACGCCGATTCGGCGGGCTCGGACCCGCTCGCGGAAGACGCGGCCGACTCCGAGTCGGTCGCCGACCCGACCGCCAGTTCGGTCTCGGACGAGTCGGCCGAGGCGGCGGGGGCAGAGGCGGACGCGCCCGACGCGGACGAACCGCTCGTCGCCGAGGCCGAACCGAACGCGTCCGGGGCCGACGCGGACGCCGATGACGACGACGAGGCTGACGACGGCGACGAGGAGGGCGTCTACACCACCTCGCTCGTCGAGGAAGTCGAATCGTTCGACGACGACGAGCGCGACGAGAAGAAGAAGGGATTCTTCAGGCGCTTCCTCGGCTAAACGGGAAGGCCTTTTACTCGCGTCTGCGGAATGGCCTCTATGGCAGAATCCGAGTCCGTTCCTTTCTGGTGGATAGTCCTGTTTCTCGTGCTCGCGCTCGGCAGCGGAGCCGCCGTCGTCTTCTCGGTCGGCGGGTCGCTCATCTCCGGAGCCGCGGTGCTCCCGTTTTTCTTCTGAACCGCTCGAAAAAACCCGTCTGCGAAGAACTCGTTTAGCCCGCGGTCACATCGACTCGGGCGCTTCCACGCCCACGATGGAGAGCGCGTTCGCCACCGCGTTCCGCGAGGCCTCCACGAGCGCGAGGCGGGCCGCACCGACCTCCTCGTCGGCGTCGAGCACGGGGCACTCGCGGTAGAAGGTGTTGAACACCTCGGCGAGTTCGCGGGCGAACGTCGCCACGGTGTGCGGTTCGAGGTCGTCGGCCGCGGTTTCGACGACCGCGGGGAACCGCGCGATGGTCGCCAGCAGGTCGCGCTCGGCGTCGGTCGTCAGCACCGAGGGGTCGACCTCGCTCGCGTCGAGGCCGGCGGCGGCCGCCTCGTCGGCGATGCCGCAACAGCGCGCGTGGACGTACTGGATGTACGGCGCGGACTGGGCCTCGAAGTTGAGCGCCTGGTCCCACTCGAAGGTGATGGTCTTCGTGGGCTGTTTGGAGACGATGTCGTAGCGGACCGCGCCGATGCCGACCTGCCGGGCGATGCGGTCGATGTCGGCCTCGTCGAGGTCGTCGTCGCGGGTGCGGCCTTCGAGGCGGGTCTCGACCTCGTCGCGGGCGCGGTCGATGGCCTCGTCGAGGAGATCGTCGAGCATGACGCCCGTCCCCTTTCGGGTGGACATCGTCTCGCCGCCGGGGAGGTTGACCCACGAGTAGATGACGTTCTCCAGTTTGTCCACGTCGTTGCCGAGGATGTCGAGCGCGGCGCGGAGCTGTCCGGACTGGAGCTTGTGGTCCTCGCCGAGGACGGTCACGGCGCGGTCGAAGTTGTCGAACTTCCACTCGTGGTGGGCGAGGTCGCGCGTCGTGTACAGCGAGGTGTCGTCCGACCGGAGGAACACGAGGTTCTTCTCGAAGCCGTAGTCGCCGAGTTCGAGCTGCCACGCGTCTTCCTCGTAGACGGCGTGGTCGGTCTCCTTGAGGCGCTCCGCGAGGTCGCGGGTGCTCCCGTCGAACATGAAGCGCGTCTCCTTGACGAACTCGTCGAACTCCGCGGGGAGGCGTTCGAGGCACTCGCGCATGCCGCCGAGCACCTGGTCGACCACGGTCTCGACGCGGGCGTACGTCTCCTCGTCGCCCTCCTCGATGCCCTGGAGAATCTCGGTGATTTCGGCTTCGGCCCGTTCGACGTCCTCGGGGTCGGCCGCTTCGAGGAAGGCGTTGCCCTTGCGGTAGTAGCGGACGAGGTCGTACTCGACGCGCTCCCGCGCGGGTTCGCTGTCGAGGTCCTCCTCGTCGAACGTCTCGTAGGCCCACGTGAAGACGGCCATCTGGCGACCGGCGTCGTTGACGTAGTAGTGGCGCTCGACGTCGTTGCCGGCGAAGTCGAGCAGGTTGGCGACGGCGTCGCCGATGACCGGGTTGCGGGTGCGGCCGACGTGGACCGGGCCGGTCGGGTTCGCGCTCGTGTGCTCGACGACGACGCTGTCGCCGGTCGCGGGCAGGCGACCGTACGCCTCGTCGGTCGCGGCGGCTTCGAGGGTGTCGTCGTAGTAGGCGTCGGAGACGTGGAAGTTGACGTACGGTCCCTGCGTGTCGACCGCGGCGAGGTAGTCGTGGCCCTCGACGGAGAGTTCGTCGGCGATGTCGGCGGCGATTTTCGGCGGCGGCGCGCCGACGACCCCGGCGAGTCGGAAGGCGACGCTGGAGGCGAGCGTCGCGGGTACGTCTTCCGGCGGTTCCTCGACCCCGAGGTCGTCGGTGGGCAGGTCGAGCGACGAGAGCGCCGCAGAGAGCGCCGTCTCGACCTCCTCACGGAACTGTCTGAACATGTACGCGGATTCTCGATAGGCGGCTAAAGGCCTTTCCGAACCGTCCGAGCGACCGCGGACCGCGCCGAGTGGGTTCGTTCGTTTCCCGCCGTTCGTTGGGTCGCCCTGTCCCTCCCCGCGAAAGCGCCTTACTAGTAAGGTAGTAGTGGTATGCTTCCGGGGGACGACAGTCGAACCACGGGGCGGCGACCCGCCGTCCCCACCACCCACCCATGAGTCAATGCAACCACTGCGAGACGTTCGTGTCGAACAACTTCGTCCGCGTCTTCGGCGACGAGGACGGCAACGTGTACGCGTGTCCCAGTTGCTCGGCGAACGCGGGTATCTCACAGGTCAGCACCGAGCGGCGAGCGTCGTCTCTCTGAGGTCGCGCTTCGGTCACGCCACGCCGCTCGCGTCTCCCGCGCGCCGCCGCGCCGACCTCGGCGGTTGACTCGCCTGTCGACGGCCCCGGAACCGGCCGCGTCCTCCCTCGAACGACCCCGTTCTCGCCGCGGTAGACTGACCGACGGACTTACCCGTCCGCGATTGATACTGTGGCGCATCCACCGGGGCCGCGTTCCCCGGTCGCCCCGCCACCATCTCATTTTTGGAACGCATTCCACTTACGATACGCTTATGGGCGGCGCGTTCGAAGCGGGAGGTATGTCAGAATCGGCAGTCGCCGCGGCGGTCGGGTACGACGAGTTGGCCACGCTCAAGCTCGTCGCGCTCGACGGCGGGCGCTCCGGCCCGGTCAAGCTCTCCTGTTCCGGGGTCGCGAACCGGCTCGACGTGTCGAACCAGACGGCCTCTCGCCGCCTCCAGCGCCTCGAAGAGGCCGACTTCATCGACCGCGAGGTCGTCGCCGACGGCCAGTGGATAACCATCACCGACGCGGGCGAGTCCGCGCTCAGACAGGAGTACGCCGACTACCGGCGCATCTTCGAGACGCCTTCCGTGGTCGTCCTCGACGGCGAGGTCACCGGCGGGATGGGCGAGGGCCGCCACTACATCTCGCTTCCGGGCTACATGGAGCAGTTCAAAGACCGACTCGGCTACGAGCCGTTCCCCGGCACGCTGAACGTCCGCCTCGGCGACGACGCGGTCCGCGCCCGCGCCGGGATGACCGCCCTCGACGCGGTCCCGATAGACGGCTGGGAGGACGACGAACGCACCTTCGGTCCGGCGACGTGCTACGCCGCCTCCGTCGCGGTCGGCGGCGACTCCTACGAGCCGGTCCACATCATCGTCCCCGAGCGGACCCACCACGACGAGTCGCAACTGGAGATAATCGCGCCCGACAAGCTCCGCGACGAACTCGACCTCGACGACGGCGACGCGGTCACGGTCCGCGTCGAGGAGGCGGAGTACGAATGAGCCGTACCGCCGAATCGACCGGCGACTTCGACTCCGTCTCGCGCGTCCTCGACGCCTTCCGCGCCGGCGAACCGGTGCTCGTCCACGACTTCGACGACCGCGAGGGCGAGACGGACCTCGTCTACCCCGCGGGCGCGGTCGGCCCCGCCGACGTGGCCCGGATGCGCAACGACGCTGGCGGCCTCGTCTGCGTCGCCCTCCCGAACGACGTCTCCGAGGCCCTCGGGCTGCCGTTCATCGACGAGGTGCTCGACCACCCGGCGGCGTCCTCCCACGACCTCGCCTACGACTCGCGGTCGTCGTTTTCCTTCACCGTGAACCACCGCGACTCGTTTACGGGCATCACCGACCGCGACCGCGCGATGACCATCTCGCGGCTCGCGCCCGTCGCCGAGGCCGCCCGCACCGGGGAGTACGACGCCGACGACTTCGGCGGCGAGTTCCGCGCGCCCGGGCACGTCCACCTGCTCCGCGGCGCGCCGAACCTGCTTTCGGACCGGCAGGGCCACACCGAACTCGGTCTCGCCTTGGCCGACGGGGCGGGCATCCCGCCGGCGGTCGTCGTCTGCGAGATGCTGGACGACGAGACCGGCGCGGCGCTCCCGAAGGACGCCGCCCGCGACTACGCCGACCGACACGGCTTCGCCTTCGTCGACGGCGACGGCCTCATCGACGAACTCGTCTGAGCGACCGCGGGGTCGCCCCGATTTACCTTCTCCTTTCTCACTCGCGCCCGTCGCGCCACGACCACGTCGGTTCCCAGCCCAGCAGTCGCTCCGCCTTCTCGGTCGAGACGAGCGCCTCGTGGCCCGAAAGTGGCGTTCTCACCTCCGCGCCGGGGTAGACCTCGCTGGCGAGCGTCGCCGACTCGACGGTCGTCGAGGTGTCGGCGGCCGCGGCCCAGAACACCT
The DNA here is from genome assembly GCF_031624535.1 of Haloferax sp. S2CR25. Taxonomy (NCBI): domain Archaea; kingdom Methanobacteriati; phylum Methanobacteriota; class Halobacteria; order Halobacteriales; family Haloferacaceae; genus Haloferax; species Haloferax sp. S2CR25. Next base: position 57,423 of record NZ_JAMQOO010000004.1, read on the forward strand.
CGTGGCCCGCGAAGTCGGCTTCGAGTGCCCGCCGGACGAGTCGCGCCGCGTCCTCCCGACCCAGATACGCAAAGAGCGTGTTGCGCGCGGTGTGGAAGTGTCCGGCGTCCCGCAGTCCCGACAGCGAGCGGTCGGCCTCGGCGAACGTCTGTCTCGCCTCCTCCTCGCTCGGCATCCACGGGAACCGGAGGCTGGCGACCGCCTCCGGGGCGTCGTCGCGGCGGACCACCCCCGCGGCGGTCCGTTCGGCGACGTACTTCCCGAGGCCGTAGGGGTTCGAGGGCGTCGCGCGGTGGGTCTCGTCCACCGGGAGGAAGTCGATTCGGGCCGGGTCGGGCTCGAAGCTCCCGCCGATGGCGCTCATGCTGGAGGCGACGACCACGCGGTCGATGCCGAGCGCGGCGGCGACTTCGAGGACGACGTAGGTCGATTGGACGTTGCTCTCGAAGACGCGGTGGCCGGGGTCGTTCGTCGGCGTCGAGATGGCTCCGAGGTGGACGACCGCGTCGGCGTCGACGTCGCTGAGCGCCGCGGTGAGGTCGCCCGGGTCGAGCGCGCTCACGCGGTAGTCGTGGTCCGCGAGCGACGACTCGCTGTGCCGCGAGAGGTTCGTGACGGTGTAGCCGCTCGCGCGGAGGTGGGCGACGACGGTCGGCCCGAGATTCCCGGTGCCGCCCGTGACGGCGACGGATTCGAGGCTCATACCCCGTCATGGCGGCCCGCGGACAAAACCGCGGGGGCCGCGGTAGTCGGGTCGTCATGATTTTAGAGGGGGGCCGCCGAAGGCCACTACATGGGATTTGACGAGATGGATGTCTCGACGATCTGGATGAATGGAGAATACCGGGACTGGGAGGACGCGACGGTGCACGTCCTCACCCACGGCCTCCACTACGGGACGGGCGTCTTCGAGGGGGTTCGCGCCTACGACACCGACCGCGGCCCGGCCATCTTCCGCTGGGAGGAACACCTCGAACGGCTCTACAACTCCACGAAACCCTACGACATGGAGATTCCGTACACGCGGGAGGAACTCACCGAGGCGACGCTTGAGGTCATCCGCCGCAACGACCTCGACGGCGGCTACATCCGCCCCATCGCCTTCTACGGCTACGACTCGCTCGGCGTCAGCCCCAAGGACAACCCGACCGATGTCGCCATCGCGGCGTGGCCGTGGGGGACCTACCTCGGCGAGGACGCGCTCGAAAACGGCGTCGACGTGATGGTCTCGTCGTGGCGCAAGCACGCCTCCAGCCAGATTCCGACGAACGCGAAGACGACCGGTCTGTACGTGAACTCCATGCTCGCGGGCGAGGAGGCCCGCCGCAACGGCTACGTCGAAGCCATCGTCCTGAACAAGGAGGGCAACGTCGCCGAGGGCCCCGGCGAGAACATCTTCATGGTCCGCGACGGGAAGCTCTACACCCCCGGCCTCTCCCAGAGCATCCTCGACGGTATCACCCGCGACACCGTCATCACGCTCGCCCGCGAGCGCGGCTACGAGGTCGACGACAGCGCGACCATCAGCCGCGGCGAACTCAACACGGCCGACGAACTGTTCTTCACCGGCAGCGCCGCCGAAGTGACTCCCATCCGCAAGGTCGACAACGTCGTCATCGGCGAGGGCACCCGCGGCCCGGTCACGGAGGAACTGCAGTCCGCCTTCTTCGACCTCGTGGAGCGTCGCACCGACGACCACGAAGAGTGGTTCACCTACGTCGACGAGCAGTAACCGTAGACGCCCGCGAACGCGAGCTTCCTTTTCACGTCGCAGTCTTGCCGCGGGGCGAGAGTGACGACCGTCGCCGAACTCTCACTCGTTGCTGGGGACCCGCCCGTCGCCGGTCTCCTCCGTCACTTCGATGTCGAACTCGTCGACGCCCTCCTGTTCGGCGAACCCGGCCGAGAGGACGCGCGTGAGGGCCTCTTCGACCTTCTCGCCGGTCTCCTCGATATCCTCGGGGTCGACTTCCATCACGAACCCGGTGGTGATGTTCGGCGCGGTCGGCATGAAGATAATCTCCTTTCCGTCTTTCGTCGTCTTCCCCGTCTTGAACGCGGTCATTCGGATGCCCGGCCACGTTTCGAGGCGGACCGGCTTCTGGAGGTCTTCGGTGCCGGTGAGCGCGGTTTCGACCGCGAGCTTAGAAGCGTTGTAGACGATTCGGACGAGCGGGACCTTGTTCATCGCCGCGTCGATGCCCGATTCGAGCACGCGGCCGACGGTGGTCCGCATGAGGTAGCCCACCGAGAGGACGAGAAGGAGGAAGATGATGATAGCAATGAAAAAACCGAGCACCTGCGATTCGGTGGTCGGCTCCTGGCCTGGCTCTAACAGGACCGTCGAAACGAACGGTAGCTGTGTGATGCTATTGTAAAATATCGTAAATATGTAGATGATGACGATGAGCGGAACGAGGACCACGAGGCCGCTGGCAAAATCGCGTCTCCACGAGGACATTGATATGGAGTACGTGAACCCGCGGGCATAAGGGGATTTCTAGTGTGGGACGAGAGACACGCGCCGCGTTCCGGCGCTCGCTCAGACGCCGACGACTGCGCGGAGCGCGAACAGGGCGTTTTCCTTCCGCTCGCGGACCCGCCGGTAGAAGTAGGAGAACCACTTGTCGCCGTAGGGCGCGTACTGCCACACCTCGACGCCGTCGGCGGCGAGTTCGCGCTGGGCGTCCTCGCGCACGCCCATGAGCATCTGCACCTCGTAGTCGCGGTCGTACTCCGCGCCGAGGTCCCGAGCGTAGGCTATCATCTCGGGGTCGTGACTTCCGACCGCGATGCCGCCGTCGTACTCCCGAAACAGGTACGCGAGGAGTTCCTTGTACGCCTCGTTCACCGCCGACTTCTGCTTGTGGGCGAGGGCCGCCGGTTCGTCGTACGCGCCCTTGACGAGGCGAATCTTCCCCGGCACGTCGGCGAGGCGTTCGAGGTCGTCGGGCGTCCGTTTGAGGTTCGCCTGCACGCACAGCCCCATCCCGCCGTCGAACTCGCGGGCGAGCTCCTCGAAGGCGTCGAGGGTCACGTCGGTCGTCTCGTGGTCCTCCATGTCGCACCACAGGAAGACGCCGCGTTCGTCCGCCGCCTCGGCGATGCGCCGGTAGTTCTCCTCGAACACGCTGTCGCCCGCGTCGAGGCCGATTTGCGAGGGCTTGACCGACACGCAGGCGTCGATGCCGGTCGAGGCGATGTCCTCGACGAGTTCGACGTACGCCGCCGCGTCCTCGTCCGCGGGGGCGCGCTCGTCGTAGTGCTCCCCGAGGAGGTTGAGGATGACCGCCACGCCGTCGTCGTTCATCCGTCGGGCGTGGTCGAGCGCTCCCGCCGCGGACTCTCCCGCGACGAACCTGCTCGCGATGGGCGGAATCATAACGAACGATTACGACCCTCAGCTATTGAGGGTTATCATCGATTCGGACGCGAAATCGAACGACTCCGTCGCCTCGCCCGGCGACGAACCGTCGGAACTTACAGTCTTCGCCGCCGACGGGTCGGTATGGTCGTCTCTCTCGTCGCCACCGCCTTCTGGGCGATGCTGCCCGCGTACGTCCCGAACAACGCCGCCGTCCTCGCGGGCGGCGGTCGCCCAATCGACGGCGGGCGCACGTGGGGCGGTCGCCGCGTCCTCGGGGACGGAAAGACGTGGCGCGGCACCGCCGCCGGGACGCTGGCCGGGACGCTCCTCGCCGTCGCCCTCAACGCCGCCGCGCCAGCGGTCTCGGGCGCGCTCGGCGTCTCGCTCCCGACGTTCCCGCTCGCCGCCGGGGTCGGCCTCGCGCTCGGCGCGATGCTCGGCGACATCGGCGCGTCGTTCCTCAAGCGCCGGTCGGGCCGCGAGCGCGGGGCCGCCTTCCCCGGTCTCGACCAACTCGACTTCGTCGTGGGCGCGCTCGCCCTCGCGTTCGTCGCCGCGCCCGGGTGGTTCTCGGCGACGTTCACCCTCCCCGTGCTCGCGGTGGTGCTCGTGATGACGCCCGTGCTCCACGTCGTCACCAACGTCGGCGCGTACCTGCTGGGGCTGAAAAACGAGCCGTGGTAGGCGGTCGAGCGTCCGCGCGGCGGGTCGCCGACCGACGCGCGCACGGCCACGAGTTCGGTCACCCGTTCGCTCTCCCGGCCGTCCTCTCGGCTCCCGCTCGTTCCTGTTACGAACCCGAGATTACCGCGAGACACCGCGATTAACTCGGCGTAATCCGGGCCAAACGTTCCGTACTGCGCTGGACGGACGCCCCGGTTCAAGTCCCTCCGAGGGTTGCGACTCGGTCAGATGAAGACCGAACGTATCTCGCTCATCGTCGGTGGACTCGTGGCCGTCCTCGCGGCCGTCGGGACGGCGGCACCGTGGCTCGCACCCGGCGGGGTCGACTGGACCGTCGCGGGCGAACTGCTGGTCGTCGGAACGACGGCGCTTTTCACCGCCACGGCCCTCGTCTGGGTCGTCCTCACCTACGTCGTCGGCGCGGGCTACGAACCGCCGCCTCCGGAGTACGGCCCCGACGAGATTCAGGTCCGAATCCTCACCGTCGACGCCGAGTCGGTCGTCCAGTCGACCGTCGACTCGCTCCCGGCGTCGTTCGACGAGGTCCACGTCGTCGCCGAGACCGACATCGACGTCGCGGGCGCGTCGGTCCACGCCGTCCCCGGCGACTTCGACTGCGACGCCGTCCGGAAGGGGCGCGCAATCGAGTGGGCGCGGCGGACCCTCGAAACCGACCGCGAGTACGTCCTCTACTTGGACGAAGACAGCCTGCTGGAGTCGTTCGACGGGCTTCCCGGCTCCGACGTGGTCCAACTGCGCGAGCGGCCGCGCCGGACCGACTCGCTGTTTTCTTACCTCGCCGACGTCTACCGGATGGGCGTCCAGATAGAACAGCGCGCCTTCGCTCGCCTCTCGATTCCGCTGTTCGCGTGGGGCGGCGGCATCGCCGTCCGCCGGGAGGTCGAGGAGGCCGTCACGTGGGACCGCGAGACGCTCGTCGAGGACACCGCGTTCGTCTGGGCGGCCGCGCAGGAACGCGACGACTTCGCGTTCGACCTCGCCACGGCGACCTGCGCCAACGAGGCCCCGCCGTCGCTCACCGAGATTCTCCAGCAGCGCCGCCGCTGGGCCGCCGGCAACCTCGACGCCGCGACGGCGCTCCCCGCTCACTACCAACTTCTCACCCGCGTCCGCAACTACGCGTGGGCGCTCTCGCCGGTGGTCACCGTCGTCGCGGTCCCCCTCTCGGTCCTCGGCGTCGGCCTCGTCGCCGGCGGCCTGTTCGCGCTCGCGTCGCTCGGACTCGGCGCGCTCACGGCGTTCTGGTACCTGCGGGGCGTGGTCTACTACGGCCGCGACAAGTTCTCGTGGGCGCTCGCGGTCCCGCTCGCGCCGGTCGTCACCGTCGTCCACTCGATGGGGACGGTCGCGGGCATCCTCGACCCGCCCCGGGACTTCCGCGTGACGAAGAAGGCCGGGAAGTAGGGACCCGCCCCGATTGCCGCGGTCGCGGGGGTCGGCGCGACCGAACCGCCCCGAACCGCCCCGAACCGTCCCGCTTAAGCGCCTCCCTGAACCCTCTCGAAACAAGATGGCGAACGCAGCACTCATCGAGGCGCTTCGAGCCGCCGACGCGGTCCAGTTCGGCGAGTTCGAACTCTCCCACGGCGGCACGTCGAGCTACTACGTGGACAAGTACCTCTTCGAGACCGACCCCCGGTGTCTGAAGCTCATCGCCGAGGCGTTCGCGGAGCGCGTCGCGGACGACGACAAACTGGCGGGCGTCGCGCTCGGCGCGGTCCCGCTCGTGGCCGCGACCGCGGTCGAGACGAACAAGCCGTACGTCATCGCCCGCAAGAAGGCGAAGGAGTACGGGACGGCCAAGCGCATCGAGGGCGCGCTCGACGAGGGCGAGGAGGTCGTCGTCCTCGAAGACATCGCGACGACCGGACAGAGCGCCGTCGACGCCGTCGAGGCGCTCCGCGAGGCCGGCGCGGTCGTCGACCGCGTCGTCGTCGTCGTGGACCGACAGGAGGGGGCAGCGGAGCTGTTAGCCGAACACGACATCGAACTGGAGTCGCTTCTCACCGCCGAGGACCTGCTGGCCGACGCCGACCGCTAATACACGCTTGTGACTAATTCACTCGCAATCTGCAATCGAAGTATTCATTTTTGTGCAAGTACGAAGCCGGAGGCATGAACAGAGCAGAGAAGGCCGCACTCCAGTTGCAGGCTGTCTCCGTGCTCCGGATGCTCAAAGAGACCCGGACGTACGACGAGCTGGCCGAACTCACGGGACTGCCGGCCGGCGACCTCAACCGCTACGTCAACGGGCACGTCCTGCCCGGGGTCGAACGCGCCCGCGAGGTCGTCGAGGGCGTCGGCCGCGACGCGCTCGCAGACGAACTCGAAGCCCGCGTCCGATTCGACGACGAGGGCTACGTCGACAACTCCGACGTCGTCTTCGACCAGTCGTTCCTCGACCTCGTCGCGCCCGTCGCGGCGAACGCGCTGAACCTCGAACGCCCCGACGTGATTCTGACCGCGGCGACAGACGGCATCACCCTCGGCGCGGCGATGGCGAGCTACTTCGGCGCGCGCCTCGCGTACGCGAAGAAGTCGAAAGAGACCGCCGTCGAGGACTTCATCGAGTCGCGCCAGCGCCTCGCGTCCGGCATCGAACTCACCTACTACCTCCCCGCCAGCGCCATCGACGACGGCGAGCGCGTCCTCGTCGTCGACGACCTCATCCGCTCGGGCGAGACGCAGGAACTCCTCTTGGACATCGCCTTGCAGGCCGACGCCGACATCGCCGGCGTCTTCGCGCTCATCGCCGTCGGCGACGAGGGGACGAACCGCGCCCGCGAACTCACCGACGCGCCGGTCGGCGCGCTGAGCAGTTTCGACTGAGGCTCCCCCGCGGCCGCTCGAATAAACGGCCCCAAACTCGTTAGTTCAATTACAACTGGTGGGAAAATGGGCACTTCTGTGCCATTCGTTCACGTCGAATGGGTCGTTTAACTCATGTTCGTGCATAATTCTTCTCGGTCGGATGGTAATGCTTATGTGTGCAATCATGGGTATGCTTAGTCGTGCATTATGGGGCTCTCTGAAACCCTCGCAAACTACTTCGACGTGCATGAACACGGGTCCACGATCAGGACCGAGATTCTCGCGGGCATCACGACGTTCCTCACGATGTCGTACATCGTGGTCGTCAACCCGTCGCTTCTCGTGGATAATCCGAACATACCGGGTGTTGACGGCATCGCCATCGCCGGGTACGCGCCAGGTGAGATTCAGTCGATGCTCGCCGTCGTCACCATCATCGCGGCCGCAATCGCGACCACGGTCATGGCGTTCTACGCCAACCGACCCTTCGCGCAAGCGCCGGGGCTCGGCCTGAACGCCTTCTTCGCGTTCACCGTCGTCGGCGCGTTGGGCGTCCCGTGGCAGACGGCGCTCGCGGCCGTCTTCGTCGAGGGAATCATCTTCATCGCGCTCACCGCCGTCGGCGCGCGGGAAGCCATCATCAAGGTGTTCCCCGAACCGGTCAAGATGGCCGTCGGGACCGGTATCGGCCTGTTCTTGGCGATTATCGGGTTGCAGGCGATGGGCATCGTCGTCGACGACACCGCGACGCTCGTCACGATGGGGAACCTCGCGTCGAACCCCGTCGCCATCGTCTCCATCGTCGGTCTGTTCTTGACGTTCGCGCTCTACGCGGCGAACGTTCCCGGTTCTATCATCATCGGCATCGTCGGCACGTCGCTTCTCGGCTGGGGCCTCACCGTCTCGGGCCTCGTCGCCCCTGAGGCCAATCTCGTCGCCGGTTCCTCCGCGGCGACCTACGACATCACGCCGCTGGCCGGGGCGTTCGTCTCCGGCTTCGGGAACGTCGAGGCGTTCAGTTTCGCCCTCATCGTCATCACGTTCTTCTTCGTCGACTTCTTCGATACCGCCGGCACGCTCGTCGGCGTCGGGCAGGCCGGGGGCTTCCTCGACGAGGACGGTGACCTCCCCGACATCGACAAGCCGCTGATGGCCGACGCGGTCGGCACCACCGCGGGCGCGATGCTCGGGACGTCGACGGTCACGACCTACATCGAGTCCGCCACCGGCGTCGAGGAGGGCGGGCGCACGGGACTCACCGCGCTCGTCGTCGCGCTCCTCTTCCTCGCGTCGCTCGCAATCGTCCCGCTCGCGACGGCCATCCCGCAGTACGCCTCGCACATCGCGCTCGTCGTCATCGGCGTCGTCATGCTCCGCAACGTCGTCGACATCGAGTGGGACGACCTTACCTTCACCATCCCCGCCGGCATGACCATCCTCGTCATGCCCTTCACGTACTCCATCGCCTACGGCATCGCGGCGGGCATCGTCTCGTACCCGCTCGTGAAGGTCGCCGCCGGCGAGTACGACGAGGTCAGCGCCGGCCAGTGGGCGCTCGCCGTCGCGTTCGTCCTCTACTTCGTCGTCCGCACCTCGGGGATGCTGCAGGCGCAGGTCTGACCGCGCCGACGACTCTCTCTCCGCGCTGATTTTCTCACGACCCGATCGGATTCATAAAGTATTGAACAACTGCGGTTCTAAGCTACTCCGTATGAATATTCCCAACGAGCGGCTCGCCCTCCGCGGAGCCGTTTTCCTCCTCATTATCGGCCTTCTCACACCCTCTGCGGTCTCCGCGTTGACGTACGACCCCTCCCAGCAGACGAGCCTCGAACCCGGGACCGTCACCAGCCCCGCCAACGGTTCGACGCTGGTGAGCGTCCAAGGCTACACCTTCCAGGGCAACACGAACCCGAAGAAACCCGCTCGCGTCGTCTCGGTCGGCGAACGCGGGAGCCTCCAGTGGACCTACGACGACTCGGTCGGCGGGAGCGCGTGGTTCTTCGACGTCGACCCGCTCCCGAACGGGAACCTGCTCGTCTCGTCGCCCCGCGGGACCGACACCGTCGTCTTCGAACTCGACCCGGACACCCGCGAACGCGTCTGGGAGCAGCGGTTCGACATGGAAGACACCCACGACGTCGACGCCTTCGGCGAGGACGAACTCCTCATCGCCAACATGCGCGAGTGGAACGACTCCGCCGGCGTCAGCGAGGACCGAATCGTCGTGTACAACCGAACCACCGACGAAATAACGTGGGAGTGGTACTTCAAGGACCACTTCCCCGCGGACACCGACGGCGGCTACAACGCCGACTGGAGCCACGTCAACGACGTGGACTACATCGGCGACGGTCGGCTCCTGTTGTCGCCGCGGAACTTCGACCAAGCCATCGTCGTCGACATGGAGTCCAAAGAGATCGTCGAGCGCCTCGGCACCGACGACGACTACGACGTGCTCAACGAACAGCACAACCCCGACTGGCTGGTCAGCGAGAACGGCACGCCGACCATGCTCGTCGCCGACAGCGGGAACAACCGCATCGTCGAGTACGCGAAGGAAGACGGCGAGTGGGTCCGAACGTGGTCCGTCGGCTCGAACACGCTCAACTGGCCGCGCGACGCCGACCGCCTCCCCAACGGGAACACGCTCGTCGTCGACACGCTCAATCACCGCGTGATAGAAATCACGCCGACCGGCGAGGTCGTCTGGGAGTTCTACGCGACGTGGGGGCCGTACGACGCCGAGCGGGTCGCCCACGGCGACGAGTCCTCGGGGCCGACGATTCGGGACCTCAACGCCAGCGGCTCGTACCCAATCACCGGGAGCGCGAACCTCACCGCGGGCGGGAACGAGAGCGTCGGCTTCGTCTCGCGGGTCCAGTCGACGTTCTCCGGGACGCCGCTCGAAGAACCGATGAGCGGACTCTCGACCCGACTGTCGCACGTGCTTCCGTGGCTCCGCCCGGTCTGGATGACGCCGTGGGACCTGTTTTGGGCGGCGTGCGCCGTCGGCGTCGGCCTCACCGCGACCGGCGGAGAGCTGTATCTGATGCGCCGGCGGCTACTCGACGCGCTCCGCGGGTTGTTCGGGAGGTAACGCCGGCCCCGCAGCCGACCCCGCGGCGCGCCTTTCGGGGTCGTGTGGCGAGGTCGCATAAGACCATGGCACTCTTTAGCCGCGGCTCCGTACCACGGCGTGATGTCCGATCTCGTCCTCTACGAACTGCAGGGCTGTCCGTACTGCGCGAAGGTGAAGAACAAGCTCGCCGAACTCGACCTCGACTACGAGTCGCAGATGGTTCCCAGCGCCCACGCCGAGCGCACGGAAGTCGAGGAGGTGAGCGGTCAGACCGGCGTCCCCGTCCTCGTCGACGAGGAACACGGCGTCGAGGGGATGGCCGAGAGCGACGATATCGTCGACTATCTCGAAGAGACCTACGGCTCGGCGGCGTAACCCCGTCCGCTCCGTCCGGCCCGTCCCGGGGTGAGCGTTGCGACCCCGCCTACTGTTCTCGCTTTCGACCGCGGGCGGTCTCGTAGCTCGCGCGAAGCGCGTCCGAGAGTTCGGCGACTCGACTCGGCTCGATATCGACGGTCACCCACGACCCGACGACGCGACCGTTCGCCTCGAACGGCAGGACGCGGTGGCGCGCTGCCACCGCCGCTCGCGACGCGGCCGGTAACGACGTAAACGAGAGCCCCTGTTCCGAGACGACGGCGAAGAGCGTCCCGTTCGCCCGGAACGACGGACGGCCGAAAAGCACCGTCCGCTCGACCGCCGGCCACGAAGCGGCCTCCCGCCACACCGCGGCCGCGAGCGTCTCGACGGCGGCCCGCGACCGCTCGCTCGTCTCCCCTCTCCCCTCGGCACCACTCCAGTTCGACATCACAGTCGCTACGCTGGCGAGGAGAATAACGATAGTCGCTCGGGCGGGCGCGCCCGACGCCGCCGGGCTGGCGCGGAGTTAGCTCTCGGCGGGGTCGCGGGTCCGCTCGCGAATCAGGTCGCGGATTTCGTCGGGGTCGTCGATGGCGGCGAGTTCCTCGCAGCTGACGATGCCGGTGCCGTCGACCGACTCGCGCTTCTGCTGTTCCTCGACGAAGTACACCGAGCGCGTCCGCGTGATTTCGCCGAGCGACGACATGATCTGGGCGCGCTTTTCTGCGCTCCGGGTGAAGGGCGAGTGTCCGGTGAGGACGTTCGTCTCCTTTCTGCGCCCGGCGTCCTCGCTGACGGCCTTGAACGGCGCGCGGGCGGTCGGATGGACGGTGAAGCCGGCGCGCGTCAGCACCGACAGGACGTGTTCGTCGTCGGGGTCGACGTCCGGGTCGTCTGGCGTCGGCTCGGCGTCGCGCACGTCCTCGGCACCCGTGAGCACGTCGACCGGGTTCGAGAAGGGGCGGTCGAACAGCTCTTCGAGGTGAATCGCCACCTCGATGCTCGCGTTCATGCCGTTTTCGTACTTCGAGACGGTGCGCCGCGAGACGCCGAGTTCGGTCGCGAGCTGCCCGAGGCTCCACCCGCGTTCTTGCCGCTCTTCGGCGAGCACGTCGCCGTCGAGACTCACGTACAGCCCGCCGGGGGCGGCGTAGATGAGCGGGGGAACTTCCTCGACGAACAGGTCCATGGCGGTGTCGGGGTTCAACACCGGCACGCCGTGGCGGAAGTAGACGACGCCGGGTTTGAGGTCCTCGTCTCGGGTCCGAAGCCCGACGACCAACGGCGTGGCGTCGAGGTACGAGCCGAGGCGTCGCATCTCGGAGCCGGTGATGCCGTCGAACGCGTCGATGTTCCCCAGTATCTTGAGGAGCAACAGGTCCTCGCCCCTGCGAGCGGCGAGGTCGAAGCTCTTCGGCCGGATGGCGATGCGGTCGCTCACGACGAAGCCCGCGTCTTGGAGCATCGCGGCGACATTACCAACCAGCGCTGACCGGGACATAGGGGGCAATAAGCGATTCGGCCCATAAAGCGTTTTCCCCGATATCGCCGCCCTCGCCGTGGTGTATCCGTTCTCGATGCCGCATTTATATAGCCGAGGCCGTCCCGAAAGGCGTTACTGCGCCCTCCGGCAATCTCCGCTCATGACCGTCATCGGCCTCGACGACACCGACTCCCGCACTCTCGGGATGTGTACGACCTATCTGGCGACGCTCGTCGCCGAGGCGGTCGAGGCCCGCGGCGGGACCGTCGAGCGGCGACTCCTCGTCCGCCTGAACCCGGCGGTCGAACACAAGACCCGCGGGAACGCGGCGCTGGCGATTCACACCGACCTCCCCGCGGGCGCGGCGTTCGACCTCGCCCGCGAGGAACTCGACCGCTGGGCCGTCCTCGACGACGACCGGACCAGTCCGGGCCTCGTCGTCGCGCCGGGGTCGGCCGACACGGTTTCGACCGCCGTCGCCGAGTTCGCCCGCGACGCCGTCCGCGACTTCCACGACCTCGACGCGGCGGTCGACCTCGCCGAGCGCTCCGGCTTTCTGACCGAGGGCTGGCACGGCGGTCGAGGCCGCATCGGCGCGCTCGCGGCCGTCGGCGCGTGGGCCGCCTTCGACGAGTGGACCTACGAACACATCACCTACCGCGAGTTCCACCGCTGCGGGACGCCCCGCGATGTCGACTTCGACTCCGTCTTCGACGCCGCCGACGCGGCGTATCCCGACGCGTGGGACACCGTGGACCGCGAGGAGGGCGAGGCCGTCTGCGTGCCGAACGCGCCGGGGCCGATTCTCCACGGCATCCGCGGCGACGACGTCGACACCGTCCGCGAGGTCGCCGCCGCCATCGACTCGGAACCCGTCGACCGCTCGGCGACGTTTCTCACGAATCAGGGGACCGACGCGCACCTCCGCGACGGCGTGGTCTCGGCCCTCCGCGACGGCCGCGCCTACCGCGTCGCCGGCACCGTCGCCTCCGAACCGGAGACGCGCCCCGGCGGCCACGTCTTTTTCGACCTCGAAGCCGACGGCTCCGTGGTCTCGGTCGCCGCCTTCGAACCGACGAAACGCTTCCGAAACCGGGTGCGGGCGCTCCGCGTCGGCGACGCGCTCACCGCCTGCGGCGAGGTCGGCGACGGGACGCTCAAACTGGAGAAGTTCGCGGTCCGTGACCTCGTGCGGACCGAGCCCGCGACGCCGACGTGCCCCGACTGCGGGCGGACGATGAAAAGCGCCGGCCGGAATCAGGGCTACCGGTGTCGCGACTGCGGGACCGACGCGCCCGGCAAAGTCGACCGAGCGGTCGACCGCGACCTCGAACTCGGCTGGTACGAGGTGCCGCCGTGCGCCCGCCGGCACATCGCCAAGCCGCTCGTTCGCGGCGGGTTCGACGCGGCGACGCACCCGGAGCGCTGAGGTCGCGGTTCGGGGGTTCGGCGTTCAGTCCTGAACGACAAGGACGTTCGTGTTCTCGCGGCGGTCGACGAACGACCCCCCGGCGGGTGGTTTCACGTCCACGACGAGCGTCCCGTCCTCGCGGTTCGCGCCGAGTTCGGCGTCGACGTGAACGGTCGCGGACCCCCCGTCGCCGGTCTTCGCCGTCGCCACGCCGTCGATTTCGGCGGTTCCAGACTTCACGATGACCGTCGCGTCCTCCACGGGGTCGCCCTCGTGGTCGACGACGGTGAAGTCGAGGTCCTGTTCGCCCGGACCGACCACGTCGGGCGTCGGCTTCACGTCGAGTTCCGAGGTTGCGAGTCCCTGCACGCCGGAGAGCATGTTGAGCATGACGCTCATACTGGCGACGCCGACCACGAGGGCGATGACGAGGCGGACGGGGAGACCTTCGATAGCGCGCGTGTCTGACCGGAACATATCGAGCATAGCCCGTCTGGCCGCGGGTTCGTATATAAACCCTCGTCCGGGGGTTCAAGTCGCATCGCGCGGCCAGTCCGCGCCATGCACACTATCGGCCGCAAGTCGGACGAGGACGGCCCGGTCTGTCGGTTCGGATGCTACCGTGCCCGCGACGGGAGCGACGGCGCGGCCGTCGGCCTCGACGTGAACCGCCCGCACGCGGCGGTCGTCGTCGGCAAGCGCGGGAGCGGGAAGTCCCACACGCTTGGCGTCATGGCCGAGGGACTGGCACGCGCTGCGGGCGTCGCGCCGGTCGTGATAGACCCGATGGGCGTCTTCGACGGCCTCGCCGAGTCGCCGATAGACGCGGCGGTCCACGACTCGCCGAGCGTCCGCGCCGACGCGCTCCCGCCGAGCGCGTGGCCGGAGTTGCTCGGTCTCGACCCCACTGCCGCCGCGGGGTCGCTCGTCTGGCGTCTCGCGGCCGCGGAAGACTCGCTGTTGGCGATGCGCGGGGCGGTCGCCGACGCCGACGCCGCGCCCGAGGCGCGCAGAGCCGCGGCGAATCACCTCGCGCTCGCCGACTCGTGGGACGTATTCCACTCCGACGGCCTCGACCTGCGGTCGCTCTGCGGCCCCGCGCCCGACGTGCTCGACCTCTCGGGGCTGGACGCGACCCCTGCGAACGCCGTCGCCCGCGTCGTCGCCCGCGGCCTCTACGACGCCCGTGTTTCGGGCTCGGTCTCCTGTATTCCGTGGTTGCTTCTCGACGAGGCCCACGCGTTCGTCGGCGGACTCGCCGACCCGGCGCTCCGGACGCTTCTCACGCGCGGGCGCGCTCCCGGCGTCGGCGTCGTCCTCGCGACTCAGCGGCCCTCTGCGCTCCCCGAGGTCGCCGTCTCGCAGGCCGACCTCCGGGTCGTCCACCGGCTCACCGCCGGTCCGGACGTGTCGGCGATGGCGGCCGCCGACCCGACGTACTTCGACGAGTCGCTCCGCGCTCGGCTCCCGCGGGAACGCGGGTGCGCGCTCGTCGTCGACGACACCACGGAGACCGTCCACGACGTGCGGGTTCGCCCCCGAGAGACGCCCGACGGCGGCGCGACGCCGAGGGCGGTCTCCGAGCGCGACCGTTCCGAAACCGTGGAGTAGTCTGGCCGGAGAAGGGCCGTATGGACCGCTCGGAACTGGCGCTGGTCGCCCTCGGCGGGTTCGCCGGCGCGATACTGCGCTACGCCGTCTCCGTCGCGATTCCCGGTGCGGGCGGCACGCTCGCGGTGAACGTCCTCGGGTGCTTCGCCCTCGGGACGTTCATCACGTCGGTCTCCTCCCGCCGGGCGCAACTGTTCTTCGGGACCGGGCTGCTCTCGTCGCTCACGACGTACAGCACGTTCGCCGTCCAGACCGCGTCGCTGTCGCCGATGGGCGGCGCGCTCAACGTCGGCGCGAACTACGCGCTCGGCTTCGCCGCCGCCGCGCTCGGCCTCGCGTTCGGGGGGCGACGATGACCCTCCCGCTTCTGTCGGCCGCCCTCGTCGGCGTCGGCGGGATGGCCGGCGCGGTTTCCCGGCACACCGTCGACCAGCGAGTCGTCGGCAAGTGGAGCACCGTCACCGTCAACGTCCTCGGGAGCGTCGCGCTGGGATTCATCGCCACCGCGCCCGTGGGCGACGCGACCGCGACCCTCGCCGGAACCGGCTTCTGCGGCGCGTTCACGACGTTCTCGTCGTTCGCGGTCGGCGTCGCGGAACTCGCCGATGCGGGCGACTACGACACGGCCGCTCGGTACGCGTTCGGGACGCTGTTGGCGGCGTTGGTCGGGGTTGCGATTGGGGCTGCTGCTGGTGGGATTGTGGGATGAGAGTAAGTGATATGTCACCCACTATGTTCCGTCAAGAATAACGCATCAAGTACGCCGGTGAACTCATCCAGAGGCTGGTTAATTAACTCTGACAGGAGCTTGTTTACTGGTTCAACCCCTTCCACGACTGCAGTATGAAATTCTGGACTCTGTCGAAACTCTTGACTACTGATCTCTAGTGGAGACCGTGCTGAGTAGGAAGCGCAAGTCGGCCATCTTGAGTCAAACGAATTTGGCTAATTAACTGAGCTTGACCTCTTTGTGACGCTTGTATAGATACACAACTCCTGCTGGAATCGTTATCAGCTGCACGGCTGAGAACACAAACGAACCAAGGTGCAGTACGCTAATGACTCCCCACAATACTCGGTTCGGTGTCCAATCGCTGTTGTTCTGCTGGAGCGCTTTGACATCTAGGTAAAGACATATTGAGTACAGAGGTGCTAGAAGACCACCGATCAGAATCGTCGCCGCTACCGTAATCAAGGAGAATAGAAATAATAATCCAGTCTCTGGACCGGATGGAACGAGAGTTGGGGGAGAGCCAACTTGGGGTTCGCTAACTAAGTGGAGGAGACCGTACGAAGCCCATGTGAGACCTAAAACTCCGATGAAGAATGCCACTCCATACCACCACCGTGAGTTAGGAGGTCTGGACATATCATCTGACATGGGCTTTTCTGACTGAACTCGACTGTTCCTGAATAATAAAACCGCTGTAGTGGAAGGCGCGAGGATACTGTGTCAACTTATCCTTCGAGACGCCTCGCTGGAGGAGTTGAAATCAGAGACGCGCCCGAGGCGGGAGTTCACCGAACAGCGTGAGGTGAACTCAGGAACTCCCGTGAGTGAACGACGTGAACGAACGGGTGTGACGGGATTTGAGCCTCGGTCGCTTTGCTCACTCCGTTCGCGTCACTCCTTGGTTCAAATCCCACCCGCCAACGTTCACAGATTTCACTCGCTGTCGCTCGGCGACGAGACGCCTCGCTGGAGGAGTTGAAATCAGAGAAGCGCCCGAGGCGGGATTTGAACCCGCGTCACGACCGTGACAGGGTCGTATGATGGGCCACTACACCACCCGGGCTTACTGAAGTGAGTTTGCGGTACGGAGAGCGCCCGAGGCGGGATTTGAACCCGCGTCACGACCGTGACAGGGTCGTATGATGGGCCACTACACCACCCGGGCCCTCCGTCTGCACTCATCCGTAGCCGAGGTTTATAGATAAGACTTACCATCTGGGTTGCCCTTGGCCCGCGGTACCGCGATTCCTGCCCCGAAGACATTTATATCACGACACCCCATGCCAAGGTGTGACGATTCGCGCATCTCCGGTGCGTGACTGCCGATAGCGTCGCCTTTCTTCGACGCAGTTGGCAAGTGTTAAATGGGTGCGTCCCAAAATCAGCCGTAGTATCCCGTGACAGCTTCTTCCAGCACCCAGCAGCACCATACATGGTAGACGTAAGCCAACACAAACTGGTTCCGGAACACACGAAACTCGACGACGAGGCCGTCGAGGACGTGTTACAGGAGTACAACGTCGAGAAGACGAATCTCCCGAAGATCAAGCTGAAAGACCCGGCGCTCCCCGAGGACGCAGAGCCCGGCGACGTCATCAAGATCGTTCGGAACTCTCGAACGACAGACAAAGCAGTCGTATACCGACTGGTGATTGAATGAACCGACAAGCGCGACGCGAGGTCTCTCGCAAGTACTTCTCCGAAGAACGGCTCGCTGAACACCACTTCCGCTCGTTTAACGCGTTCCTCGAACGCGGCATGATGGACGTCGTCGAGGAGAAGGCGACCATCGAAACGGACATCGGCGACAAGGAGGGCGAGGAACCCGTCTACGTCGAACTCGGTGGCGTCCGCGTGGAGACGCCCCGCGTCCGCGAGGCCGACGGCTCCGAGGAACTGCTCTTCCCGCAGGAAGCGCGCCTGCGCAACATCACCTACTCCGCCCCCGTGTTCATGGAGATGTCCATCGTCCGCGGCGGCGAGGAAGAAGAGGAAGTCGTCGTCGACACCGCGGAGACGAAGGTCGGCCGGATGCCCATCATGGTCGGCTCCTCGAAGTGCAACATCGCGGAGCTCTCCGACGAGGACCTCGTCGAAATCGGCGAGGACCCCGTCGACCCCGGCGGCTACTTCATCGTCAACGGCTCCGAGCGCGTGCTCATGACCTCGGAGGACCTGGCACCGAACAAGATTCTCGCCGAGTACGACACGAAGTACGGCGACGAGATTCAGGTCGCGAAGACGTTCAGCCAGCGCCGCGGCTACCGCGCGCTCGTGCTGTGTGAGCGCAACCGCGAGGGGCTCCTCGAAGTGTCGTTCCCGTCGGTCTCCGGGAGCGTCAACTTCGTGACGCTCGTCCGCGCGCTCGGCCTCGAATCCGACGAGGAGATCGTCCACCGCGTCTCCGACGACCCGGAGATTGTGAAGTTCATGCTCGAAAACCTCGAAGAGGCCGAGGTGCAGACCCAAGAGCAGGCCATCGAGGCGCTCGGCAAGCGCGTCGCCGGCGGGCAGGGCAAGAACTACCAGCTCAAGCGCGCCAACTACGTCATCGACCGCTACCTGCTCCCGCACCTCCACGAGGAGGGCGCGGAAGAAGAGGAAGTGCGCATGAACAAGGCGTACTACCTCTGTCGCATGGCCGAGGCGTGTTTCGAACTCGCACTCCAGCGCCGCGACTCCGACGACAAGGACCACTACGCCAACAAGCGCCTGAAGGTCTCCGGCGACCTCATGAAGGACCTCTTCCGGACGGCGCTCAACAAGCTGGCGCGCGACGTGAAGTACCAGCTCGAACGCGCCAACATGCGGAACCGGAACCTGACGGTCAACACCGTTGTCCGGTCCGACGTGCTCACGGAGCGGCTCGAACACCCCATCGCGACGGGCAACTGGGTCGGCGGCCGTTCCGGCGTCTCGCAGCTCGTCGACCGCACCGACTACATGGGTGTGCTGTCGCACCTTCGCCGCCTCCGGAGTCCGCTGTCGCGGTCGCAGCCGCACTTCGAGGCGCGCGACCTGCACGCGACCCAGTGGGGTCGCATCTGTCCCTCCGAGACCCCCGAGGGACCGAACTGCGGTCTGGTGAAGAACTTCGCGCAGGCGATGGAGCTCTCCCAGAACGTCGAGGACGAACAGTCGCTGAAACGAGAACTCGCGTCGATGGGTGTCGAGGGTATCCCCGGCATCGACAGCGTCGACGCCGCACCCGCGGACGACTAACATGGCTCAGGCACAGCGAGAAGCGAAAGTATACGTCAACGGTAGTCTCGTCGGGACCCACCCGGACCCCAACCAACTCGCGGCACAGATTCGAGAGGCGCGCCGCCGCGGCGACGTGAGCCAGATGGTGAACGTCTCCGTCAAAGAGCGCACCCGCGAAGTCATCATCAACGCCGACGCGGGCCGCGCCCGCCGTCCGCTCATCGTCGTCGAAGACGGCGAACCGCTCCTCGACGACGACCACGTCGAGGCGCTCGACAACGACGAACTCGACTTCGACGACCTCGTCGAGCGCGGGCTCGTCGAGTTCATCGACGCCGAGGAGGAAGAAGACATCTACGTCGCGGTCGACGAGGACGAACTCAACGAGGACCACACGCACCTCGAAATCGACCCGCAGCTCATCTTCGGCATCGGTGCCGGGATGATTCCGTACCCGGAGCACAACGCCTCGCCCCGCATTACGATGGGTGCAGGGATGATGAAGCAGTCGCTGGGGCTGCCCGCGGCGAACTACCGCATCCGCCCGGACACCCGCCAGCACCTCATGCACTACCCGCAGCTCTCGATGGTCAAGACGCAGACCACGGAGCAGATCGGGTTCGACGAGCGACCGGCGGCCCAGAACTTCGTCGTGGCCGTCATGTCCTACGAGGGCTTCAACATCGAGGACGCGCTCGTCATGAACAAGGGCTCCGTCGAACGCGCCCTCGCCCGCTCGCACTTCTTCCGCACCTACGAGGGCGAGGAGCGCCGCTACCCCGGCGGGCAGGAAGACCGCTTCGAGATTCCGTCCCAGGACGTGCGCGGCGCGCGCGGTGAAGACGCGTACTCGCACCTCGACGAGGACGGCCTCGTCAACCCCGAGACGGTCGTCGACGAGAACTCCGTGCTGCTCGGCAAGACCTCGCCGCCGCGGTTCCTCGAAGAGCCCGACGACATGGCGGGGCTCTCGCCGCAGAAGCGCCGCGAGACCTCCGTCACGATGCGCTCGGGCGAATCGGGCGTCGTGGACACGGTCACGCTCATGGAGGGCGAAGACGGCTCGAAGCTCGCCAAGGTGTCCGTCCGCGACCAGCGCGTTCCGGAACTCGGCGACAAGTTCGCGTCCCGTCACGGACAGAAGGGCGTCGTGGGCCACCTGGCACCCCAGGAGGACATGCCCTTCACCGCCGACGGCGTCGTTCCCGACCTCGTGCTCAACCCGCACGCCCTGCCGTCGCG
Source organism: Haloferax sp. S2CR25 (assembly GCF_031624535.1). Taxonomy (NCBI): domain Archaea; kingdom Methanobacteriati; phylum Methanobacteriota; class Halobacteria; order Halobacteriales; family Haloferacaceae; genus Haloferax; species Haloferax sp. S2CR25. Next base: position 77,432 of record NZ_JAMQOO010000004.1, read on the forward strand.
CATGACGGTCGGCCACGTGCTGGAGATGCTCGGCGGCAAGGTCGGCGCGCTCGAAGGCCGCCGCGTCGACGGCACCGCCTTCCAGGGCGAAAACGAAGAGGAGCTCCGCTCGGCGCTCGAAGAGCGCGGCTTCATGTCCTCCGGCAAGGAGGTCATGTACTCCGGCGTCACCGGCGAGAAGATCGAGGCCGAAATCTTCGTCGGCATCATCTTCTACCACAAGCTGTACCACATGGTGAGCAACAAGCTGCACGCCCGCTCGCGCGGTCCCGTGCAGGTGCTCACCCGCCAGCCGACGGAGGGTCGCGCCCGCGAGGGTGGCCTCCGTCTCGGGGAGATGGAGCGCGACACCGTCATCGGACACGGTGCCGCGATGGTGCTCCAGGAGCGCCTGCTCGACTCCTCCGACAAGGAGAAGGTCTACATCTCCGCCGACACCGGCATGGTCGCCGTCGAGGACCGCGACCAGCGCCGCATCTACGACCCGGTCACCGGCGACGAGGACAACATCCACGAAATCGAGATCAGCTACGCGTTCAAGCTGCTCCTCGACGAGATGGTCGCGCTCGGCGTCCGCCCGCGAATCGAACTGAAGGACGCGGTCTAACCACTCATGTCAATGCAGACACCCAAAGAAATCGGCAGCATCCAGTTCGGGTTGATGGACCCGGAGACGTACCGAGACATGTCCGCGACGAAGGTCATCACCGCGGACACCTACGACGACGACGGCTACCCAATCGACATGGGTCTCATGGACCCGCGGCTGGGCGTCATCGACCCCGGTCTGCAGTGCCGCACCTGCGGCCAGCACTCCGGGTCGTGTAACGGGCACTTCGGCCACATCGAACTGGCCGCGCCCGTCATCCACGTCGGCTTCACGAAGCTCATCCGCCGCCTGCTCCGCTCAACGTGTCGCGAGTGCGGTCGCCTCTCGCTCACGGACGAGGAGGCCGACGAGTACCGCGACAAGCTCGGTCGCACGAAGGAACTCGGCGACGACTGGAGCGACGTGATGAAGTCGGCGGTCCGGCAGGCCCGCAAGGCCAACCGCTGTCCCCACTGCGGCTCGCCGCAGCACGACATCAAACACGAGAAGCCGACGACCTACTACGAGGTCCAGAACGTGCTCGCCGGGGACTACTCCGAGCGCATCGCCGAAGCGATGCAGCCCGACCCCGACGACGAGGACGACGAGGGCGTCGACCCCGTCACCCTCGCCAACGAGACCGGTCTCGACGCCGAGCGCGTCAATCAGGTGCTCGCCGGCGAGTTCCGCCCGGTCGGCGACGACCGCAAGGCGCTCGAAAAGGCGCTCGACCTCGACCTCACGGAAGAGGACATGAACAAGCTGATGCCCTCGGACATCCGCGACTGGTTCGAGGACGTCCCGGACGAGGACCTCGTCACGCTCGGCATCGACCCCAGCCGGTCGCGCCCCGAGTGGATGATTCTGACCGTCCTCCCCGTCCCGCCGGTCACGGCGCGTCCCTCCATCACGCTGGACAACGGCCAGCGCTCCGAGGACGACCTGACTCACAAGCTCGTGGACATCATCCGCATCAACCAGCGGTTCATGGAGAACCGCGAGGCGGGTGCGCCGCAGCTGATTATCGAGGACCTGTGGGAACTGCTCCAGTACCACGTCACCACGTTCATCGACAACGAGATTTCGGGCACGCCGCCGGCGCGCCACCGCTCCGGCCGCCCGCTGAAGACGCTCAGCCAGCGCCTGAAGGGCAAGGAGGGTCGCTTCCGCGGCTCCCTGTCCGGCAAGCGCGTCAACTTCTCGGCGCGTACCGTCATCTCGCCGGACCCGACGCTCTCGCTCAACGAGGTCGGCGTCCCGGACCGCGTCGCGTCCGAGATGACCCAGACGATGAACGTCACCGAGCGCAACATCGACGAGGCTCGACAGTACGTCCGTAACGGACCCGAGAGCCACCCCGGCGCGAACTACGTCCGCCGCCCGGACGGCCGCCGCCTGAAGGTGACCGAAAAGAACTGCGAGGAACTCGCGGAGAAGGTCGAACTCGGCTGGGAGGTCAACCGCCACCTCGTCGACGGCGACATCGTCATCTTCAACCGACAGCCGTCGCTGCACCGGATGTCCATCATGGCGCACGAAGTCGTCGTGATGCCGTACAAGACGTTCCGCCTGAACACCGTCGTCTGTCCGCCGTACAACGCTGACTTCGACGGCGACGAGATGAACATGCACGCCCTCCAGAACGAGGAGGCCCGTGCCGAGGCGCGCGTCCTCATGCGCGTCCAAGAGCAGATTCTCTCGCCGCGCTTCGGCGAGAACATCATCGGCGCGATTCAGGACCACATCTCGGGCACCTACCTGCTCACCCACGACAACCCCGAGTTCGTCGAGACGCAGGCGCTCGACCTGCTCCGCGCGACGCGCGTGGACACGCTCCCCGAGCCCGCGGGCGAAAACGAGGACGGCCAGCCCTACTGGACCGGCCAGCAGATCTTCTCCGAGCTCCTGCCGGACGACCTGAACATGGAGTTCACCTCGAAGGTCGGCGACACGGTCACCATCGAGGACGGCCAGCTCGTGCAGGGCACCATCGACGAGGACGCCGTCGGCGCGTTCGGCGGCGAAATCGTCGACGCCCTCGCGAAGGACTACTCGAAGACGCGCTCGCGCATCTTCATCAACGAGATCGCCTCGCTCGCGATGCGCGCCATCATGCACTTCGGGCTGTCTATCGGTATCGACGACGAGTCCATCCCGGACGAGGCGACGGCGCAGGTCGACGAGGCCATCGACGCCGCCTACGACAAGATTCAGGAGCTCATCGAAATCTACGAGGCGGGAGAGCTCGAATCCCTGCCGGGGCGCTCCGTCGACGAGACGCTGGAGATGAAGATCATGCAGCGCCTCGGCAAGGCGCGCGACTCCGCCGGTGAAATCGCCGAAGACCACTTCGAGGAGGACAACCCGGCAGTCGTGATGTCGAAGTCCGGCGCGCGTGCGTCCATGCTCAACCTGACCCAGATGGCCGGCTGTGTCGGCCAGCAGGCAGTTCGGGGCGAGCGCATCAACCGCGGCTACGAAGGCCGCACCCTGAGCCACTACCAACCGGGTGACCTCTCGGCAGAGGCCCACGGCTTCGTCGAGAACTCCTACCGCGCCGGCCTCACGCCGCGCGAGTTCTTCTTCCACGCGATGGGTGGCCGCGAGGGGCTTGTCGACACGGCAGTCCGGACCTCGAAGTCCGGTTACCTCCAGCGTCGGCTCATCAACGCCCTCTCCGAGCTCGAGGCGCAGTACGACGGCTCCGTCCGCGACACGTCGGGGACCATCGTCCAGTTCGAGTTCGGCGAGGACGGCACGAGCCCGGTGAAGGTCTCCTCGGACGACGAGACGCCCATCGACGTCGAGAACATCGCCGACCGCGTCCTCACCTCGGAGTTCAGCTCCGCGGAGGAGAAAGAACGCTTCCTCGGCGAGCGCGAACCGCCGACCAACCTCTCCGAGCACGCCGAACCGCGTGTCGACGCCCGTGCGGGGGTCGAATCCGATGACTGAACATGACGCAACCGCCGACTACGAGTTCGTCGACGACGCCGTCGTCGACATCGTCGAGACCAAAGAGCTGTCTCGACGACTGAAGGACCGCATCTACCAGACCATCGAAGAGCGCGAGGGCGTCACCCTCGACCAGGCCGGCGAAATCGCGCAGGCCGTCGAGGCGCGCTACCTCGACACCCGCGTCGACCCGCTCGACCCCGTCGGGACGGTCTCGGCGCAGTCCATCGGTGAGCCGGGGACGCAGATGACGATGAACACGTTCCACTACGCGGGCGTCGCCGAAATCGACGTCACGCAGGGACTGCCGCGGCTCATCGAACTGGTGGACGCGCGGAAGACCCCCGACACGCCGATGATGACGGTGTACCTCGACGACGAGTACGCGAACAACCGCGAACTCGCCCACCAGGTCGTCTGGAACATCGAGTCCACGAAGATTCTGGCGCTCGGCGACATCTCGACGAACGTCGCCGACATGGTCGTGCAGGTCAACCTCAACGACGAGACGCTCCTCGAACGCTGGCCGACCTACGACGACGAGGGCGTCATCGCGAGCGAAATCGCCGAGACCATCGAGGACGCGCTCGGCATCAAGACCCGCCGCGAGGGGACGCTCATCGAGTTCGGCCCCGAGAGCCCGAGCTACCGCCGGCTCCTCCAACTCGTCGAGGAACTGCGCGACATCGTGTTCAAGGGCATCGAGGAGGTCTCCCGCGTCGTCATCCGCAAGGAGGACAACGAGAGCACCGACGGCGAGGAGTTCGTCCTCTACACCGAGGGCTCGGCGTTCGGCGACGCGCTCGCAATCGAGGGCGTCGACGCCTCCCGGACCACCTCGAACAACATCCACGAGGTGCACAAACAGCTCGGTATCGAGGCCGCCCGCGAGGCCATCATCGACGAGACGATGAACACGCTCCGCGAGCAGGGTCTCGACGACGTGAACATCCGCCACCTGATGCTCGTCGCGGACATCATGACGAACGACGGGACCATCGAGTCCATCGGCCGTCACGGTATCTCCGGGTCGAAGGACTCCGTCCTCGCCCGCGCCGCGTTCGAGGTCACGGTCAACCACCTGCTCGACGCCGCCATCCACGGCGAGGAAGACGACCTCGACGGCGTCATCGAGAACGTCATCGTCGGCAAGCCGATCGCTATCGGCACCGGTGACGTGGACCTCCGCATGGGCTCGCTCGACGTCGAGGACGCGGACGCCAACGCGGCACCCGAACCGTCCGACGACTGACGATGAAAGTTACGCTGTCGGATACGGCTCGCCGCTTCATCGCCCTCTTCGAGGAGGAGACGGAGGCGACCGCCCACGACTGCCTCGTCTTCGACGACCGGGTCGTCTTCCTCGTCGCCGCGGGCGACATGGCGACGGCCATCGGCCCCGGCGGGCGGACCGTCCAGTCGGTCGAACGCCAGCTCGGCCGGACGGTCGAACTGGTCGAGGACGCCGACACGCCGGAGGCGTTCGTCGCCAGCGCGCTCGCGCCGGCGGCCGTCCGACACGTGACTCTCTCGCGGCAGAACGACACCGTCGCGTACGTCGAGGTCGCCGACGCCGACCGCGGCGTCGCCATCGGCGCGAGCGGGAAGACCATCGACACCGCCCGCGAGCTGGCGCGTCGCCACTACGACATCGACGACATCCAGTTGACGTAGGGCGGTCGACGCGACCACACGTTTTTGTCCCCACCGAACGGCGAGCTACGCATGTCGCCGATACGACAGTCGTTGGGGGTCGCAGTCGGGCAACTCGACCCGACGGGGTTTTCGGAGTACGAGGAGCTCGCGAGCGCGACCGCGGGGTTCGCCGCGGCGGCGGTCGCGGTCTATCTCGTCGGTCGGCTGCTCGTGGTCCCCGCGGTGACGAGGCTCGTCGGCTCCCGCAACCGGAACAACCCGACGCTGAAGTCGGCGACGGAGACCTACGCGCACGCCTTCGTCATCGTCGTCGCCGCGCTCGCCGGCGTCATCGGCGCGGGGTACGCGTCGGTCCTGACCGACACGGCGCTCATCGTCGCGGCGCTGACGCTCGTCGTCGGCGTCGCCGGACAGGAGGTCATCGGCGCGCTCATCAGCGGCCTCTTTCTCGTGGCAGACCCGGACTTCAACGTCGGCGACTGGATATCGTGGCCCGGCGGCGAGGGCGTCGTCGAGGCGGTCGACTTCCGGGTCACGCGCGTACGGACGGTGAACAACGAGACCATCTCGGTGCCGAACACGGAGCTCACGACGAACGCGCTTACCCGACCGTACGGCCGAGAGCGCTACCGAATCACCGAGCGCGTCGACGTCGCGTACGCCGACGACACGGAGCTGGCGCTCCGCGAACTCGTCGAGACGGCGCGGGAGGACGACCGCGTGCTGGACGAGCCGGAGCCGACCGCGCGCATCCTCGAATTCGCCGGGAGTTCGGTCGGGCTGCAGGCGGAGTTCTGGGTCGCCTCGCCGATGGACGTGAGCCTCGTCGACGTCCGCTCGGGGTTCCGGCGTCGGGTCAAGCGACGATTCGACGAGGAGGGGCTGACGCTCGGACCGGCGTCGGGACGGGAGGTCAGCGGTCGCCTCGACGTGGACCTCGTCGGCGAGCGCGGCGGCGAGTGACCCGGCCGAACGGGGGCGAAAACGGCCGGTGTGGCGACGGTTCGCACGGAGGTCGAAACGACACCATCTCCGGGCGGTTTAGTCGCTCTTCGACGCGGAGGTGCCGCCGTTCGAACCGACGAAACGACCTCAGATTCCTCCTTAGGGGCCGCTAATCGCTCCTGAAGCCGTCTCGCCGGATTCGAAAAGGGAGGCTTAAGTAGCTCCATCTGGAACTGTTGTTCACTATGGCGAACGGCAAATACGCCGCGCGCAAGCTCAAGCAGGACCGGCAGAAGCGCCGCTGGTCCGACTCTGAGTACGCGCGCCGTGAGCGCGGTCTCGGCAAGAAGTCCGACCCGCTTGAGGGTGCCCCGCAGGGTCGCGGCATCGTCCTTGAGAAGGTCGGTATCGAAGCAAAGCAGCCGAACTCGGCGATTCGGAAATGCGTCCGTGTTCAGCTCATCAAGAACGGAAAGCAGGTCACCGCCTTCTGTCCCGGTGACGGCGCGATTTCGTTCATCGACGAGCACGACGAAGTCACCATCGCCGGTATCGGCGGCGCGAAGGGTCGCGCGATGGGTGACCTTTCGGGCGTCAACTACAAGGTCGAGAAGGTCAACGGCGTCTCGATGATCGAACTCGTCCGCGGAAACGCCGAAAAGCCGGTGCGCTAACAATGTCGGAAAGCGACGCACCCGAGCCCGAGTCCCCCGCGAGCAGCGAGGAAGCGAAAGAGAACGCGCTTCTGTTCGGCGTCTGGGACGTCTCCGAGATGGAGTACACCGACCCCAGCATGAGCCGGTACATCAAGGCGACGCCCATCGCCCACACGATGGGTCGTCACGCCTCGAAGCAGTTCCAGAAGTCCGAAATCAGCATCGTCGAGCGGCTCATCAACCGCCTGATGCAGACCGAGGACAACACGGGACACAAACAGAAGACGAGCAAAATCGTCAAGGAAGCGTTCGAAATCGTCAACGAGCGCACCGAGGAGAACCCCGTGCAGGTGCTCATCCGCGCGGTCGAGAACGCCGGCCCCCGCGAGGAGACCGTCCGCCTCAAGTACGGCGGTATCTCGGTCCCGCAGGCCGTCGACGTCGCCCCGCAGCGCCGCGTCGACGAGGCGCTGAAGTTCATCGCGCAGGGTACCCTCAGCGGTTCCTACAAGTCCACGACCACCGCCGCCGAGGCGCTCGCACAACAGCTCATCGGCGCGGCCGACTACGACGTCCAGACGTACGCTATCTCCCAGAAAGAGGAGAAAGAGCGCGTCGCCGAAGCGGCCCGGTAATCTCTCCACTCTCTTTCGTTTTTCACCGCGGCGAGTGACGACGCCGCACGACGGGGTCGCTGGTTCGTTCGCTCGCTTTCCCGCAGTCGTCGCGCGGCGTTCAGTCGGCCGCCACGCCGGGGTTGACGACGTAGTTTTTCACCACGTCCACGAGCGTCCGGCGGTACTCGCTTTTCGAGGGGTCAGCGGCGAGCGTCCGGAACCGCTCTTTGAACGTGTCGAGCGACACCGACGGCGCGTCGTCGGCCGCGGCGTGCGCGAGGTCGTACAGCCGGTGGTCCGGTTCGACGAGGTCGTGCCGTTCCACGAGCGCGAGGGCGAACGCGGCGTTCACGGCCGTGATTTCGGGGTCCGACCCCGCGGTGACGAGTCGAGAGCCCGGCCGCGCGGGCGACTGCGGTCGGTCGGCGAGCGCCGCGGCCAGTTGCGATTCGAGGAACTGGACGAGTTTGTCCGCGGGCGCGACAGACAGCGTCAGGTCGTCGGCGTAGATGTCCTTGCAGTGGTTGGCGATCTGGTAGCAGTGCGCGAGCTTTCGGCGCTCGACGGTCCGGCCCGCGAGGGCGAGGAAGACCGCCTCGCGCGTGGACTGGTAGTGCGAGACGTGGCCCTCCTCGTTTCGGGCCATGTGCGATAGCTCGTGGAGCGCGAGCTCGCGGGCCATCGCGCTGGTGGCGGCCTGCCGGGAGATGTTGAGGACGTGGTGGTCCTGATAGTGGCCGGCCCACGTGCGGGAATCGGGGTCGTCGCGCACGCGCACGAACACGGGGTACGAAAGCTCGAACTCGGTTTCGAACAGGTCGGCGGCGCTCAAGAACGGGTCTGCCGGCGCGCCCCCGACGACTCGGAGGTCCATTCAAGTTGAGGAATGTTATCAACCAACATGACTCTTGCGCCGACCGCGGCGACGAGATTCGCGTCCGGCGGACAGTCTCGGGTATCGTGACAAAAATGCTCATACCCCGGCGGTAGGACGGCTGAAAATGGGAAATCCGCTCGGCAAAAACACTACTCTTTTGACCCTCCTGCCGGTAGACCCCTGTATAATGGGCCGACGAAAGAAGATCGTCCAGGAATGTGAGAAACTGATGGACAAGCCGGAGCAGATCCGGAACATCGCCATCGCCGCTCACGTCGACCACGGTAAGACGACCCTCTCCGACAACCTCCTCGCAGGTGCGGGCATGATCTCCGACGAGACTGCCGGCCAGCAGCTCGCGATGGACACGAAGGAAGACGAACAGGAACGCGGCATCACCATCGACGCCGCAAACGTCTCGATGACCCACGAATGGGAAGGCGAGAACCACCTCATCAACCTCATCGACACGCCGGGCCACGTCGACTTCGGTGGCGACGTGACGCGCGCGATGCGCGCCGTCGACGGCGCGCTCGTCGTCGTCGACGCCGTCGAGGGTGCCATGCCGCAGACCGAGACGGTCCTGCGTCAGGCGCTCCGCGAGGGCGTCAAGCCGGCGCTTTTCATCAACAAGGTCGACCGCCTCATCAACGAACTGCAGGAAGGTCCCGAGGAGATGCAGAAGCGCCTCGTCGACGTCATCACCGACGTCAACGAGCTCATCCGCGGGATGACCGAGGAGAAGGACTACGACTGGACGGTCTCCGTCGAAGACGGGACCGTCGCCTTCGGGTCCGCCCTCTACAAGTGGGGCGTCTCCATGCCGTCGATGGAGGAGACCGGCATCTCCTTCGGCGACATCATGGAACTGGAGCGCGGTGGCGACCGCCAGGAACTCCACGAGCGCACGCCGCTTTCGGACGTCGTCCTCGACATGGTCGCGGAGCACTTCCCCAACCCGCTCGACGCCCAGCCCCGCCGTATCCCGACGGTCTGGCGCGGAGACTCCGAGTCTGAAATCGCGCGCCAGATGCGCGAGGTCGACGACGACGGCGAAGTCGTCTTCATGGCGACCGACATCTCGATGGACCCCCACGCGGGCGAAATCGCGACGGGTCGCCTGTTCTCCGGAACCATCCGCAAGGGCCAGGAGCTCTACGTCTCCGGGACCGCGGGCAAGAACCGCGTCCAGTCCGTCGGTGTGTTCATGGGCGGCGAGCGCGAGGAACTCGACCGTGGTGTCCCCGCGGGGAACATCGCGGCCGTCACGGGCCTCCGTGACGCCATCGCCGGTTCCACCGTCTCGTCCGTCGAGATGACGCCGTTCGAGTCCATCGAGCACATCTCCGAGCCGGTCATCACGAAGTCCGTCGAGGCGGAGCGCATGGACGACCTGCCGAAGCTCATCCAGACGCTCCAGCAGGTCGCGAAGGAAGACCCGACCATCCGCATCGAGATCAACGAGGACACGGGCGAGCACCTCATCTCCGGTCAGGGCGAACTCCACCTCGAAGTCATCACCCAGCGCATCCGCGACAACCAGGGCATCCCGGTCCGCACCGGTGAGCCGATTGTCGTCTACCGCGAGCAGGTCCAGGGCAAGTCCCACGAGGTCGAGGGCGTCTCCCCGAACCGCCACAACAAGTTCTACATCACGGCGGAACCCCTCTCGCAGGACATCGTCGACTCCATCAAGCTCGGCGAAATCTCGATGGACATGCCCGAACTGGAGCGCCGCGAGGCGCTGCAGGAAGCCGGCATGGACAAGGACACGTCCCAGAACGTCGAACACATCCACGGGACGAACATCCTCATCGACGACACGAAGGGTATCCAGCACCTCAACGAGACGATGGAACTCGTCATCGAGGGTCTCGAAGAGGCGCTCGACGACGGTCCGCTCGCCGCGGAGCCCGTCCAGGGGACGCTCCTGCGCCTCCACGACGCGCGACTCCACGAGGACACCATCCACCGCGGTCCCGCCCAGGTCATCCCTGCGACGCGCGACGCGGTCCACCGCTCGCTCATCGCGGGTCAGGTGAAGCTCCTCGAACCCATCCAGAACGTCCGCATCGACGTCGCCTCCGAATACATGGGCTCGGCCTCCGGCGAGATTCAGGGTCGCCGCGGCCGCGTCGACGACATGTACCAGGAAGGTGACCTCATGGTCATCGAGGGCATCGCGCCCGTCGAAGAGATGATCGGCTTCTCGTCGGACATCCGTTCGGCCACGGAAGGCCGCGCCTCCTGGAACACGGAGAACGCCGGCTTCCGCGTGCTCTCGGACAACCTCCAGCGCGAGAAGATCATGGAGATCCGCGAGCGCAAGGGCATGAAGCTCGAGCTCTCGCAGGCTATCGACTACATCTAAGCGCGACCGCCGCGCCTTCTTTCGTTTTTTCACCCGGGCAGCCATAGCCCCGGTTCGTCGGCCCGTCTTCGCGTCGCCGCAGGCCGGTTCCCGTGTCGCCGCCGGCGTCTTTCTCGTCTCGCCGCTCGCCGTCGCGCTCGCGGTCGACCGCCGTCCGTGACACATGCCAGCACGCCCTCGGCGTCGGCAAACCGTGTCGGCTGCGAAGGCTTATACCGCGTGGCCGAATCACGGGTAGATATGCGTAAGGGCACGTCTCTCGACTCCTGGCGCGACGACGCGAAACCACGACCGAGCCGCGCGTCGCGGACAACAGCGTCGGGACGGCCCTCGGGGGTGGGGCGATGAGCGCACAGGACATCGACGGCGGGAGCGACGCCGAGGCCGACGGGAGCGGCGAGATGCCGAAACCGCACACGATTCGGCTCGAACTCGTCGACGAGCCCGGACAGCTTCTGGCCGCGCTCAAGCCCATCTCCGACAACGGCGGCAATCTGCTTTCCATCTTCCACGAGCGCGGGAGCCTGACCCCTCGCGGGCACATCCCCGTGGAGGTCGACCTCGAATGCCCGCCCGACCGCTTCGAGCGAATCGTCGAGGCGCTCCGCGACGCCGGCGTCAACGTCATCCGCGCCGGCGCGGAGCACTTCGGCGAGGAGGTGATGGTCATCCTCGTGGGCGACATCGTCGACTCCGACCTCTCGGACACGCTCCACCGCATCGAGTCCTCGGCGGACGCGACCCTCCAGGACCTGTCGCTGTCCGCCCGCGAGGGGACCGACGAGGCGTCGAGCGCCCGGCTCCGACTCGCGGTCCGCTCCGGCCGCGTCGACGAGACGCTGTCGGTCGTCCGCGACCTCGCCGCCGAGAAGGGTCTGCACGTCGTCGAACCGCTCGCGGAGGGCTCCCAATGAGCCTCAGACTCGCCGTGCTCGGCGCGGGCGCGGTCGGCGGCTCGGTCCTCGACCTCGCGGGCGACTACGGCCACGACGTCGTCGCCTTCGCGGACTCGTCGTCCTCGGTGGCCGACCCGGACGGTCTCGACCCGAGCGCGGTCCACGACCGCAAAGAACGCGAGGGCGTGGTCGGCGATGCCGCCCCCGAATCGGTGTTCGACGCCGACTACGACGTGTTGGTGGAGGCGACGCCGACGACGCTCGGCGACGCCGAACCCGGCTTCTCGCACGTCGAGCGCGCGCTGGGCGACGACCGCCACGTCGTCTTGGCGAACAAAGGTCCGGTCGCCGAGCGCTATGCCGACCTGCGCGCGCTCGAAGCCGAAAGCGAGGGGACGGTACAGTTCGAGGCGGCCGTCGGCGGCGCGATTCCCATCCTCTCGACCATCTCCGACCTCGGCGCGCCGCACGTGACCGCCGCTCGCGGCGTGCTGAACGGGACGGCGAACTTCATCCTCTCGCGGATGGCCGCCGAGGGCCTCGACTACGAGCACGTGCTCGCGGAGGCACAGGACCTCGGCGTCGCCGAGGCCGACCCGACCTTCGACGTCGACGGCATCGACGCCGCGCTGAAGTTCGTCATCCTCGCGAACGTCCTCTCGGACGGCGAGACCGAGTACGCGCTCGACGACGCCGAAGTCGAGGGCATCCGCAACGTTCCGGGGACGGCGCTCGACCTCGCCGCCGAGGACGGCCGGACAGTCCGCCTCATCGGCGAGGCAACCGCCGACGGCGTCCGCGTGGCCCCGCGGCTGATTCCGCAGGGCTCCGCGCTGTCGGTCACGGGCACGCAGAACATCGTCCAGTTGGAGACCAAACACGCGGGGCAACTGAACATCAGCGGCCGCGGAGCGGGCGGTCCCGAGACGGCGACGGCCGTTCTGTCCGACGTGTCTCGTCTCGAATAGACCGGGAGACAGCCTGTACCCCTCGTTTTCTTTGACAGTCGACCTCGACCGGCCGTTCCGTTTCCGCGACCGTGGTATGGTTCCGCAAATCGCAGTACGGCGGTTAGACGGCCCGTAGCGCGTATCGAAATCGTTTTAGGGGTTTCAGCAAAAACATTCCCCACAGAGCGCCTTAGCGCGTGACCACACCAATGAGCGACAAACCCCACCAGAATCTGGCCATTATCGGCCACGTCGACCACGGTAAGAGTACGCTCGTCGGCCGACTCCTGTTCGAGACCGGCTCCGTCCCGGAGCACGTCATCGAGCAGCACCGAGAGGAAGCCGAGGAGAAGGGCAAGGGCGGATTCGAATTCGCCTACGTCATGGACAACCTCGCCGAAGAGCGCGAGCGCGGTGTCACCATCGACATCGCCCACCAGGAGTTCGACACGGACGAGTTCTACTTCACCATCGTCGACTGTCCTGGCCACCGCGACTTCGTCAAGAACATGATCACCGGTGCTTCGCAGGCTGACAACGCGGTTCTCGTCGTCGCCGCCGACGACGGTGTCGCGCCGCAGACCCGCGAGCACGTCTTCCTCGCCCGCACCCTGGGCATCGGCGAACTCATCATCGCGGTCAACAAGATGGACGTCGTCGACTACAGTGAAGACAAGTACACGGACGTCAAGGAGCAGGTCAACAAGCTCCTCAAGCAGGTCCGCTTCAACTCCGACGACGCGACCTACGTCCCGATTTCGGCCTTCGAGGGCGACAACATCGCCGAGCGCTCCGACAACACGTCGTGGTACGACGGCGACATCCTCCTCGAAGCGCTCAACAACCTGCCGGCACCGCAGCCGCCGACGGACGCGCCGCTGCGCCTGCCCATCCAGGACGTCTACACCATCTCCGGCATCGGTACGGTCCCGGTCGGCCGTATCGAGACGGGTACCCTCAACCCCGGCGACAACGTGAGCTTCCAGCCCTCTGACGTCGGCGGCGAGGTCAAGACCGTCGAGATGCACCACGAGGAAGTCGACCAGGCCGGACCTGGCGACAACGTCGGTTTCAACGTTCGTGGCGTCGGCAAGGACGACATCCGCCGCGGCGACGTCTGTGGCCCGGCTGACGACCCGCCGAAGGTCGCCGAGACGTTCAAGGCGCAGGTCGTCGTCATGCAGCACCCCTCGGTCATCACCGCTGGCTACACGCCGGTCTTCCACGCCCACACGGCGCAGGTCGCGTGTACCATCGAGTCCATCGACCAGAAGCTCGACCCCGCGTCGGGCGAGGTTGCTGAGGAGAACCCGGACTTCATCAAGTCCGGCGACGCCGCCATCGTGACCGTCCGTCCGCAGAAGCCGCTCAGCATCGAGCCGTCCTCCGAGATTCCGGAGCTCGGCAGCTTCGCTGTCCGTGACATGGGTCAGACCATCGCGGCCGGCAAAGTGCTCGAAGTCAACGAGCGATAACGATGCAACAGGCACGCGTTCGGCTCGCCGGCACGAGTCCGGAAGACCTCGACGATATCTGCGACGACGTCCGCGAGATCGCGAACAAGACGGGCGTCAACCTCAGCGGGCCGATCCCGCTGCCCACGAAAACGCTCGAAGTCCCCGCCCGCAAATCGCCTGACGGCGAGGGGACGGCGACGTGGGAGCACTGGGAGATGCGCGTCCACAAGCGTCTCATCGACCTCGACGCTGACGAACGCGCTCTGCGCCAGCTGATGCGCGTTCAGGTTCCGAACGACGTCAGCATCGAGATCGTCCTCGAAGACTAACGACGGCGCTGTCCGGGTTCTCTCGGACCGCCCGTTCGTGACGGCCCGCCCGTCACACTCGCGGCTGTCGAGGCGCGCGTCCGGAGGACTCTGCCTCCGAGCTGACCTTCAGCGCTAAGGCGCGTGTCATCTCACTTCCGTTCGACGCGCGAGCAGACGCCCGCATAATCGCCCGACGGAACGGGATGCTATCGCATGCCCGGCCGCGGACAAAACATAGGGTATAAGTGTATCCCACGACTCCGTGGGAATGAGGGCTCGTAGATCAGTGGCAGATCGCTTCCTTCGCAAGGAAGAGGCCCGGGGTTCAAATCCCCGCGAGTCCACTACCATTTTCGCGACGCAACCCAGCGAGTCGTGACTCCGTGAGGAGTCCGACGAGTACCTTCTGCGTCGCGTGATGTAGTGCCTGTTCGAGCGGGGATTTGAATCAGGGAGCGAGAGGTGAGCGAGCGTCGCGAGCGAACGGGAGCGACCGTGGTTCAATATCCCCGCGAGTCCATTTCCTTCGGTCGTTTCACTCCCTCAGTCACTGGACTCGCTTGCCCCCACTCGCTTCGTCTGCGGGCGACCCGTAAGTCGCCCGCAGGGCCAGCGAGACGACACGGTCGTCTCGCACTGCTCGTGGGGACCCCGCGAGTCCACTACTTTCTCTCGACACCAAACCGACGAGCAGTGGCTCTGTCAGGAGCCCTGCGAGTCACGCCAGTGTCGATCGTCTGGATATGCGCGACCTCTCGCGACATCAAAAAGAGCGACTGCAGAGCGGCGAGACCGCGACGCTCGCCGAGGAGTTGGTCGCCGAGGTTTACGACCTTGACCACCGACCAGACGACGCGTTCTGGTACGACTGTGTCCATCCCAACAGCGGCGCGAAGACCGAGGTCAAATCCACCTCCGTACGGATCGGCGAGAAGTACCCCGCGCACGGACGCTTTCGACTTCGACACGACCAGACGCGCTCGTTACTCGCGGCGGACGCTCGGGGCGTTGCGTGGTTCGCGTTCGTCCTCTACGACTTCGACAGGGGTGAGATTCGGATTCGTCGGGCGAAGCCGTCGACGGTGAGTAAGTGGGTACGTGAGGCTGGTGGGTGGAACGAAGCCGGCCACGAGGAGTTTGAGGAACAGCGGAAGATGTATTTGATGACCTAGTACCGATCACCTAGTCTTGGTTGCTATCCCGGTGAGGGACTTCTAGCTTTGCTTGGTAGTGCACTCCAAGAGCGAAGAGCACGTACGCAGCAGCAAAGGTGAGTAAATAGCTGTCTGAATTGGCATATGGTGCCAAAAAAGGGTGTGTGAGTAGTATCACTGAGGCAAACGTCAAATTCCTTAGTGGGTTCTTGAGAGCTAAGGAGTCCTCACTAAACACTAATTTTGAGAGAACAGATATTAAAAACCTATTTAGTTTATTGGCTATTTGTTCTGAGTATAGAATTAATGCAGCAATATGGCGGACATACGTAAGTCCTATTACTGTAAGTATCCCAATAATAATTAAAATGCTGGTTACTTGGTTGAAGACTGTAGACACCACTAAATCGAATATAATCGCGAGGGAAGATAGTGTCAAGAATAGTGATGTTGCTAGTGTTGCCCTGATAAACTCTCCTGGATTGTCACCCTTCTTGAAACTTTCAATTACATCTTCGTAACTAGATGGTTTCTCAACATGGTCTCCGAAAACTGAATTGTACCACTGATATACCTGCTCTAGTGCCGTTTCAGTGTCTTGACTATAATATCGTTCGCTGAGATATCTCAGTTGTGCATTAGATTTTCTCCGAGCGTTATAATATGTGATTGACGAGAGTGAAATTGACATTACCATCCCAAATATGGCAAGAACAGTCATCGGATTGTTAAGATCCCTTGCCATGTCAACAATAATCGAAGTCTCTTTATTCTCGTTATTTGCTGCAACTCGTGACACTAGACTAATCAGAGATATTGTTAGTGGAATTATGAATAGCTGAATACTTAAAATTGAGAGAGAGTCACTTGCCAAGTTATCATAAATATTTTTCCGATAGTTGATTATTTCATGGAATAAGGAATCTTCAGGCATGTATTTTGTTGTCTCCTACACTAATAGATTTCATTTTAACGTAGTTCTTCAGGATTTGTGTATAAGTCTGATTTTTGAAGTGTGAAGGAATATCCACAAGTAGTAATCAATTCTTGTATTGTTTTGACAACCCATCCATCGGTTTCCGGATGTATATAGACCTCATTAATTAATTGGTCTACATTGATATCCAAGTTAATGCCCGGCGGCATGTTCTCTATAGCTAGTTGGAACATGTCTACCCCGTCTGCTAGTTCAAGAATGTGTTTGTTCTGCTCAATTTTTTGTCTAACCCGCGGGATCAATTTGGGCTCTAGTACAGCTAGTCTAAATTCTTGCTCGTGTTGGAAGCTTTTTCGTTTGTGAAAAACTGGGCTGTAGGGTCCTTTAGGCATGTCGTCGTTGGAGTAATCAAGGTATTCAACACACCCAAATGAGTAGTCCATATATCCTGATAAGTCGACAGCCGAAATCAGCGACCCAAAATCAGTTTTTATCGCGACACTCTGATTTGATATTCCGTATAATTCCCATAACGCAGCAGATTGGTTCTCGTTTTTGTGCCAACAGCTCGCATACGAAGTCTTACTAAAGTTTGTCTGACCTTTTGGCGGCTCATAATCTTGCCCTTCTGGAGACGGGATTTCTTCTTCAAATGCTGTTAGTCGTTTATTTGACCACACGCCTTCGAATGGGTCGTCAAACTGAGTTATTTGAGGCAACCATATCTGTTTCTGGACTAACATGGAGAAGAATCTAGTAAAATCAACATATCTCCATAGAGTTGCATTGGTTGATGGCTTTGATGGTCTCCAAGAATTAGGAAATGTTTCTTCTGTCTGATTAACTTCTATGGTATCCTCTAGTACATCCTCTATCTCTAACTCATATTCTCTCATGTTTGGTCTAATATGTGTGGTGTTTTTTGGCAAGCTTAATATGAGTATGTACGATATTTAGTCTTCAACCTTTGCGAGAATAGATGGGTCATCAATCGCTAACTGCATAAGACGGCGAATCGCCTCTGCGCGCGACAGATCAAGTGGAACAGTACCTTCTACTTGTGCTCTTTTGAGGGCTCGATCAAATTCCTCGGCGAAGTCATTGCTGACCTGCGCGGAGACGTTTTTAGTCCCATTGTCCGGGCTCGTGCTCATATTTGGTGTAACGACTTAGTGATTGATGAGGTGTGGCCAATAACTCATTGACTCAATAATTCTTTGGGTCAGTAAGTTATACATCACTATTCTGCTCACTTATTCACGCATGGCACTATCGGTTAACGTCACCATCTCGATGCCACCGGAGATGGTCGAGAAAGTCGACGAACAGAGCAAGAACCACGGAATGAGTCGTGCTGAATACGTCCGCCATCTCATTCAGCAAGCACCCGACTCGCCATTCGATGAACCAGACCTGCGACTCACCGAGAGTCCACAGGTAGACGCTTAGAAGGGGGACTGGAGCCTTGGAAACTCACCACTCCCCCGCGAGTCCACTACCATTTTCGCGACGCAAGACTATGAGTCGTAACTTAGGGGTCCGACGAGTCACTACTGCGTTGCGGACAGATGCACGTCCAGTTTCTCATTTCTGTCCCATGCCGAGTTGATATGCCACGAAGTACGTACTGAACATTGATATGAGAAGTACGGTGCAGAACGTGCTTAGAAAATAGAAGAGTTCAACGATTGAATTTGGTGAGCTGACGCCAAGGAACCGTGATACGGCCGCAGAGAATCCAATAGGGGGCAGCGAAATAATTATCAGTCCAAATTTACTGGACCATGCGCTGGACCGCCCCTGCATGAAGTCTTTTGGAGGGGATTCCATACTATAATCACACGCAAAGAAATGTTTTAAAATTATCATATGCGTCTCACGGTCTGAGCTACTGCTATTTTCGTGACGCCACCCACCGTGACGAATACTGAGCTGTAGCGTTCGCGGCTACACAATCGCGACCCGAACGAAGTACCACTCTCCCTCGTACCGGACGAGTTCGGGTCGGTCAGAATCGCTGAACGCGAACGGATTCTCCTCGTCGGGTCCGAACGTAACCCGGCCATCCAGCGCGTCCCGAAACACCTCTTTCCGCGGTTCGGAGAGGTTCTCGAAGCGGGCGGTCTTGTTATCGGGCCACGTCTCGGCCCGACTTCCGTTCTCCAGTTTCGAGACGGAGACGAACTCGGTCCCGTACGCCGGATCGCCGGTCGTCGGCGTCTCGTTGGTTGGCGTTGAGTTGTCAGTCGGTATCGGAGCGGTCGTTAGTATGGTCGTCGGTGTTCCGTCGGTCATCGTCGCAGTTGAACTGGGGCCACCGGCACAGTCGGCGACGAGGAGGACACAGAGAACCAACCCGACGCGCCAAGCGAGGGCCATTCGTCAATCTTCACTTCCACCGAACCCGACACTTTCACTCCGCTCATGGCGGACCCTCTTACCGTCTCGCTTCGAGGGCGTCGGTATGGAAACGCGACGAGGCGAACCCCCGTCGGACCCGACGGCCCTCTTTCGAGCAATCGTGTCGAAACTCCGCGAGACGCGCCGCGGGGTCCACCAACACCGGATGGCGCAGGCGTTGCTCCAGAGAGACGCCAACGGCTCGCGGCTGATCGGACTCGACGCGGACACCGAGCGGGCGGTCTTTTTCAATCCCGCGTCGCGGACGCTCGAACTGATCCCGTTCGACCGGGAGGGAACGCACGAGGAACGCGCGGAGGTGCTGTCGCGTCGGCTGAGCGACCCGTCGTCGTGGGTCGAAGCCAACGCCGCAGAGCTGTCGTGGGTGCACCCGCACTTCCGGTGGGCCTGCGGGTTGGACGACGCGGGGCAGTCGTGAGTCGAGAATCGTGAGCCGTATTCGTGAGTCGCGTCTAACCGCGGTCGGTGTCCAACCGTGAAGAATTATACGCACGCCCCGCGCACAACACGTTCATGAACGACGAGGAACTCGACGAACTCCGGTCGTCGCTCACGCCTTACGAGTCCAGCGGCGGCGTCACCACCTACCAGAACACCGTCTCTATCGCCTGTCCGGCGTGCGAGAAGCCGTTCGACGACTTGGTCGTCTGCGAGAACGACTACAACAGCCTCGAACTGAGTATGCTGCTCGACCTCTGTGTGACACAGCACGACGGCGACGTGCTGCTGTTCACGCACAAACAAGAGGAGTAGACGGTCGCGGCGAGGGAGCGAAGGCCACCGTTTCGACACCTCGGTTAGTCGAATCTGTCGCTCTGCGGTCGGCTCGTCGGAATCGGCTGGTGGACTCCTGTCGGCCCTGTCTGTCAAAAACGAGTCGGTCGAACGGGAGCGACCGCGCGGTTACTCGCGCGGCGGGAGGCCGTTTTCGTCGATGACCTCGCCGTCGTCGTCGACGGTGACGATACCGCGGTTGTTGACCGCGTAGGGGTCCAAGCCGACCTCTTGGAGGAACTGCTTGTAGAGCCGCTCGGCCGTCTCGGCGTCCTTCTGTCGGTCCGAGGCGCGGTCGCAGAGTTCGACGAGGTCCTCGGGCACGTCGTTCTCGTGGACGATCCAGTGGTTGATGAGGTCCGACAGCCGCCGGATGGGCGAGGTGAAGTGGCCGTAGATGTCGAAGTTGAGCGCGTAGTGGCCGCCGAAGGGGTCGTTCATGTACTTCGCGCGGGGCATCACCTTCAGCACGGCGCGCTGAATCTTGTTGAGCGTGCGGGAGTTCGCGCTCTCCAAGGCGTCGTTGACGGCCTTTCGGGGTTCGTCCCACGACGTGGACTGGATGCTCACGCCGTCGAGTTCGGTGATTTCGCGGAGCGCCTTGTCCCACTGGTCGGGGGTCGGCTGCGGGTGAACGCGGTACATCGCCTCGACGCCGCGGTTCCACATGAGTTCGTGCGTGACGGCCTTGTTCGCCTTCAGCATGCACTCCTCGATGATGGTGTGGGCGCGGTCCCGGCTCGGGTTGAGGACCAGCGAGCCGTCTTCCTTGCGCTGTTCGTGGAGTTGGTCGGCGAGGTCGAAGACGAGGGAGTTCTCCTCGTGGAGGGGGAGGTCGGGGTCTTCCAGCCGGTTTTCACACTGCGTGTAGGTGAGCCGTTCGTTGGAGTGGATGACGGACTTGTAGATGTCGATAGACTCGAACGAGAGCGTGTCCTTCTTGATCTCCATCTCGACGGTGTGGGCGAGGCGGTCCTCCTCGGGGACGAGAGAACAGACTGTCTCGGCCAGCGCCGGCGGGAGCATGTGGATGGTGTAGGCGGGGAGGTAGACGGTGTTGCCGCGCTTGACGGCCTCGGCCCACATCTCCGAGCCGGGGTGGACGTAGTGGGTCACGTCGGCGATGTGGACCCACAGCGTGTACGTCTCCTCGTTCTCGCGGATGCTCAGGGCGTCGTCGAAGTCCTGGGCGTCGACGGGGTCGGTCGTCCACGTCGTGAGGTCTCGGAGGTCTTTGCGGTGTTCGAGTTCGTCTTCGATTTCCTCGTGGACGCCGTCGGTGCGCGCACGCGCCTCCGAGAGGACTTCCGGTGGGAACGCGTCACGAATCTCGAACTCCTCGAACAGGTCCTCGCGCTTGTTCTGGAGGTGTCGCGCGAGTTCGGCGTCTATCTCCACCGGTCCTTGCCCTTCGGCGGTCCCGGCGTACGCCTGCGCGTCGTCTGACATAGCCCCGACTAGACGGGGCAGGGAGAAATGAGTGTCGGGCACGAGCCGCGACGGACGAGAATTGATATCACTCGTCAGCGCGCGTTTGCGCGGACCGGCGACGGGCCGCCGAACCCGTCTTCAGCGCCCGCGCTCGCCGGGGGATTCGTACCGCTCTTTGACCGCGTCGAAGTAGCGAAGCAGGAACTCCTCGTTGGAGATGCCGTGTTCTTCGATGTCGACGAGGAGGCCTTCGAGCTCCTCGCGGGGCTGATGACAGAGTCCGCGGTAACAGGCCTTACAGAGGTGTTCGAACCGCTTACCGTGCCGTTCCCAGCGGTTCCCCTCTTTGTCGTACTCGCGCGCCGCCGACCGGAGGACCGCGTCACCGCATGCGATGCACACGACGCGCTTCCGGTCCCGGTTCGTCCGGGAGCGCCACATATCGTTGGTGTGGACCCAATCGTACTTAGCAGTTTACCCCACACAGTCTGACGCGCGTCGGACGCCGGTTCGGCTCGGTTCATCTCGCGGCGGTCGGTCGTCAGTCGTCAGTCGTCAGCGGTCGGTCGCCCGCAGTCGGTCGCCGCCGTCGCCCACTCGACGCGGAGCGGTCGATTTATCGGCCGTGAGCGTCCACGACCCGGTATGAAGGTCAAGTCTCGCCACCACCTCCGAAGCGACGAAATCGACGCGCTGTGCGACTCCATCGAATCGTCCCTCGGCGTCGCCCTCGACGGCGACGCGTTCGAGGCGGTCGAGTTCGCCGACGCCGACTACGAGGTCGTCCTCGTCGACGGCGAGCCGGCGGTCATGTACGTCGACGACCAGCCGTTCCTCACGGTCAAGGGCGCGAACCAGTTCCCGCCGACGACGAACGTCGTCACGGTCGACGCGGGCGCGGTCTCGTTCGTCTCCAGCGGGGCCGACGTGATGCGCCCCGGCATCACCGAGGCCGACGACACCATCGAGGCGGGCGACCTGGTCGTCATCGCGGAGGAGACCCACGGCAAGGTGCTCGCCGTGGGTCGCGCGCTCGAAGACGGGGCCGACCTCGTCGGCGACTCCGGCAAGGTCGTCGAGTCAATCCACCACGTCGGCGACGACCTCTTCGAGTTCTCGGTCTGACCCGCGGTCGCAGGACTCGGCGCACGCCGTGTGCGCTCCTCTCGGCTACGCTTCGGCGTACTTCTCCAGCGCCGCCTCGTACCCCTCCCGCGCCATCGAGAACGTCTCTCGAAGGTCGCGCAGCGGCGTCTCCGTCGCGTCGACCCGGAGGTCGTTGTAGTACGGCTCCGTCTCGCGGTCCTCGGTGGAGGTCACGACGACCGCCGCGCTCTGGATAGCGAGGTCGTCGCGCTTGTCGCCGCCCGCGGCGTGTCCCGCGCCGAGCGCGTCGATGAGGCGCTTCGCGAGCGGTTCGTCGCCGTCGGCGTTCCGCTCGTAGGCGTCGGCGGCGGCCTCGACGACTTCCTCTCCCGTGAGCAGGTTGCCCGCGACGGTGTAGTCGTCGCCCTCGCGGTGGCCCGCCCAGCCGAGGCAGTCGTCACCGGTGAAGGCGAATGTCGTCTCGGAGCCGACGCCGTGGAGCTGTCGCTCCGCGCGGCCGTCGTCGGCGTTCAACAGCGCCCGCAGGGCGTCGTCGACGGCGAGGCCGTCTTCGAGGTAGTCCATCCCCTTCCGACCGAGTTCGACGTTCGTCAGCGCCTGTGTCGCCACCGCGCCGTGTTCGCTTGCAAACGGGCAGAGCGCGCCGACCCCCGGGAGTCGGGTCGTCACGGCGACGCCGAAGCGGTGCTGGTCGTCGCCGTCGGCGTCGACGTACGACTCGCGGACGCAGATGCTGAAAGTCATCGTGTTCGTCTCCCCCCGCGCGCCGCGGGGTAAAAACACCCCGCGAAACGGCGCGGCCGGCGCGCGTCGAGTCGAGAAATGTCTGCGTTTCGACAGTCGTCTGACGTAAGAACTAACCCCGTTGTGGCCTCTCTACGTCCTATGGGTATCATGAGTAAGATTCTCGGTGGTGGTGGTTCCCGAACGACCGAGGACTACGTCGAACTCGACCTCGACGACTTCGACACCGCTCGCGGCGACGCCGGTCTCTCGGTTCACATCGCCGAGATCGGCGGCCAGCAGGACGTTATCGCCATCAAGGACGCCGTCTACGACGGCAATCTGGTCATCGCGGACATCACCCGCCACACGACCTCCGACAACACGATGGAACACATCATCGACGACCTCCGGCAGGTCGCGCGCGAGGTCGACGGCGACATCGTCCAGAAGGGCGACGACCAGATCGTCATCACGCCGACGGGCATCTCCATCTCGCGACAGAAGCTCAACGGCTGACGCCGGCGGACGACATCTCCCTTCCACTCCGATTTCTCCCCGACTCGCGGACGCGAGCGATGCGGTTCGAACGGCCCGAACCGATGGCTATTCGGTCCTCTCGTTCCTAGAGTCGTCCGAATGAGCAAGGACTACATCGAGGTTCGCGGTGCCGAAGAGCACAACCTCAAGAACCTCGACGTTCGCATCCCCCGCGAGACGTTCACCGTCGTCACCGGCCTGTCGGGGTCAGGCAAGTCCTCCCTCGCGTTCGACACCGTCTACGCGGAGGGCCAGCGGCGGTACATCGAGTCGCTTTCGGCCTACGCGCGGAACTTCCTCGGCCAGATGGACAAGCCGAAGGTCGAGGCCGTCGAGGGCCTCTCGCCCGCCATCTCCATCGACCAGAAGAACGGGGCCAACAACCCCCGGTCGACCGTCGGGACCGTCACCGAACTCCACGACTACCTCCGCCTGTTGTACGCCCGCGTTGGCACCCAGTACGACCCCATCACGGGCGAGGAGGTCGGCGAGCAGTCCGCACAGGACATGGTCGACCAGATTCTCGAACTCCCCGAGGGCACCCGCGCGAAGGTCGTCGCGCCGGTCGTCCGCGACCAGAAAGGCGAGTTCAAAGACCTGTTTTCGGACCTCGTCTCCGAGGGCTACGCCCGCGTCGAGGTCGACGGCGAGGAGTTCGACCTCTCGTTCGAGACGCCCGAACTCGACAAGAACTACGACCACACCATCGACGTGGTGGTCGACCGTGTGAAGGTCGCGCCAGAAGCGCGCTCGCGCATCGCAGACTCCGTCGAGACCGCGCTGGAGGAGGCCGGCGGCGTCCTCAAACTCATCGTTCCCGACCCGCCCGAAGACCTCCCCTTCGCCTCCAACACCCGGTCGACCGGGTCGCTCGCGGGCGAGGGCGACGACCGCCTCGTCGTCGAGTTCTCCGAGGAACTCGGCAATCCGAACTCGTCGTTCCGCTTTTCCGAAATCGAGACGCGGTCGTTCTCGTTCAACAGCCCCCACGGGGCCTGCCCGGAGTGCGAGGGCCTCGGCAAGGCCAAGGAGGTTGACCCCGACCTCGTCGTCACCGACCCGTCGAAGCCGCTCAAGCACGTCTTCGAGCCGTGGAGCTACAACCGGACGTACTACCGCCGCCAGCTCGACAACGTCGCCGACCACTTCGGCGTCAGCGTGGACACCCCGTTCGAGGAGCTTTCCGACGAGGTGCAGGACGCGTTCCTGTTCGGCACCACCGAGGACGTGGTGTTCGAGTGGACGACGAAGAACGGCACGCGCCACAAGGAACACCCATTCGAGGGCGTCGTCGGCAACCTCGAACGCCGCCACGTCGAGACCGACTCCGACCGGACGCGCGACCACATCGAGGAGTTCATGGCCGTCACGACCTGCCCCGACTGCGACGGCTCGCGGCTCAAAGAGCAGTCCCGCCACGTCCGCGTCGGCGGCACGACGCTCCCCGAGGTCAACCGCATGACCATCGCGGGCGCGCTCGAACACTTCGAGGGCCTCGAAAGCGACCTCTCGGAGCGCGACCGCACCATCGCACAGGAGATTCTCAAGGAGATTCGCGCCCGCCTCGGCTTCATGACCGAGGTCGGCCTCGAATACCTCACGCTCGACCGCGAGGCGGCCACGCTCTCGGGCGGCGAGTCCCAGCGCATCCGCCTCGCCACGCAGGTCGGCTCCGGCCTCGTGGGCGTCCTCTACGTCCTCGACGAGCCGTCTATCGGCCTCCACCAGCGCGACAACGACAAACTGCTCAACACGCTCGAAGGCCTCCGCGACCTCGGCAACACGCTCATCGTCGTCGAACACGACGAGGAGACGATGCGCCGGGCCGACGAAATCATCGACATGGGCCCCGGTCCGGGCAAGCGCGGCGGCGAGGTCGTCGCGCAGGGCGACTTCGACGACATCGTCGCGGCCGACGACTCCATCACGGCCGACTACCTCTCGGGCCGCAAGGACATCGACGTGCCCGACGCGCGGCGCGAGGGCGACGGCGAACTCGTCGTCCGCGGCGCGCGCCAGCACAACCTCGACGACCTCGACGTGCCGATTCCCCTCGGGACGTTCACGGCCGTCACCGGTGTCTCGGGGTCGGGCAAGTCCACCCTGATGCACGAGATTCTCTACAAGGGGCTCGCGCGCCGGATGAACGACAACACCTCCGTCGACCCCGGCGAGCACGACGCCATCGACGGCTACGACGAAATCGAGACGGTGCGGCTCATCGACCAGTCGCCCATCGGTCGCACCCCGCGGTCGAACCCGGCGACGTACACCGGCGTCTTCGACTACGTCCGCGAGCTGTTCGCCGAGACGAAGCTCTCGAAACAGCGCGGCTACGAGAAGGGCCGCTTTTCGTTCAACGTCAAGGGCGGCCGCTGTGAGGCCTGCAAGGGGCAGGGCAACGTCAAAATCGAGATGAACTTCCTCTCGGACGTGTACGTGCCCTGCGAGGAGTGCAACGGCGCGCGCTACAACGCCGAGACGCTCGACGTGACGTACAAGGACAGGACCATCGCCGACGTGCTCGACATGGAGGTCGACGAGGCGCTCGACTTCTTCGAGGCGAACTCGCAGATTCGCCGCCGCCTCCAACTGCTCCACGACGTGGGCCTCGGCTACATGCAGCTCGGCCAGCCGTCGACCACCCTCTCCGGCGGCGAGGCCCAGCGCGTCAAACTCGCCGAGGAACTCGGCAAGAAGCAGACCGGCGACACGCTCTACCTGCTCGACGAGCCGACGACCGGCCTCCACAAGGAAGACGAGCGGAAGCTCATCGAGGTGCTCCAGCGCCTCGTCGACAACGGCAACACCGTCCTCGTGGTCGAACACGAACTCGACCTCGTGAAGAACGCCGACCACATCGTCGACCTCGGTCCCGAGGGCGGCGCGGGCGGCGGCACCGTCGTCGCCAGCGGCACGCCCGAGGAAATCGCCGAGAACCCCGACTCCCACACGGGCCGGTACCTCCGCGACTACCTCCCCGACGTGGACGAGGAAGGCCCGCGGTCGGACCGCCGCAAGCCCGCGAAAGTGGCGAACGACGACTGAACCGCCCGTCGTCGCGGCATCTCGTTTTCGACGGTCGCTTCGCGCCCACCGGGGAGCGACTGCCGGCGGACCTGACATTCGCCTGCCAAACTAGTCGAGAGAAAAACATTTCAAATCGCAACGCGTCATCTGTATGCGTATGTCACGCATACTCAAGACATCGGGGTTCCTCGGGCTGGCGACGATGATGGTGGTGGGGCTGTACCAGTACACGCTACTGGAATCTGGGGGCGTGCCGTCGTGGCTGGTGGGCGGCCACGCGCACTTGGGCGTGCTCTCGATTCTCGCGGTCGTGATGGGCTTTGCGGTGGACGCGTTCGCGCTGACGGGGCGGCTCCGGGCGGCGGTGAGCGGGCTGTTCGTCGTCGGGCAGTGGCTGTTGCCGCTCACTATCTGGGTCGGCGTCGGGCTCGGACTGTTCTTTTTGGTTCCGACGACGTTCCTGTGGGGGCTCTGTCTCATCGTCTCCATGCTCATCATGGCGTGGCAGGCGTGGGTCAGCGAGCCGACGACGCCCGGCGGGATGCCGGGTCCCGCGTCGCCGGCCGACGACTGAACGCGCGCCTCGACTTTTTTCAGCGCCCCCGGAGCCATCAGCGCCGCCGGTACCACCAGTAGCCGACGCCCGCGAGCGCGAGCGCCACGACGAGCGCCGGGAGGACGGGGAACGTCGTCGCCGGTTGGACCACCTCGACGGCGACCCGCTGGGTGCCCGTCGAGAGCTGTCTGCCGGCGTCGTCCTCGTAGTTCACGTCGACGCCGACGACCTGCGTCTTCGGGACGGCGTCGTCGCTCACTTCGAGGTCGAAGACGACGAGGCGCGTTTCGCCGGCGTCGAGCCGGGGGACGAACGCCACGGCGTCCTCGCTCGAAAGCGGCTCCTCGGCGACGAGTCTGACCGTCACGTCGGTCTGCGGCGTCGCCTCGGTGTTCGTCACCGCGAGGACGAGCCGGCCGGTCGAGTCCACCTCGAACGTCGCGTTCCGCGGTTCGACCGCGACGGCGGGCGTGTCGGTGCTCACGGCCGCGAGCACGTCGGTCCGGTCGGCCGCGCGCAGTTCGTCGCCCGGCGGCCGGTACTCGACGACGAACGGGAGCCGGCGCGTCCCCGGCGTCGACCCCGCGGCGATGCCGATTGCGTACTCGAACCCGGCCGACTCGCCGGGCGCGAGCGTCCCGACGGTCACGTCGACGTCCGTCGGCGTCAGCGCCGGATCCTCGGTTTCGAGGCGGAGCACCACGTCGCGGGCCTCGGTCCCGCCGACGTTCTCGACGGTGCCGACGACGCGGCCGACGCCGCCGACCCTGAGCGTGCTCTCTTCGACCGTCACGGCGAACGCCGGGCCGGCACCGGGGTCGAGACCGGCGACGAGCGACTGGGTCTTCCGGTCGCCGCCGGGGTTGCGGAACGAGACGGCCACGTCCAGCGAGTAGGGCCGGTCGAGGGCGTCGTCGGCGACGCGGGTGCGGAAGCTCACGCGCCTCGTCTCGCCGGGCTCCCACGCGCCGACGTAAGCCTCCGCGGCGGGCGCGCCGGCCCCGAACGTCACCTCGGAGTCGGCGGAGGACACGCCGACGGTCGCGGCCGCGGCGGTCGCGTCGCCGACGTTCACGAGTTCGAGCGTCAGCGTGCCGGTGTCGCCGACGGCGACCGCGGCGTCCACGTCCGCGAGTTCGAAGTCGGCCCCGCGGGTCGGACGAACCCCGGCGACGAACGCCCGCGAGGTCCGTTCTTGGCCGTCCTCGTCGCGGTAGCTCACGGTCAATTCGACCGAGTAGTCGCGGACGATGGCGTCGTCGGCGACGCGGGCGCGGAACTCGACGCGCTCTGTCGCGCCCGCGTCCCACTCGCCGACGAAGGTCTCCGCGGAGGCGACGCCGCTCCCGAACGTTATCTCCGGGTCGGTCGAGGTGGCGGTGACGGTCGCGTCCGCGGCTCCGACGGGACCGACGTTCTCGATGTCGAGCGCGACGGTCCCGCTGTCGCCGACCGCGAGGGCCGCGTCGACCGCCCGGACCTCGAACGCGGGGCGGCGCTCCACGACGACTTCGAGGTCTCGCGTGACGGTTCGGCTCCGGTGGGTGGCGTCGACGTCGTCGCCGTCCACGAACACCGAGGCGGTGTAGTCGTAGGTGAACGTGACGGGTACGTCGTAGGTGCCGGGGCGAGCGCCCTCGGCGACGCGGAGGCGGAGCGACACCGGCCCGGAGACGCCCTCGGGGACGGTCCCGACGGGAATCTCGCCGCTGAGGACCGTAATCGGCCCTCTCGAATCCGCGCTGATGGTCAGCGCGCGGGCCGTCTGGACGAGCGCCTCGTACTCCTCGGGGCCGTCTTCCGTGACCGTCCCGCTGTTGACGACGAACACCTCGACCGCGGTCTCGGTGCCCGCGACGAGCCGGTTCTCCGGCGCGATAACCGTGAGGTCGGGCCTCCCGGCCACCTGACTGACGGCCGCGGCGCTCCCCGTTGCGCCGAGGAGGGCGGACACGACTAGTAAGGCGGCGAGGAGCGCCGCGCTCGTACGCCGGCCGCGGGGAGTCATGGTGAGGAGACCGGCGGGCGACCCCGCTTCAGTCACCGTAGATACGCGGTATGTAATCTTAACAACACGCTCGGCTCTCGGCCGGCGGTAACGTCACGCAAGGGATACGTTCGGGGCGCGCCTACGTGTAGTATGTCCGTCCCCGCCATCGACATCGACGGTCTGACGAAGTTCTACGGGGACGTTCGCGGGGTCGAGGAGCTCTCGCTTTCGGTCCCGGAGGGAGAACTGTTCGGCTTTCTCGGCCCCAACGGCGCGGGGAAGTCCACGACGATTCGCCTGTTGCTCGGCCTGCTCAAACCGACCGACGGCACGGCGCGCATTCTCGGCGTCCCGGTGGACGACCGGGACAGCTTCCTCGACGTGCTCGGTCGCGTCGGCCACATCCCCGGCGACCCGCGGTTTTACGACGACGTGAGCGGCCGCAAGACCCTCGACTACTTCGCCGGACTCTCCGGCGACGACCGGCGCGACGAACTCCTCGACCGCTTTCCGGTGCCGCTCGACCGCCCGGTCCGGGCCTACTCGCGCGGCAATCGGCAGAAACTCGCCATCGTGCAGGCGTTCATGCACGACCCGCGGGTGGTCGTGATGGACGAACCGACCTCGGGGCTGGACCCCCTCGTCCAACAGGAGTTCTACGAGTTCCTCCGCGAGGAGCGCGACCGCGGGGTGACGGTGTTCTTCTCGACGCACATCCTCGGGGAGGTCCGCGAGGTCTGCGACCGCGTCGCCATCATCCGCGACGGTCGGCTCGTCGCCGTCGAGGACATCGACGACCTGCTCGCGCGGAGCGGGAAGGTCGTCTCGGTCCGGTCGCCCGACGCCATCGACCTCGCGGACTTCGAGTTCCCCGAGACCATCGACGCGCGCATCGAACCCGACGGCTCGCTCCGACTCGTCACCTCGGGCAACTACGACGCCCTCGTGGACGCCCTCGACGGCTACCGCGTCGACGACCTCGAAGTCCGCGAGACGGCCATCGAAGACGTGTTCATGCACTTCTACGACGAGGGAGGCGGCGAGAGCGGAGGCGAAGGTGACGGCGAGAGCACCGTCACCGACGGCGAGACCGACGACGCGGCGGAGCCGTCGCCCGCAGACGCCGAGGAGCCCGCGGATGCGTGAACTCGACATCGCGGCCTTCGAGTTCGCCCGGCGGCGGCGCGGCCTCCTCGTCGTCTGCGTGCTCCTCGTGGCGACCGCGGGGCTCACCATCGCCGTCTACCCGTCGTTCGGCGAGTCCGACATCGACTTCGCCGAACTGCTGGAGTCGTATCCCGAGGAGCTTCAGGCGGCGTTCGTCGGGAGCGTCACCGACATCTCCTCGCTGGAAGGCTACCTCGTGGTCGAACTCTACCAGCTCGTCTGGCTCCTCATCGTCGGGAGCTACTTCGCCTACGCCGCGGGGTCGCTCGTCGCCGGCGAGGTCGACCGCCAGTCGGTCGAACTCGTCCTCGTGCGGCCCGTCTCGCGCACGCGGTTCGTCGTCGGTAAGTTCCTCGCGATGCTCCCGGCGGTCGCCGTCGTCGACCTCGCGCTCCTCGCGGCCGTCGTCGTCGGCGCGGGGCTCATCGACGAGGAGATTCACCTCTCTCGCCTCCTCGCGGTCCACGCCGTCGGCGGCCTCTACCTCCTCGCCTGCGTCGCCATCGGCCTCCTCGCGTCGGCGTTCTTCGGGCGGGTCCGCCGGGCGCAGGGCGCGGCCATCGGCGTCGTCTTCGGGACGTTCCTCCTCGACTCCCTGACGGTCGACACCGACTACGAGTTCCTCGGCTCGCTGTCGCTCACGCGCTATCTCGACCCCGGCGAACTCCTCGTCGCCGGCGACGTTGATTGGGGCGGCGTCGCCGTCCTCGTCGCCGTGACGTGCGCCCTCGTCGTCCTCGCGGCCGAGGTGTTCGAGCGACGCGACCTGTCGTAGTCGTCGTCCCGTCGCGTCCCCGAGCGGTCACACGACCCGCGCGAGTGCCGCGAGCCGCCGCCCGGTACCCGCGCTTTTCACCGCCGAGCGCCTACGTCCCCCATGCACCTCTACGCCGCAGCGAACGGCGCGGTCCTCGCGGTCTCGGGGTCGTCAGAGGACTTCACCGCCCGCCGGCGACTCGACGAGCACCGAGTCGAGTGCGTCGCGGCCGACCCGCGCGCGCCGACCCGAGCGTTCTGCGGGACCTTCGACGCCGGCGTCTTCCGAACGACCGACGGCGGGGGGTCGTGGCACGCGGTCGGCACCGACGCGCTCCCCGAGTCGGTGACGAGCCTCGCCGTCTCCCCGGCCGACCCCGACGTGATTTACGCCGGTACCGAGCCCTCGGCCGTCTTCCGCTCTCGCGACGGCGGCGAGACGTGGACCGAACTCGCGCCGCTTTCGGACCTCGATTCGGCCTCGTCGTGGGCGTTTCCGCCCCGCCCGCACACCCACCACGTCCGCTGGATAGAGCCGGACCCGACCGACCCCGACCGACTGTTCGTCGCGGTCGAAGCCGGGGCGCTCGTCCGCTCTCTCGACGGCGGCGAGACGTGGCAAGACCGCGTGCCGTCGAGCAAGCGAGACACGCACTCGATGGCGACGCACCCGGACCGACCGGGCCGCGTCTGGGTCGCCGCGGGCGACGGCTACGCCGAGACCGACGACGCGGGCGAGACGTGGACGACGCCGACCGCGGGGCTGGGCCACGGCTACTGCTGGAGCGTCGTCGTCGACCCCGCGGACCCGGAGTCGGTGCTCCTGACGGCCGCCTCCGGGCCGATGCGTGCCCACCGTGTCGAGTCCGCGGAGGCGTACCTCTACCGCAGGCGGGACTCGCCGGACGACGACGGCGGCGACTCGTGGGAACGCCTCGACGAGACCGGACTGCCGACCGGGCCGGGGGCGACGCGCGCGATCTTGGCAGCCGGGCGAACCGGCGGCGAGTGCTACGCCGCGAACGACCGTGGCCTCTACCGGACGACCGACTTCGGCGACTCGTGGGACCGAATCGACGTCCCGTGGGACGGGACGCGGCGGACCGCGGCGGGGCTGGCTGTCGTCGCGTAGTCGGGGATTTCCGTCGGAGGTCCCCTCGCCCGAAGCGAGAAGATTCATTGGTCGTCGCGGCGACGCCCCACTATGTACGATTTCGCCGTCGTCGGCGTCGGTCCCGCCGGCGCGCGGTTCGCCCGCCGCGCGGCCGACGCGGGCTACGACGTGCTCGCGCTGGAGAAAGGCGAGGTCGGGACGCCCCTCGCGTGCTCCGGCCACGTCAGCACCGATATCTGGGAGTACGTCCCCGACGAGGCGCGCGACCGCCTGTTTCAGAACCGCATCTACGGGGCGAACTTCCGCGTCGGCGGCCCGAACTCGAAGGCCTATCCGTTCTACAAGCAAAGCGAGGTCTCGAACGTCATCGACCGCGTCGAACTCGACCGCACGCTCGCCGACTGCGCCCGCGAGGCCGGCGCGGACGTCCGCGAGGGCCACACCGTCACGGCCGTCGAGGAACTCGACGACCGGGTCCGACTGACCGCCAGCGTCGCCGGCGAGGCCGGCACCGTCCAGTTCGAGGCGAAGATGGTCGCCGGGTGCGACGGCCCCACCTCGCGGGTCCGCCGGGCGCTTTCCCTCCCCGAACCGTCGGAGACGCTCCACGGCGTCCTCGCGTTCGACCCCGAGCCGGACGACGGCGACTTCGTGGACGTGCACCTCACGGTCCCGCGGTTCTTCGCGTGGCGCATCCCCCGCGGCGACGCCGGCGTCGAGTACGGCCTCGCGGCCCCGCCGGGCGCGGAGGTCAACGAGATGTTCGACGCGCTCACGAACACCTACGACGTGGAGACGGAGCACTTCTGTTCGGGAGCCATCCCCATCGGGCCGCCGGACCGGACGACGACCCGGCGGGCGTTCCTCATCGGCGACGCGGCCGCGCAGACCAAGCCGTTCACCGGCGGCGGCATCCTCTACGGGATGACCGCGGCCGACATCGCCGCGTCGACCATCGACCCCGACGACCCCGAGACGCTGTCGGCCTACGAGGACGCGTGGCGGGACGAACTCTCCCGGGAGATTCGGCTGGGCCACCTCGTGCGCCGGTGTTACTCCTTTCCCGAGTGGCTCCAGCGGGTCGGTCTCCGGTCGCTGTCGGGCGAAATCGGCGTCCACATGGACAAGCCGAGCTCGTTCTTCTCGCGCGAGCACCTGAGGAAACTGCTCTGAGGCGGCCGCGGGCCGCCGGTCGCACCGACTGCCGATTCTAGTTCTCGCCCGGGTACGTCGGAATCCGCGCCGACACCGCGCTCCCCTCGACGAACGGGAGCGGCTCGCGGGTCGCGTCGATGCGGTCGCCGTCGACCGCGACTTCGAGGGCGTCGGTATCGAGGCCGTAGTCCACGAGCGCGAAGCCGATGGGCGCGTCGAGCATCGGGCTCTCGACGGCGCGGGTGACGGTGCCGACCGACTCGCCGCCCGCCGAGACCTCGGCACCGGATTCGGGGAGGGCGTCGGCGCGGAAGCCGACGAGCCGGCGCGAGGGCCGCCCGCGGTTTTCTATCTTCGAGACGAGTTCCTGACCGACGAAACAGCCCTTATCGAAGTCCAGCGCGTTGCGGACGCCGACGACGTTCGGGACGTTGCCGCGGAGTTCCGTCTCGAAAAGCGGCGTGCCGGCCTCGGCGGTGAGGCTGTCCCACGTCTGATAGCCGACGGGGACCGAGGGGTTGCCGTAGAACAGGAGCGCGTCGAGCACGTCTTCGGCGTCCTTCGCGCGGCAGATGACGTCGTAGCCCTCCTCGCCGGTCGGGTTGTCGGAGGCGACGACCGTGACGCCGAGTTCGCCGCCGATAGAGCCGCGGACGAAGGAAAGCTCCGGCTCGGGCGCGCCCGCCCCCGAGAGGATGCTCGCCACCTTCTCGGTCGACTGCGGGCCGTGGACGCCGAAGACGCCGAACTCGTCGGAGGCGTCGCGTATCTTGACGCGCTGGAGGAACGTCTTCGAGCGCCACTCCTCGACGAGCGGCTCCGCTTGGTCCCGCGGGGTGAAAATCAGCAGTCGCTCGCCCGCGTTGTAGACGTACATCTCCGTCTCGATGCGGCCGTCGGGGTCGAGAAGCAGGGCGTAGACGCCCTCGCCGTCCTCGTCGGGGACGGTGTTGGTCACCGCGTTGTCGACGTAGTCGACCCGGTCTTCGCCCTCGACGACGACCACGCCGTAGCCGTGTTCGATGACGCCGACGCCGTTTCTGACGGCGCGGTGAGTCCGTTCGGGGCGGCCGTAGTGGCTCACGACCTCGATTCCGCCGCGCGTCTCGAACGTCGCACCGTGTGCCTCGTGGATGTCGGCGACGAGTGTCATTGCCCCCCGTTTCGGTTTCAGCGCGTAAAACCCTCCCACTCCCGGACGACTCGCCCGGCTTTCGGTCGGCCGGGCCGGTCCGGTCCGCGCGTGGGCGGACAGGCAGTCAAAACGAATCTGTGGTCCGCGTCGGCCCGCTCAGAGTCCGAACCGCTCGCGGAGTCTCTCGAACAGCGACGCGTCTTCTTCGACGGCTTCGCTCGGGTCCGGAACGACGCGCTCGTCGGCGTGGATGAGGACCCCCGTGTCGGCCTCCTCGACCACGATGAGGTTCTCGTCTTTGAGCGCCGAGAGCGCCTCCTCGATGGTGTCGATGTCGGCGTCCACGGCGGCACGGAGTTCGAACACGGTCATTCCCTCGTCGTGGCGGTCGACGAGCGCGTCGAGCACCGCGACCTCGATGTCGCGGCGGTTCCGAAACTCCCGCCTCGCTCTCATAGCGGGTACATCGTTCGCCTCCTGTTTACTTGTACCGCCCGTCTGACGGGCGTCGGACGGGCAGGGGGTACCTTTTTGTTTCCGAATCCCGGAATCCTCGCGTAATGGGACTTACTTGCCGTCTTCTCGGGCACTCCTACGGAGACGCCGAGACGGAACGGGAGCGCGAGGAACGCGGCGACGAGGTGGTCGTCTCGATTCGGGAGATACAGGTCTGCTCGCGGTGCGGCCACGAACAGGTCATGAGCGAGAACAAGGAGGTCACGGCCATCCGAACGCCCGAGGAGGTCGGGATGACGGAGGGCGAAGTCGAGACCGCGGCCGCGGGCTTCGAGCCGGCGAAGCCACAGCCCGGCGTCTCCGAGGGCGAGGACGCCGCCATCGAGACGGCTCCGGACGCGGAGACGCGGGCCGGGGTCGACGCCGCCGAAGCCGACGCCGCGGGCGACGCCGAGGCGGACGCCGGCGCGGACCCCGCGGCGCAGCAGCCGGCCGAGGCCGCGAACGCCGCCGACGCCCAACCCGCCGCCGAGTCGGACCCGAGCGGCGACGCCGGTGCCGCCGACACCGGGAGCGCCGACGCCCCGCCGGTGACCGACGACGGCGTCATCCTCGACGACGACGAATCGCAGTCGGAACCCCGCGACCGGACGCAGTGGCCCGACGAGGTCGACGAGGTCGAGACCGACGACCCGACGCCGCCGGCCGACGGCGACGACGC
Source organism: Haloferax sp. S2CR25 (assembly GCF_031624535.1). Taxonomy (NCBI): domain Archaea; kingdom Methanobacteriati; phylum Methanobacteriota; class Halobacteria; order Halobacteriales; family Haloferacaceae; genus Haloferax; species Haloferax sp. S2CR25. The sequence goes on from NZ_JAMQOO010000004.1 coordinate 112,879, forward strand.
GGAGTTCATCGACGCGGACGCCGACGCCGAGGCGGAGTCGGAACAGCCCCGAGAGCGAGAACGCGGTGCGTGGCCCGACGCGCCGGGCGACGACGAGGGCTGGAACGCCCAGCCAGACGACGGAGAGCCCGTCTCGGTCTCGTTCGGCGGCGGGCTGACACCGGAGGAGAGCGCCCCGCAGGGCCGCCAGTCGAACGGCCAGTACGTCGAGGCGGAAGACGAAGACGATTTCGTCCGCGCCGACGAGTCGAACGTCGGCAACGAGGCCCCCGACGACGCGGTCGAGTACTACTGCCCCAACTGCGGCCACGCCCGCGGCGCGTCCTCGTCGTCGATGCGGGCCGGCGACATCTGCCCCGAGTGTAAAAAGGGCTACATCGCCGAGCGGGAATCCTGACTGCGCCACGGCGTCACAGGCGTCGCGGAGTCGCGAAACAGGTAAACCGTACCCTGTCGAAAAGGCGTCCATGAAGGAGTACAAGATGCGTCGTGGGGAGACGCTCGAAGAGCGAATTCCGGACATGAAAGCGACGGTCGAAGACTACTTCGGCCCCATCACCGGCACCGAGGAGTTCAAGGGAAGCGACCTCTACGTCGTCGGCGAACCCAAGAACCCCGTGTTCACCCGCATCGTCGCCGGCGCGGTCAAGTACAGCGGCAAGAAGGACAAGCTCGCGGTCAACTTCGAGGAGGCCGACCCGGCCGACCTCGCTCCCGAAGACCTCGAAGCCGCGGGCGAGGCCGTCAGCGCGAAAAACGACTTCCTCCTTGAGGCGACGGGCCGCGACGCGAAGTCCCGCCGCGATTCGATGAAGCGCGCGGTCGAAGACGACGCGCCCGACGTCTGAGCCGTTCGACGCGACCCGATTTTCTCGCGTACCCGAGCGTCGAGCGGCCGCGCCGCCGGCGAAACGTACATAGTGCTAGCACGTGACGCTCCGGCTGACAGCGACCTCGCCAGCCACGAACACGAATTTTTATTTCGATTGTGAGTAAAAATCTCCGGCACGGTTAAGTGATGCCGGGACGAACGGGTTGGTATGGCTATCGAAACTATCCTGCTCGCGATCGGCGCGGGCGACGCCGACCGAATCGACAGACTCGCCGAAGAGACCATCGACGTGGCCGGACCGACCGGCGCGACGGTCGTCATCGGGCACGTCTTCACGAGAGACGAGTACGACGACGCGCTCGACAACCTCGATTTCGACATCACGGCCGAGGAGGTTTCGGCGGACGACGTGGCCCGACGACACGCCACCGTCCGCGAACTCACGCGCCGCTTCGACGAGGCGGACGTCGACTACGTCATCCACGGCCGAGTCGGCCACCACGGCGAGAAGCTCGTCGAACTCGCGGGCGAGGTCGGCGCCGACCGCCTCGTCGTCGGCGGTCGGAAGCGCTCGCCGACCGGTAAGGCCGTCTTCGGGAGCGTCGCACAGGAGGTCATGCTCGAAGCGCCGTGCCCCGTGACGTTCGTCCGCGCGGACACGAAGTGACGGTCCGCGGGCGGCGCGAGCCCTGATCTCCCCGGCTCTCGCAGGCAACTACATATCTTAGCGCGCCGTCAGCTTCCGCATGGACCACTCCATCGACTACCGCCCGTCGTTCGCCCTCCTCACCGTCTCGCTCGACGAGGGCGAGTCGCTCCGGTCGGAGGCCGGCGCGATGGTCAGCTACTCCGACGGTATCGATATCGAGACGAACGCGAACGGCGGCCTGTTCGGGTCGCTCAAGCGGAGCGTCCTCGGCGGCGAGTCGTTCTTCCAGAACACGTTCAGCGCGCGGCAGGCGGGGGAGGTCTCCCTCGCGCCCCCGCTTCCGGGCGACATCGTCCACCACGGTCTCGCCGACGAGACGCTGTACGTCCAGTCCGGGTCGTACCTCGCTTCGGACCCCGTTCTCGACCTCGATACCTCCTTCGGCGGGGCGAAGACGTTCTTCGGCAGCGAGGGGCTGTTCCTGCTCAAACTGACCGGCACCGGCGACTGTTTCCTGTCGAGCTACGGGGCCATCCACGAGGTCGAACTCGGCGACGGCGAGCGCTACACGGTCGACACCGGCCACATCGTCGCCTTCGACGAGACGACGGACTTCTCGGTCGAGCGCGTCGGCGGCCTGAAGTCCACCCTGTTCAGCGGCGAGGGACTCGTCTGTACCTTCACCGGGCCGGGGACCGTCTGGACGCAGTCGCGCAGCATGGACTCGTTCCTCTCGTGGCTCATCCCCAAACTCCCGACCAACAACTCCGCGTGATCCCGAACCGAGAGTTACATCGCCGCGAGTAAATCTGCCGAAAATCCCGCTTAGTTAAGTGGTGGGCGCATCCCTATGGGAACGATGGCGTACTACGTGGGCGTCGACCTGGGGGCGACGAACGTCCGTTCCGTGGTGGGCGACGACGAGGGAACGATCCTCGGGGAAGCCCGTGACAACACACCGCGCGGCCCGACGGGAATCGCGGTCACCGAGGCGGTCCTCGGCGTCGTCCGCGAGGCGTGTGCCGAGGCGGGCATCGACCCGAGCGACGCGGTCGCGGCCGGCATCGGCGCGATCGGCCCGCTCGACTTGGCCGAGGGCGCGGTCGAGAACCCGGCGAACCTCCCGGACACCATCGACCGCATCCCGCTGACCGGTCCCCTCTCGGTGCTGTTGGAGACGGACGAGGTGTACCTGCACAACGACACGAACGCCGGCGTCATCGGCGAGCGGTTCCACTCCGACCGCAACCCCGACGACATGGTGTATCTCACCATCTCCTCCGGTATCGGCGCGGGCGTCTGCGTCGACGGGCACGTCCTCGCCGGCTGGGACGGCAACGCCGGCGAGGTCGGTCACCTGACGCTCGACCCGAACGGCTTCATGACGTGCGGGTGCGGCCACAACGGCCACTGGGAGGGCTACTGCTCGGGGAACAACATCCCGAAGTACGCCCGCGAACTCCACGAGGAAGACCCGGTCGACACCGCCCTTCCCGTCTCCGACCCCGACTTCTCTGCGGTCGACGTGTTCGAACACGCCGGCGAGGACGAGTTCGCCGACCACATCATCAGCCAACTGGGCCACTGGAACGCGATGGGCGTCGCCAACATCGTCCACGCGTACGCGCCGCTCATCATCTACGTCGGCGGCGCGGTCGCGCTCAACAACCCGGACCTCGTGTTAGAGCCCATCCGCGAGCAGATGAGCGAGATGGTCATGTCGAACATCCCCGAGATTCAACTGACGACGCTCGGCGACGAGGTCGTGGTCGAGGGGGCGTTGGCGAGCGCGATGACCGGTGGCACCGGTGACCGGTCTCGACTGTGATGTCGAGACGACTCACCGGTGGTAGCGCAGGCGGAACTGGCGACCGCTCGCGGCTGTGAGGTCGAGACGACACGCGGTGGTCGCGCAGGGGAACCGGCGACCGACCGCGATTACAACACGGCGGTTCGTCTCTCCGCCATCGAATTATCTCGATTGATACTCGGTGGCGCAGTCTTATAACCCCCGTCGAGAAACGCGATGACGTGCACCCGACGACGCCGAGTCATTCGGCGCATCGGTCGGCGCGTTCCCGTTCTCGTCGAACCGCACGGTGCACGGGCGTTCCACCGGAAGCCTAGAACGGGACCGGTCGACACCCCCCACCACCATCGTCGACCGACCGACGCCGGCGGGGTAACCCACACCCACCCACCCACCCATCCCCGCCGGCGTCGCTTCAGTTCTCACGCAACCCAGTGCAGACTGAGCGGTCCCCCCGTTCCCCTGACTGCCGGCCCCTCCCGGTCTCCGCGCCTCCGTCCGATTTTTCTCCTCGGCACCCGCAGGTTCACCGTGGACCGCCGCCAGTTCCTCCGCACCGTCGGTGCGAGCGCGCTCGCCGCCTCGACCGCCTCCGTCGCCGGTTCCCGTCCCGCCACCGCCCATCCCGGCCCGTTCGAGCCGCTGGGCCGCATCGACGTCGACGGCGCGAAAGAGGCCGTCGTGTCGGCCGACGGCGAGACCGTCTTCGTCGCCGCGACCGACGGCTACGCCGCCGTCGACATCTCCGCGCCCGACCGCCCCGAACTCCTCGCCGAGCGCCGCGACCTGCGTTCCGACCGCGAGGACGGCCCCTTCCGCGGCCTCTACGACGCGAAACTCGACGGGGACACGCTTCTGGTCGTCGGCCCCGCCAACCCGATTCCGGGCGCGCCGGCGGGCGTCCTCGTCGTCGACGTGTCCGATCCCGCGAACCCCGACGAAATCGCGTTCCACGAGACGGGCTTTCCCATTCACAACTGCTTCGCCGCCGATGGCCGGGCGTACCTCACCGCCAACGACGGCGACCGGAACCCGCTCGTCGTCCTCGACGTCGACTCCGGCGACGAACTCGGCCGCTGGTCGGTCGTCGCCGCCGACGACCGCTGGGCCGACGTGCCGCCTTCGATGCGTTCCGTCCACGACGTGTGGGTCCGCGACGCGGTCGCGCACGTCGCCCTCTGGGACGCCGGGACGTGGCTCGTCGACCTCTCGGACCCCGGGTCGCCGTCGGTCCTCGGGGCGGTCTCGCCCGGCGACCCCGAGGAACTCGCCGCGTTGCCCCCTCGCGGCCGCCACCGCGAGCGACGGACGCCGCCCGGCAACCACCACTACGTCGCCACCGACGACGCCGGCGACCTCCTCGGCGTCGGCGTCGAGTCGTGGGCCGTCGAGGTCGACCGCGACGACGGCACGACCGAACTCGTCGGCGGCCCCGGCGGCGTCGAACTCTGGGACGTGTCGGACCCCGCGGCCCCGACGAGGCTCTCGACCATCGACCCGCCGGTCAGCCCGGACCCGACGGTCGGCGGCGTCTGGACCACGGCGCACAACTTCGACTTCCGCGACGACCGGCTCTACACCTCGTGGTACCGCGGCGGCGTCAAGCGCCACGACGTGTCGGACCCGACCGACCCCGTCGAACTCGCGTGGTGGCGCGACCCCGAGCGCGCGAGCTTCTGGACCGCGCAGTACGCCTACCCCTTCGCCGACGAGGGCGTCTTCGTCGCGTCGAGCCGCGGCGTCGACGACGCGTCGCCCGCGCTCTACACGTTCCCCGACCACGCCGGCGACCAGCGCGACCCGCCGACGCTCGGGCCGGAACCGACCACCGAATCGCTCGTCAACACGCCGACGCCGACCGGGAACGGGTCGGCCCCGTCCGCGTCCGACGCCGAGCCTTCGTCGTCGACGTCGGCGACCGACGCGCCGGGGTTCGGATTCGGCGTCGGCGCGGCGGCGCTCGGCGTCGCCGGCTGGTTGGCCCGTCGTCGCGGGCGGCGCGACTGAGGGGAACGGCTCCAGCGCCGCCTCGCCGCCTCGTCTCCTCGCCGCCCCGCGTGGTTCCCGCGTCGAATCTATCACGAACGACCGAGACAGCCTTTCTCTCGTCGGCCGGCGCGGTGGGAGAACCGTTTCATTCTAATCCGTGGGGTTCGAAGCATCGGGGTATGAGCGACGAGTCGGAGAGCCTCAAAGAGCGCGTCGAGACGTGGATGGTCGGTCAGATGCCGATTATCCAGATGCACGGCGGCAACAGCGTCGTGCGCAAGGCCGATGCGGAATCGGGGGAAGTCGTCGTCGAACTCGGGGGCGCGTGCGCCGGGTGCGGCATCTCGAACATCACCGCCCAGAACATCCAGTCGGACCTCATCATGACGTTCGACGAGGTGACCGACGTGCAGGTCAAGGTCCCCAGTTCCGGCGACCACGGCAGCAGCACCGTCGAGGGCGGCCGCGGCGGCGAACTGCAGTACGGCGACGAGGGACCGGGGCACTTCTAACCCACCTTTTTTCACGGGGTCCTCGGCAACTTCGTTGCCTCGAACCCCGCCAAAAAATCTGGACCAAAAAGGCGGCTACTCCCTTCGGTCGTAGCCGTACTGTTCCCTCCGACACGAGCGCCCCGTTCCGCGGTTCTCAATACGTATCCAGCCGTGTCGGCCGTGACCATATTGGTCTTTTTCACGCTCGCTCTCCGCGTGGCCTTCGCGGGGTGTTCGTCTGCCGGCCCAGATATCGGCCGCCGACGCCTCCCGCCACCACGACGACCGAGCCCTCCCCGGCAACGACGACTGACCGTCTTCCGAAGTTGCGACGCCTACCCCGACAGCGCCGACTCCAGACTCGACGCCACCGACCGCGCCTTCTCGGCCAGTTCTTCCGAGATGTGGCCGGCCTCGACGGCCGCGTCGAGTTCGTCGTCGTCGACCCGCTCGACCGTCCCGTCGGCGTGTTTCACCACGTCGACGTGCAGGTCGATATATCGAATCTCGTCGGGGAAGCACTCGACGGGCGTGCAGATGTTGACGTAGGTCCCCTTGACCGCGCCCTCTGAATCGCGGTACACCGTCGGATACCACCAGCGTCCCTCGCGGAACTTCGTGACCGCGACGTCGCCGGACTCGCGGTCGACGCCGAGGGCGTCGTAGGTGCCGCCGCCGGTCATGCCGCGCCGGAGTTCGACGGTTCCCTCGGGGTCGCGCTCCGTCACCTCGCCGGAGCCGAGCGTGATGAGCCGACCGTCAGGTTTCCCGTGGCCGATTTCCACGTCGTCGCCTTCGAGCGGGCCGAACTGCGCGGTCACCACGTCGAAGGGGAACTCGCCGTCGCCGACCGACCCGCAGAGCGCCTCCGCGAGGTCGACGCCGGCGGAGGCCTTCGGCGAGGCGGCCTTCGTCCGGTGGTGGCCGGGCATCGTCGTCTCGACGGCCCGGCGCTGGGAATCGAGTTCGAACCTCGTCTCGCGGCCGAACCAGACCCACGTCGTCGCGGTTGGAGCCGCGACCGCCCGCGGGGCGTCGACGGGGTCTGAGAGCGCCTCGTCGAGTTCCGCGGCGACCTCGGCCGCCCGGTCGAGCGCGTCGTTCAGGGCGCTCATGTCGGCGTCGACGGCGTCGCGGTGCCAGCGGATGCCCCAGCCCTCGGGCGGGTCGCCGCCGAGGAGGTCCGTCATGCCCGCCAGTTCGCGGGCGGCGGCCTCGTCGCGGGTGTCGACGCGGACGCCCTCCGAATCCGGTTCGAGGGTCGCCAGCCCCGCGACGGCGCGGACGTCGCCGGTCAGTTCGGCGCGGCGGGAGGCCCACGGCGGGGCCGACTCGGCGACCTGCACGCGGACCTCGTCGCCGACTTCCACGTGCCCGTCGAAGTCGCCGTACGAGAGGTAGCCCTCGGTCTCGCCGAGGTCGCACACCGCGCCGCCGCCGAGGGTGTCGGTCACGCGGGCGTCGAACACCGCGCCGGTCGGCGCGGGGTCGTCCCACGCGAAGGTGTCGACGCCGAGGTCTGAGAGGCGCTCCGTGGCCGTTTCGACCGCCTCGGGCGCGCCGGTCGCGCCGACGCCCTGCCGGTTCCGCGTCGTCTCGACCGACACGTCGTGGTCCGACGAGTCGAACTCGGCGTCGAAGCGCTCGCGAATCGGGCCGGACGCCTGCACCACGTCGTGGCCGGCGTCGAGGAAGAGGCTCGTGAGCGCGGTGGCGTAGATGCCGCGGACGCGGACCCTCATAGCTCGTCGGCGTCGCGGGCGAAGGTGACGCGGGCGTCGACCGTCGGGCCGAGCGTCAGTTCGACCTTCTCGTCGGTGAGCACGCGGCCGCCCTCGATGGGGACGCCCCACGAGTCGAACTTGAGGTAGCCGCGGAGCTCCGCGCCGTGAGTGTAGAGGTCGACGTGGTCGACGGCGTGTTCCTGCACGTCGCTCGCGCTGTGGGCCATCTCCATGTCGGAGTAAAACGTCCCGCCGTCGCCGAAGAACGCGGCGATGGCGTCTGCGTCCGATTCGACTGCGTCGCTCACGAGGTCCGACGCGGCCCGGAGGTCGTCGGTGTCGAGGCCGACCTCGCGGAGCGCCGCCTGTTCGCGGGGGTCGAAGTGCATACCCGCCCTTCGGAGCGGAGGCATTAACGTCGTGCGGTCGGTCGTCGGCCGCCAGCCACTCGACCGTCAGCGGTTCGGCCGCTCGCGGGATGCCGTGGCCGAAGCTATTACCAGATGCGATACCCTTTACCCCACGTGATGGACCAGCAGGACCCAGTCGAGCAGGCGTCCGACGGATCGGCCGACCTCTACGACATCGCGACGTGGGAGGAACGAACCTCGGTTGACGGGCTCGCGGTCGCGCTCTACCGGGTGCTGGTCGCGTCGACCCGCGCGCTGGTCGTTCTCGCCGCGCTCCTCATCCTCGTCGGTATCGGCGGCCTGTCGGCGCTCACCGACCCGCAGGTCGGCGCGCTCACCCTGCTGTCGGCGCTCCCGGCGCTCGCGCTCGCCGGCTACGTCTACTACTCCGACGTGACCGACGACGAACCGCTGTCGATGCTCGTGGTGACGTTCCTCCTCGGCGTCCTCACCGCCACGTTCGCCGCGATTCTCAACTCGCTTCTGAGCAACGTTGGCCAGACTATCGCGGCCGAGTTCCAGTTGGCGCTCGGCTTCCTCGGCAGCGCCGTGTTCTACTTCCTCGTCGTCGGCCCGGTCGAAGAGACCGTCAAGCTCCTCGCGGTCAGGCTGTACGCCTACTCCCACGACAGCTTCAACGCCGTCATCGACGGGGCCGTCTACGGGGCGATGGCCGGCCTCGGTTTCGCCACCATCGAAAACGCCCTGTACATCACCCGCAACCTCACCTCGTCGGGGCTCGACGTCGGCTCCGGCGGCGTCGGCATCATCGCCGCCGGCGGAACGATTACCGCGGTCCGGGCGCTCGCCGGGCCGGGGCACGTCATCTACTCGGCCATCGCGGGCTACTACCTCGGTCTCGCCAAGTTCAACAAGGAGAACGCCGGTCCGATCGTCATCAAGGGCCTCGTCCTCGCGGCGCTGGTCCACGCGACGTACAACTCGACGGTCGGCATCGGGTCGACCGTCATCGCGGGGATAACCGGCCTCGGCGGTCTCGCGGCCTTCCTCGTCTACGTCATCATCTACGACGGCGTCTTCGGGCTCTACCTCATCGGGAAGCTCCGCCGCTACAGTCGGGCCTACCACCGCGCCCACGCCCCCGGTCCGAGCGCGGCGTCGTTCAGCTCCGAGCAGACGGAGTTCGAGGACTGAGTCAGCGAGACGTGCGAACCGGTCGCCTACTCGGCGACCAACCGCTCGGCGTAGCCGTCGAGCATCGATTCGACGTACTTCGCCACCACGTCGACCTCGACGTGAATCGGGTCGCCGACCTCCTTTTCCGAGAGCGTCGTCAGGTCGTAGGTCGTCGGGATGATGGCCACGGCGAAGGAGTCCCCGCGGCGGTCGGCCACGGTGAGGCTGATGCCGTCGAGACAGACCGAGCCCTTCTGGACGACGTACTTCGCCAGTGACTCGGGGAGGTCGAACTCGAAGAACCAGTCGTCGCCGACGCGCTCGACGTTCGTGACCGTCGTCGTGCCGTCGACGTGTCCCTGGACGATGTGGCCGTCGAAACGGTCGTCGGCCGCGAGGGCCCGTTCGAGGTTGACGCGGTCGCCCTCGACGACGTCGCCGAGGTAGGTCTTCTCGACCGTCTCCGCCGCGAGGAACACCTCGAACCAGTCGTCGCCGAACGCCTCGACGGTCAGACAGACGCCCGAGACCGCGATTGACTGGCCGTGGTGGAGGTCGTCGAACGCGAGGTCGGTCCGGATGCGGAGGCGGCGACCACCGTCGGCGTCGGTCACGTCGACGATTTCGCCCGGCCCCTCCACGATTCCCGTGAACATACCGCGGCTTCGGACGGGTGAAGTTAATGCCTATCGTTTCCGTTCTCTATCACGTTTCTGTGACGATCTCGCCCATACAATTTTACGCTCGTCGTCCGGAGAGTCGGTATGGACGTTCTGGCTCGCCTGCGGAGCAGTTTCGTCACGGGTCTCATTCTCGTCACCCCGCTGGCCGTGACCGTGTTCGTCCTCCAGTTCGCGTTCAACCGCATCACCGCCGCGCTCCGCCCGGTCGTCCGTCAGGTGACGCCGTTCCTCGCCGATGCGCTCAACTACTCCGGCGACATCGTCCTCATCTCGCAGGTGCTGTCGGCGCTCGTCATCGCCGTGGCCGTCTCGCTTCTCGGCTACCTCGCGTCGATGAGCCTCGGCCAGCGGCTCTTCGGGAGCTTCGAGCGCGGCGTTCGGCTCCTCCCGCTCGTCCGCACCATCTACTTCGGCGTCCGGCAGGTGTCGGAGTCGCTCACCGAACCGACCGCCGGCTACGACCGCGTGGTGCTGGTCGAATACCCGCGCGAGGGGCTGTTCTCAATCGGCTTCGTCACCAACGAGGCCCCGCCGTCGGTCTCCGAGGTCTCCGACGACGACCTGTTTACCGTGTTCGTCCCGCACAGCCCGAACCCGACCGCCGGCGCGCTCATCATGGTCTCGCCCGACGAGATTCGCGAACTCGACATGCCGGTCCGACGCGGCCTCCGGCTTCTCGTCACCACGGGCCTGAGCGTCGACGACCCGGAGACGCTCCCGTCGGGGCCGGCGGGCTACGACCCCTCGAACGGCGAGGACGGCGTCCGGGCGGAGACTGACCAGCGTCGCAACGCGGGCGAGAGCCGAGCCGAGTGACCTAGACCCCCCACAAGAGGACGATACCGGCCGTCGTGACGACCGTGAGAAGAAGCTGGAGCGGCGCGCCCACGCGGAGATAGTCGGTGAAGCGGTAGCCGCCCGGCCCGTACACCATCAGGTTCGTCTGGTAGCCGATGGGCGTCATGAACGCCGTGCTCCCGCCGAAGGTGACCGCGAGGGCGAAGCCGAAGGGGTCGGCACCGAGGCCGAACGCGGTGTCGATGGCGACCGGGAGCATGAGGACGACGCTCGCGACCGGCGTGATGACGTTCGCCAACAGCCCCGTGAGCAGGTAGAACGCGGCGAGCACGACGACGACGGGCAGGTAGGTCGCGGCGACGCCGACGAACTCCGAGAGGAGCGCGACGCCGCCGGTCAGCTGGAGCGCCTGCCCGAGCGGAATGACGCCCGCGAGGAGGAAGATGACGTTCCAGCTCACCGCGCCGTAGGCGTCGCTCGCCGAGAGACAGCCGAGCGTGACCATCGCGGCGACGCCGCCGAGCGCGGCGATGGCGATGGGCACGACGCCGAGCGCGGCCAGTCCGATGACCGCCGCGATGACGGCGAACGCGCGGAACGACGTCGGTGACAGTCCGCCGTTGTCCTCGATGAACTCGTCTGCGACCTCGCTGGTCACGACGAAGTCGCCGCTGTCGCGGAGGTATCGCGCCGTCTCGTTCGTCGTCTGGAGGAGCAGTGAGTCGCCGACTTGGAGTTCCACGTCTCTGAAGTGCTCGCGGATGAGGTCGCCGCCGCGCCGACGGACCGCGAGCACCGTCGCGTCGTAGCGCTCGCGGAGTCGCGCGCCGCCGATGGTCTCGCCGACGAGGCCGGACTCGCGGGGGACGACGAGTTCGACGAGCGCCACGCGCTCGGGGCGGTCGAGTTCGGCGTCGGTGACCGACGCGCGCGGGAGGAACCGCAGGTCCGCGAGGTCGCAGAAGCGCCGAATCGTCGCCGGGTCGCCCCGGATGGTCAGGATGTCCCGCGACTCGACCTCGCGGTCGGAGTCGGCCGCGATGAAGTGCTCACCGCCGCGGAGCACGTCGAGGATGTCCACGTTGAGGTCGCGGTAGGTGTCGTCGGAGACCTCGCCCGCCGGGATGCCGACGAGCGGCGACCGCGCGGGGACGAGCACGCGGGCGAGAAACGGCTCGACGCCGTAGTTCCCGGTTCGGTTTCCGGGCTCGATTCGCTCGGGAAGGAGCCGCGGCGCGACCGTCAGGAGGTAGCCCGCGCCGACGACGAACACCACCGCACCGAGGGGCGTAAACGTGAACATCGAAAACGGCGGCAACCCGGTCGCCGCGGCGTAGGCCTCGCTGGCGACGAGGTTCGTCGCCGTCCCGACGAGCGTGAGCGTGCCGCCGAGCATCGAGGCGTACGAGAGGGGAATGAGGAGCTTCGACGGCGAGACGTTCGCCTGGTCGGCGAGGTCCGAGACCATCGGCACGAACACCGCCACGACCGGCGTGTTGTTCACGACGCCCGCGACGGGGCCGGTGAGGCCGACGACCGCGGCGAGCAGTCGGGACTCGCTCCCGTTCGTAAACGAGGCGACCGCGTCGCCGAGGACGCGAATCGCGCCGGTCTGTCGCACCCCCTCGCTGAGGGCGTACATCGAGAGGACGGTGATGGTCGCGGCGCTCGAAAACCCCGACAGCCCCGTCTGGAGGTCCACCCGCGTCCACGGTTCGAGGACGACGAGCGCGACGATGACGCCGATTGCCGTCACGTCCGGCGGGGCCGCCTCCGTCACGAAAAGCGCCATCGTGACGACGACGAGCGCGAAGACGACGAGCATCCCGGACGTGACGGCGACCATGCTGGCAGTCGATTCGGAGGCGGCTTAATGCTACCCCGCGCGACGGTCGGCCGCGGCGACGGGTCGCCCGGCTCCCACCTCTCAAACGACGCGCTCGTCCGACCGCCGGTCGCGACGCTTTTAGTCGCCCGCGGAGTATCCTCGGGCGATGCGACTCGGAATCCTGGAGATGGTCGGTCTCGCGGCGACCCTCATCTTCGCCATCCCCGTCGGCGGCTTCGGCCTCACGCTCCTCGCCGACGGGCGGACCGCCTTCGGCGGCGCGATGCTCCTTCTCGCGGTGCTCATGGTCGCGCTCCCGAAGTTCCTCACCATGCCGCAGGACGTCCCCTCGCTCGCGGCCGAGAAAGTCATCGGCGGCGTCGCGAAAGACCCGGACGACGACGAGTAACTACCAGCGACTCGGGTCGAGGCCGGTCGGCGCGTCGCCCAGCAGTCGCGGGCCGTCTTCGCCGACGACCAGCACGTCGGTCAGTTCGACCCGGCCGTGGTCCGGGTGCGTGACCGCGGCGCGGACCCGCAGGACGTTGCCGGCGACGAGTTCGCGGTCGCCGTCGAGCGGCGGGACCTCGCGGGCCGCGAGGCCGATGCCGCCGCCGACGTCTCTGGTCACCTCGTCGGCCATCGAGAAGCCGAACGCGGCGGTCTCCGCGCGGAGCTCGCTCCCGAGGAAGCCGGCGTCGTCGCCGGGGTCCGCCTCGACCAGACTGACCTTTCTGGCGGCGTCGCAGGCGACGTGCGCCCGGCGCTCCCACCCGCCGTCGGGGTCGACGACGAACGTGCGAGCCAGCGCGCCGCGGTAGCCCGTCGGGCCGCGCGGGCCGACCGCGACGACTATCGGCTCGCCCGGCCGGAGTTCGACCGGTTCGTTCCCGTCGCCGCGGGTTCCCGCTCGGACCGCCGTCGCGCCCGCGGCATCGACGCCCTCGGCCGCGAGCGTCGCGTTCACCTGCCGGCGGAGTCGCTCGGTCGACAGCGGCGCGCCGTCCCAGCGGAGGGCGGGCCGGTCGTCGTCACCGTCGCCGCCGTCGTCTTCACGACCGCTGTCGCCGTCGCCGCCGTCGCCGTCGGTGGCTTCCTCACCCGTCGCCGCCGCCAGTATCGCGGCCGCGCGACCGACGCCGCGAGTCGCCGCGCGCTGGGCGGCCTCGATTGCGTCGCGCTCGGCGGCGTCTTTCACCGCGCGGGCGGCTTCGACCGCCGCGGTCGACGCGAGGTCGTAGCCCGCCGATTCGAGGTGGAGCGCGGCGTCGTGCGGAATCGTCCGGGGCGCGAGGACGGTCCCTTCGGGAGCGCCGTGTTCCGCGAGGACGGCCGCGGCGGCCTTCCCCGGCGGCCTGTCGTCGACGCGGACCGAGGCGACCGACAGCGACGGCGGTTCGACGGTCGAGGGGACCCGGAGATGCGTCTCGCCGTCGACGCGGACGAACGCGAGGTCGCAGTCGAACTCGCGGCCGGTGAGGTAGCGACTCGTCGGGTCTGAGCCGCGGGAGACGGCGACGAAGCCGACGGCGTCTCGCTCGGAAACGGCGGCGTCGATGGCGTCGCCGCCGCGCGGACCGCTCCGCACGGGACGTTACGCCTCGGGTTCGGGCGCGGGCGGTTCCTGCGCGGCGTCGACGAGTTCCTGCGCGGGTGCCTCCCGAATTTCGTCGTGGAGCAGGACGCTGATGGGCAGCGTCGGCGCGCCGGTGACGAGGTTTTCGAGGACGATGAGGCGCTCGCGGGCGCGGGACATCCCGACGTAGAAGACGCGGCGCTCGTTGTCGGTGATGAGCGGGACGGGACTCGTCGTCGAGGTGAACTCCTCGATACCGCGGGCTTCGAGTTCCTCGTCGGAGACGGAGGCGGCCATCTGTTCGACGACCTTCTCGGTCAGGTCGGTCGCCATGAACACGTGGTCGGCCTCGCGACCCTTCGCGGAGTGGATGGTGCCGACGCGGACGCGACTCGGGTCCATCCCCTCGTAGTCGCCGCCGAAGTACGCGTCGACGGACTTGCGCTGGAAGCTCGTCACCTTGCGGACCATGTCGCTCGCGGACGAACTGTCCGGAGCGAACGGCGCGAAGTTCTTGATCTCCTTCGGCGTGAACTCGATGTTCGTGATGTCGTCGACGCCGACTTCCTCCTGTCTGTCGTCGATGGCGTCGAAGAGGTCGTCGCGGTCGTTCGTGCCGAACGCGGAGTCTTGGAGCATGTCCGCGAGGCGGCGCGCCTCCAGCCCGTCGACGGGCTCTTCGGCGTCGAGCGCCTCGACCGCGCGGACGTACTGCGTGAGGCGGTCGGTCCACATGCGCTGGTCGGTCAGCGTCGAGAAGGGGATGCCCGACGGGAGGAACTCATCGATGAACTGGAACATCTGGTAGCGCGCGCGGAACAGCACCATCACGGTGCCTTCGTCTTTCTCGACGGTGTAGCGGACGTTCCGGGCGAGTTCGAGCATCGACGGGCTCTCGACGGCCTCGACCGCGCCGCCTTCCTTGCGGGGTTTGAGGTCCTTCTCCTGACGCTTGTCGATGTGGCGAATCTCCCGGTTGACGACGTTGAGGACGTTCGACGGGAGCCGGTAGGAGTTCGGGAGCACCACGTCCTCGTCGCGTTCGGCGTCGAGGAGGAGGTTCGGGTCGGCGCCCTGCCACGCGTAGACGACCTGGTCGTCGTCGCCGGCGATGAGGACGCCCCGCATGTGGGGCTTCCACTCCTCGTACACGTCGTACTGGAGGGTCGTGATGTCCTGGAACTCGTCGATGACGAGGTAGTCGACGTTGGGGACGAGCGCGCGCTGCTTGACGCGTTCGAGCATGTCAGCGAATCCGACCAGCCCGTGTTCGCCCTTGTAGGCGCGCCACGCGCGGATGGCCTCGGGGATGTCGATGCGGTCGTCGTCGGAGGGCCACGTCGGCGTGTACTTGTTGCCCTCCTGTGCGTTCGGGTCGACTTCCGGCGGGAGGCGGACCTCCTCGACGTTCCACTGGAACGGCACGTCGTACCAGTCGGAGACGTCGCGGCGGGTGCGCTGGAGCCACTGGCTCGTGGCGATAATCTTGTTCCCGATGGTGGTCGAGCGGGCGGTCCGGCGGCCCGCACCGCCGTACTCGTCTTCGAACTCGATGCCGTAGTCCTCGCAGAACTCCTGTTTGTCGCTCTCGCCGACCACGTCGTTCCGCGAGAGACTCAGCAGTTCGTACGCTTTCGCGTGCATCGTCGAGACGTTCCCCTTCAGCGACCGCGGGTTGATGTCGAGCCGCTCCGCGAGCCGGTCGCGGACCTCGGCCGCCGCGGCTCGGGTGTAAGAGACAACGAGAATGTCGCGGATGGTGACGCCGTCTTGTTCGAGAATCTCCTCGACCTTGTCGAGCAAGGCCGTGGTCTTCCCGCTTCCCGGGCCGCCGAACAGCCGGGTGACGGTCACGTCGGATTCGCTCATTGTGCACGTTCACGGTCTTATCGGTGATAAGCGACGTGCTTCGGACGAGGGCGAACGCGCCCGGAGTAGCGTACTCGCCGGGCGTTCGCGAACGGCTCACCGAGCGGGTGAAAACCGTCGAGAACAGGTGCTCGTGGCTTGGTCAGTTCGGACGCGTCAGGCCTCCGGCACCCACCCGCAGACGGAGCAGGTCGCCGCGCCCATGTCGTGCAGGGCCCCGCAGTCGGGACACTGCAGCTTGTTATAGGATCGGTCCCAGCGTGCCGGTTCTGTCTCGTGACCGCGGTCGGCCAAGAACTGGTCGAACAAGTCGTCACTGGGTGCTGAGGCCATACATGGTATGATATGCCATACCCCTATTTAGTTCCTACGACGACTCCGAGCCGTCGAAAACCGGGTGACTGCGCCGGACTGTCCGTCTCGTCTACAGGTCGTACAGCGACCCGTATTTCGACTCGACGTAGTCGAGGAAGTCGTCGGCGGCGAAGTCCTCGCCGGTCGCCCGCTTCACGAGGTCGTTGGTCTCGTAGCGGCGACCATGCTGATGGATGTGCTCGCGGAGCCACTCGCGGAGGTCGCCGAACTCGCCGTCGGCCAGCTTCCCGTCGAGGTCGTCGATGTCCGCCTCGGCGGCCGAAAACAGTTGGGCGGCCATGATGGACCCGAGCGAGTAGGTCGGGAAGTAGCCGAAGTTCCCGTACGCCCAGTGGATGTCCTGCAGACAGCCCTCGGAGTCGGTGTCCGGGCGGATTCCGAGGTACTCCTCGTACTTGTCGTTCCACGCCTCCGGCACGTCCTCGACTGCGAGGTCGCCGGCGATGAGGTCGCGTTCGAGTTCGAACCGGATGACGATGTGCAGGTGGTAGGTCAGCTCGTCCGCCTCGACGCGGATGAGGTTGTCGTCGTACACCTGATTGGCGGCCTCGTAGGCCTCCTCGACCGTCGCGTCGACCTCCGGGAACCGGTCTTCGAGCGTGGGCAGGAAGTGCCGCCAGAAGCCCCGCGAGCGCCCGACGTGGTTCTCCCAGAGCCGCGACTGCGACTCGTGGACAGAGAGGTTGCGGTTCTCGCCGAGCGGCGTCGCGTAGTGCTCGTCCGGCAGGCCGAGCGTGTACAGCGCGTGGCCGAACTCGTGGACGGTCGAGAACAGCGACCCGAGCACGTCGGACTCGTCGTAGCGGGTGGTCACCCGGGCGTCGAACTGCGTCCCCGACGAGAACGGGTGCGGGGCGGTGTCGAGGCGGCCGCGCTCCCACGGGTAGCCGAGCGTCGTGAGCGCGTCGCGGACGAGCGCTTCCTGGTCCTCTTCGGGGAACTCGCCCTCGAAGGCGTCCACCGCGAGGTCGACGTCGGACTCGCGGATGTCCTCTATCATCGGGACGAGCACCTCGCGCACCTCGGCGAGAATCTCCTCGGCCTGTTCGAGGGGCAGACACGGCTCGTAGTCCTCGAACAGCACCTCGTAGGGGTCGCGGTCGGGGTCGATGTGCTCGGCGTACTCCCGCTTCAGTTCGACGTGCTTCTCCAGATGGGGGGCGAACGTCTCGAAGTCGTCTTCGGCCTTCGCCTGCTTCCACGCCGGGATGGCCTCCGACGACGCCGCGGAAATCTTCTCGACGAGGTCGTTCGGCACGCGGGCCGCCCGCTCGTAGTCGCGGCGGAGTTCGCGCAGCACGTCGGCCTGCTCGTCGGTCGGGTCGTCGGCCTCGGCCGCGTCGAGCAGGTCGCCGAACTCGTCGTCGGTCAGGAGTTCGTGGCTCAGGGCGGAGAGCGCGGACATCTGCTGAGAGCGCGCGGGCGTCCCCTCGTCGGGCATCATGACCTGCTGGTCCCACGAGAGGATGCCGCCGGCGTTCTCGACGTTGGCGATTCGCTTGTACTTCGTGAGGAGCCGGTCGTACGCCGACTCCGAGTCGGATTCCGCGGAGGACTGTGCCATGGTACGAACGGTGGTCTCGGAGGCGTATTAAACCGCAGGAGGCGGGTATCGGTGCGGGTGTTTCGAGATTCGTCCGCGACCGGTCGCTCACACTCCGCCGACGCGACAGCCGACACCGACGACGTCGCAATCGACAACGCAACAGCCGTGACCAACACCGCGAAAGCCCCCGCGAGCGACGGCTCCCGCGGCGACGCGCGCTCCTCGGCCTCCGGCCTGCGGTGCTCACGCCGCCGGGGTTCGCCCTCGCTCGCGGCCCCTTTCAGTCCCGCCCGGTGGTTTGTCGGGCGTCGTCGCGGGTTGAGTGTTCAGGCGTCGTCGCGGGCGGGGTTGGCGGCTCTCACCAGCCTTCCACGAGGTCACGGTACGTCTCGTAACACCGCGCCAGCACGTCGAGCGACACGCTCTCGTCTCTCGTGTGCGCCTCGCCGGGCTCCGAGGGGCCGTAGACGACGCAGGTCGTACCTGCCTGCGCCAACCACCCGGCGTCGGTCGCGTGGGGCTTCGTCGTCTGTTCCGGCTCCGCGTCGCCGCGGGCCTCGTGGACCGACCGGGCGGCGTCGAGGACGCGCTCGGCGAAGTCGGCGTCGTCGCACGCCATCGGCGGGAGGTCCTGTTCGACGACCCACTCGACGCCCTCGATTTCCGCCGCCAGCGCGAGGTCGGCGAAGCCGCCGGGGACGGTCCGCTCGTCGATGGTCACCTCGCAGCGGTCGGGGATGACGTTCCACGCGCTCCCGCCGTCGATTTCGGTGACGGCGAGGCTCCCCGAGACGGGGCGGCCGAGGACCTCGGCGTCCGGCACCGAGAGGCCGCGGACCACGTCCACGGCGTCGGTCGCGCGGTAGACGGCGTTCTCGCCGCGCTCGGGTTCGCTGGCGTGGCAGGCGGTCCCGGACGCGACGAGGGTGCTCGCCCGACGGCCCCGATGGGCGACGACCACGTCCGTCCGGTCGGGGCCGGTGTAGTTCGTCGAGCCCTCGGCGACGACGGCGTAGTCGAGTTCGAGGCCGTCGTCGAGGGCCGCGCGGACGCCCTCCCCGCCGATTTCCTCGCCGACGAACGAGGCGAAGACGACCTCCGAATCGGCGTCTGCGGCCGCGTCGCGGAAGGCGAGCATCGAGGCGGCGACGGCCCCTTTCATGTCCGCCGCCCCGCGGCCGTAGAGGCGGCCGTCGCGGGTCTCGACCACGTAGTCGCCGCCGTCTGTGGTCTGTCGGTCGGCCGGCGGGACCACGTCGTGGTGGCCGACGAGTGCGAGCGATTCGCCGACGCCGGGGTTGACGCGGGCGACGACGTTCCCCGCGTCGTCTCTGGTCACGTCGGCGTCGGTCTCCCCGCGGAGCCACGATTCGATGCGGTCGCCGGCGGCGGTCTCGTCCTCGTGGCTCGGCACCGACACGAGCGCCGCCGCGAGGTCGCGGAGTTCGTCCATGCCGGCCCGTCGAAGGGTCGCCTCAAAAGCGTGTGGCGTCCGGCAGTCCGCGCGTGGCCCCGCCGCGACCGCGGTCGGGCACCGTCCCGCGGCCGCCGGTAGTTATCAGATTCCGAGAACGCGCGACCCGGCTTATTGCGCGTTCCTCGCACGTCCGAGTATGCGACTCGTCTCGACGTACGAACGGTTGCTCCGGGGAAGCATGGACGCGCTCGGCATCTCGGGCTCGGTCGAGAGAAAAGTCGTCGCCGCCGTCGCCATCCAGTTCGCGGTCTCGCTCGCGCAGGCCGCGCTCCCGTGGGTCGCAACCGGCGCGTTTCGACTCGAACTCTCGGGGCTCCTCCTGTTCGGTGCCGGCCTCGCGTTCGTCAACACGATTATCATCACGCGAAAGGACATCGTCTCGCCCATCGAGTCTCTCTCGTCGGCGGCCGCGGGCGTCGCGGCGGGCGACCTGTCGACCCGTCCCCCGGACGTGACCGGGAGCGACGAGGTGGCCCGACTCGCCGACGACTTCGGCGCGATGCACGACCACCTCTGCGTCGTCGCCTCGCAGGCGGGGGCGCTCGCCGACCAGCGGTTCGACGACCCGGCGCTCGACGAGGACCTGCCGGGCGAGTTCGGCGACGCGCTCGACCGGATGCAGCGCGACCTCGCCGACTACACGCGCAACCTCCAGCACCTCGTGGAGGCGTTCGCGGAGGCGACCTCGCGGGCGCAGGCGGGCGACCTCACCGCCACCATCGACACCGACGACTGGGGCGTCGACGACGAGCGATACGCGGAGGTCGCGGCGACTTACAACGACCTCGTCCGCACCCTCTCGTCGACCATCGGCGAGGTGCAGTCGTTCGCACAGGAGGTGTCGCGGATGAGTTCGACCGCCCGCGAGCACGTCCGCCGGGCCGACGCCGCCAGCGAGGAAGTCGCCGCCTCGGTCACCGAAATCTCCGACGGCGCGGGGGCGCAGACCGACCACCTCCAGACCGTCTCCGACGAACTCAACACGCTCTCTGCGACCGTCGAGGAGATAGCCGCCTCCGCCGACGAGGTCGCGATCACCGCCGAGACGGCCTCCGAGCGCGGCGAGGTCGGCCGCGACGCGGCGACCGAGGCGATGGAGGAGTTAGACACGGTGGAGGCCCGCATCGACCGCACCGCCGACGCCGTCGCCGAACTCACCGAGAGCATCGAGGAGATTGACGAAATCGCGGCGTTCATCGAGCACGTGGGCTCGCAGACCGACCTGCTCGCCATCAACGCGGCCATCGAGGCCGCCCACGCGGGCGAGGCGGGCGACGGCTTCGGCGTCGTCGCAGAGGAGGTCAAGTCGCTCGCCGAGGAGACCCGCGACTCGGCCGACGAGGTGTCCGGCCTCATCGCCGACATCACCGAACACTCCGAGGAGACGCTCGCCGACGTGCGGGAGATGAACCGGCAGGTCGCCGACAGCCTGGAGACCGTCACCGAGGCCATCGGCGAGTTCGAGAGCATCGTGGACATGGTGACGGACATCGACGCCAGCGTGGCCGAGGTGAGCGCCGCGACCGACCAGCAGGCCGAGTCGGCGGCGGACATCGCCGCCCGCGTCGACGACGTGGCGAACATCTCCGAGGAGACCGCCGGGCAGTCGCGGACCGTCGTCGAGACCGCACGGGAGCAGTCCGAGTCCATCGGCGACCTCGCGGACCAGACCGAGGTGCTGTCGTCGCAAGCCGCCGACCTCGACGGCCTCGTCGAGTCGTTCGAGGTCGTCGACGGGGAGCGGGCGGTCGCGCCCGGCGACGACTGAGTCGAGGGCGCGGGGCGCGGGACGCGGTATCACCCGACGCCCCGCCGGCGGTGTCACCGCTTTTATCTACAACCTTATCCGTCACCCGCCCAAACTCACGCGCATGAAAATAGTGCCGGACACGAGCGCGGTCATCGACGGTCGCGTGTCCGAGCGAGTCGACGACGGCACCTACGAGGGTGCCGACGTCCTCGTCCCCGAGGCGGTCGTCAGCGAACTCGAATCGCAGGCCAACGACGGCCGTGACACGGGCTGGGAGGGCCTCTCCGAACTCCAGCGGCTCGCCGAGTTCGCCGACGACGGCGTCATCGACCTCAAGTACGTCGGCCGTCGCCCGAGTTCGGGCGAGACGAAAGGTGCCGGCGAGGGCGACATCGACGCGCTCATCCGCGATATCGCCACCGAGCGGTCGGCGACGCTCCTGACGAGCGACGTGGTGCAGGCCGAGGTGGCGCGGGCGAAGGGCGTCTCGGTCGAGTACGTCGAGGCCGCGGTCCGCGGCTCCGGCGGGCTCATCATCGAGCGGTTCTTCGACGACCAGACGATGTCGGTCCACCTCAAGACCGACACCCGCCCGAAGGCCAAACGCGGCGCGGTCGGCGAGATGCACTACCAGCCCATCGCCGACGAGCCGACCGACGAGGCGACGATGAAGGAGTGGGCCGACGACATCGTCAACTCCGCCCGCGCCGCCACCGACGGCTTCGTCGAACTCTCCGAGCCGGGCATGGACATCGTCCAGTTCCGCGACTACCGCATCGCGGTCGCCCGCCCGCCGTTCGCCGACGGCATCGAAATCACCGCCGTCCGGCCCATCGTCAAGACCGAACTCGACGACTACGAGTTCGCCGACGAACTCCGCGACCGACTCGCCGAGCGCCAGCGCGGCGTCCTCATCGCCGGGTCGCCCGGTGCCGGGAAGTCCACGTTCGCGCAGGCGGTCGCCGAGTTCCTCAACGACAGCGACTACGCCGTCAAGACGATGGAGAAGCCGCGCGACCTGCAGGTCGGTCCCGACATCACCCAGTACACCGCCCTCGGCGGCGACATGGCGAAGACGGCCGACTCCCTGCTGCTCGTGCGCCCGGACTACACCATCTACGACGAGGTCAGAAAGACCGAGGACTTCTCGGTGTTCTCCGACATGCGTCTGGCGGGCGTCGGCATGGTCGGCGTGGTCCACGCCACCCGCGCCATCGACGCGCTCCAGCGCCTCGTCGGCCGGGTCGAACTCGGCATGATTCCGCAGGTCGTCGACACCGTCGTCTACATCGAGGACGGCGAGGTCCACACGGTGTACGACGTGCGCACCGAGGTCAAGGTTCCCGAGGGCCTCTTCGCGGAGGACCTCGCCCGCCCCGTCATCCAGATTCGGGACTTCGAGACCGGCACGCCGAAGTACGAGATTTACACGTTCAACCGGCAGGTCGTCACCGTCCCGCTCGGCGAGGACGGCGAGGAGAAGGAAAGCGGCGTCTCCCGGCTGGCGAAACAGGAAATCGAACGCGAGATTCGCTCCATCGCCCGCGGGCACGTCGACGTCGACTTACAGGGACAGAACCGCGCGGTCGTCTACGTCGAGGAAGACGACATCTCCTACGTCATCGGGAAGGGCGGCGGCCGCATCTCCGACGTGGAAGACCGCCTCGGCATCGACATCGACGTGCGGACCCACGACGAGAAGCCGTCGTCGTCGGGACAGCACGCGGGCGCGAACGCCGGCGGGCAGTCCGGCGCGTCCGGCTCCGGAGGCGGGGCCGACGAGGGCGTCGTCGTGACGCCCGAGGTCACCTCGCGGCACGTCGTCGTGCGGATGGACGGCCACGTCGGCGAGACGGTCGAGGTCCGCGCCGACGGCGAGTACCTGTTCACGGCGACGGTCGGCCGCGGCGGCGACATTCAGGTCTCCCGCGGCAGCGCCATCGCCGAGGAACTGGAGAACGCAATCGATAGAAAACAGCAGATTACGGTCGTTCCGGCCTAACAGAACGGCCGAATCGTCGTTTTCGTCGGTCGGGGTTCGACCGGGTCGACACGTCGCAACTGGTCTCTTCTGACACCGACTGCGAAGCGTGCGGTGGTTCCGCGGCGGTTCTGGTTACTCGGCGCAGCAGGCCTTTTCCTTGCCGCCGTCGGCTTTGGCCTGCGCCTGCTGCGGCGCGAGATCGGTCAACTGATAGAGGTTCTGTCGGGCGTCGGCGAAGTAAACGTCCTCGTCGACGATACCGATTCCCTCCAGTCGTTCGAGCGCGTAGCGAACGGTTCGCGCCGAGAGCATCGACTCTTCGACGATGCCTTTCTGGGTGAGCGGACCGTTGTATTCGAGCACTTTGAACACAAGCTTCGCACTCGGTGGGAGGTCGTCGAGACTCTCCTCTTCTGTTCCAGCCATCGTTACGAATCGAAACGCGCTACCAGCATAAACCTTGTTGGCCGGCGACCGGCCGACAACGCTTTATCCGGGGGCGGCGGGAGGAACGAACGGCTTTTGACGCCGGATATCGCAGGGGAACACATGGCCACGGAAACGCAGACCGGACTCTCCAGTCACATTCGCGGAGTGACGGTCACGACACTCGCCTGCCTCGCCGGCATCGCCGCCGCGGTAGTCTCGGGTGCTGTGGTGGGGACGAGTCCCGAGGCCGCGACCAATCAGTTGGCCGTGGGTATCCTCGGAGCGCTCGTTCTCATCCAGTTCCCGGTGCTTCGCGTCGTCGGCGTCGACGTGGGCGACTTCGGCGCGAAGGACTATCTCTACGTCGTGTTCATGACCTTCGCGCTCTGGTTCATCACGTTCGCCATCCTCCTGACTTCGGGTGTTCAGCTCTAACGATGGCCGACGATAGTATCGCCGTCGTCGACTTAGACCGGTGTTCTCCCGACCGCTGTAGCTACGAGTGCTCGAACTTCTGTCCGCCGAACCGGACGGGCAAAGAGTGCATCACGCTCCGCGGCGAGGACGCCGAGCAGGGCGGTCCCGACCAGGTGCGCATCTCCGAGGAAATCTGCCTCGGCGAGACCTGCGGCATCTGCGTCGAGAAGTGCCCCTTCGACGCAATCGAAATCATCAATCTCCCCTCGGAACTCGACGAGGACCCCACCCACCGCTACGGCGAAAACGCCTTCTCGCTGTACGGGCTTCCGGTCCCCGAGTCCGGGTCGGTCACGGGCATCCTCGGACCGAACGGTATCGGGAAGACCACGGCCGTCCGCGCCCTCGCGGGCGAGATGGTCCCCAACCTCGGCAACTACGACGACGACCCGACGTGGGAGGCCGTCCTCGACCGCTTCCGCGGCACCGAGCTCCAGAACTACGTCGAGCGGGTCCGCGACGGCGAGGTGTCCATCGCGCGCAAGCCGCAGTACGTCGACCAGATTCCCAAGCAGTTCGACGGGACGGCCCGCGACCTCCTCGAAGCGACCGACGAGCGCGGCGCGCTCGACTCCTACATCGACCGCCTCGACATCGGGCCCGTCGTCGACAACGACATCGAGACGCTCTCCGGCGGCGAACTCCAGCGGGTCGCGCTCGCGGCGACGCTCGCCCGCGACCGCGACTTCTACTTCCTCGACGAGATTTCGCCGTACCTCGACATCGGCCAGCGCGTCACCGCCGCGCGGCTCATCCGCGAACTCGCGGAGGACGAAGACCGCGCGGTGCTCGTGGTGGAACACGACCTCGCCATCCTCGACCTGCTCGCCGACACGCTCCACGTCGCCTACGGTGAGCCGGGCGCGTACGGTGTCATCACCGACCCCAAGTCGGTCCGAAACGGCATCAACGAGTACCTGAAGGGCTATCTCTCGAACGAGAACATGCGCATCCGCCCGGAGGCCATCACCTTCGAGGAGCACGCGCCCCGGGAGACGACGAAGGCCGAACCCCTCGTCGAGTACCCCGACCTCGCCAAGTCCTACGGCGACGGCGAGTTCTCGCTCGACGTGGAGTCCGGCACCATCTACAACGGCGAAGTGCTCGGCGTCGTCGGCCCCAACGGTATCGGGAAGTCGACGCTCGCACAGCTGTTTACGGGCGACCTGACGCCCGACGTTGGCGACCTCGACTTCGCGCTCGACATCTCGTACAAGCCGCAGTACATCGAAATCGACCAGCCGATGCGGGTCGACGCGTTCCTCTCGTCTATCACCGACCAGTTCGGCTCGTCGTACTGGAACACCGAAATCGCGAACCCGCTCCAGCTCAACCGCATCATGGAGCGCAACCTCACCGACCTCTCGGGCGGCGAGCGCCAGCGCGTCGCCATCGCGGCGTGTCTCTCGCAGGACGCCGACCTCTACCTGCTCGACGAGCCGTCGGCCCACCTCGACGTCGAACAGCGCGTGCAGGCCACCTCGGCCATCCGCCGCTACGCCGAGAACCACGACGCGACGGTCATGGTCATCGACCACGATATCTACATGATGGACCTGCTGGCGGACCGCCTGATGGTGTTCGACGGCGAGCCGTCCATCGAGGGCCACGCCTCGAAACCGCAGGAGATGCGCGACGGCATGAACGACTTCCTGTCGGACCTCGACATCACGTTCCGCCGCGACGAGCGCACCCAGCGCCCGCGCATCAACAAGCCCGACTCGCAGCTCGACCGCGAGCAGAAGCGCGCCGGCGAGTACTACTACGCCAAGTAGCGACCCGGTCGCCCGTTCGCGTTCGCGTTCGCGTTTCCGTCCGCTTCGTTTCCGCTCTCGCTCTCGTTTTTCGTTCCGTCTCAGCCGGCCGTTTCCCGCCGGCAGCGACCCGGTTACACGCCGCGCCGCGAGTGACTCCGATGTTACTACGGACGTTTTCACGGCCACGCTCGAAGACGTGGGCATGACGAACGATTCCCCATCCGACGGCTCGCTCACGGACGACACCCACCTCGGCCGGGTCGCGCTCCGCGTCGGCTCGCTCGACCGCGTCGTCCCGTTTTACCGCGACGTGGTCGGCCTCGCGGTCGAGCGCGAACGCGACGGGTCGCGGGCGGTTCTCTCGGCGGGCGAGACCCCCGTCGTCGTCCTCGACGAGGACCCCGACGCCCCGGAGCGCGGTCGCCGGGAGGCCGGGCTGTTCCACCTCGCGGTTCGCGTGCCCGACCGCGGGGCGCTCGGCGACGTGCTCTCCCGCGCCCGAACCCGCGCCAGCGACGCCGGCGCGACGCTCTCCGGCGCGTCGGACCACCTCGTCAGCGAGGCGCTGTACTTCCGCGACCCGGAGGGCAACGGCGTCGAGGTCTACCGCGACCGGCCCCGCGAGGAGTGGCCGTGGACCGACGACCGCCGGGTGTCGATGGACACGCTTCCGCTGGACCTCGGTGCGCTCGCCGACGACGCCGCCGGCGACGAGGTCGCGCCCGCCGGCACCGACCTCGGACACGTCCACCTCGAAGTCACGAACGTCCCTCGGTCGCAGGAGTTCTACGTCGGCGCGCTCGGGATGCGCGTCCGCGACGAGGGCTATCCCGGCGCGGCGTTCGTCGCCGCCGGCGAGTACCACCACCACGTCGGCCTGAACAGTTGGAACACCCGGAGCGCCCCCGTCGGCGAGGGCCGCGGTATCGAGTGGTTCGAAGTCGTCGTCCCCGACGCCGCGACGCTCGACGCGGTCCGCGAGTCGCTGGCCGCCGCCGGCCACGAGGTCGAGGCGGGCGGGTTCGGCGACGGCGACGGCACCGGCGACGCGGCCGACGCGACCGATTCGCTCGTCGTCTCCGACCCCGACGGAATCGGGGTTCGCGTCGTTCGCGAGCGCTGACGCGTCGGTCTTCCCGAACGAATCGTTTTGTCGCTCGTCGTCCAACGAGAGGGTATGATATCGAGCGATTCGAGCGAGCGCCGTCGCGGGCTCTCCCTCCGGAGCCCGGCGTTCGACGACGGAAGCCCGATACCCCGCACCCACGGCTACGCGACCGAAAACGAGAGCCCGCCGCTCCGAATCGGCGGCGTGCCCCCCGGAACCGTCTCGCTCGCCCTCGTGATGGACGACCCCGACGCGGTGAAACCCGCGGGCGAGGTGTGGGACCACTGGCTGGTCTGGAACGTCGACCCCGAAACCGACGCCATCGAGGCGGGCGAGACGCCGCCGGGCGCGGTCGAGGGAACCAACAGCTACGGCGAACCGGGCTACGGCGGCCCGAACCCACCGGACGGCGAGCACGCCTACCGGTTCCTCCTGTACGCGCTCGACACCGCTCTCGACCTCGACGCCGGTGCGGCGAAAGCCGACCTGAAGCGCGCCATCGCGGGACACGTCGTCGCCGAGACGAAACTGACCGGGACCTACGCGCCCTGAAACGGACGGAAACGGGTCACCCGGTCAGCGGCCGCCGTCGGACTCGACGACCGCGCCCGCGCCGGAATCAGCGCCCGGTCCGGTCCCCGTCCCCGCGCCGCCATCGCCGTCTCCGGCCGCCCGAAGCGTCACGTCGTAGCCGAAGGCTCGAATCACGTCGAGGTTCGTCCGCACGTGGTCCGTGACGGCGGGAATCCGCAGGCGACCCCCGGCGAGCGCGACCCAGACGAGGAGTTGGTCGGCCATGTGGCGGTCCACGGGCGCGTCGCCGCGGAGCCAGTCGAGGAACGACGCGGCGGCCCGCGACCCGACCGTCTCGGCCGGCGTGCCGCGCTCGCCGTAGGCGTCGAAGCCGGCGACGACCGACGCGGAGCCGTCGTCGCCTCTCTCGTCTTCTCCGCCCCGCGCGACGACGACCACGACCGACCCGGGCGAGTCGCTTTCGACCGACGAGACCGCGGCGCGAGCCGGGAGGTCGACGCCCGCCTCGGCGAGCGCGTCGCGGACGCCCTCGACCTGTCGGTCGGCCACCGCGGCGTCCGCGAGCGAGTCGCTCGCCACCGAGTAGACCCGGAGTTCGTCGGGGTCCGCGCGACGGTCCAGCGCCAGCGGGGTCGGCTCGGCCGGTTCGATTCGGAGCGAGAGCGTGCCGCCGCCGGCCGGGTAGAAGCCGCGGCGAGGCACCGAGACGCCGAGGTCGACGCCGAACGCCGAACACAGCGGGCGTTTTACGTACCGGAGGTAGTCCGCCGGCGGCGACCACCGAACGTCGGTGCCGCCGGTGACCGAAAGCGAAAGCGGGTCGTCGAGGGCGACGGCCGCGGGAAGAAGCGTCTCGCAGACGAGCGTCGCGCTCCC
The DNA here is from genome assembly GCF_031624535.1 of Haloferax sp. S2CR25. Taxonomy (NCBI): domain Archaea; kingdom Methanobacteriati; phylum Methanobacteriota; class Halobacteria; order Halobacteriales; family Haloferacaceae; genus Haloferax; species Haloferax sp. S2CR25. Next base: position 140,991 of record NZ_JAMQOO010000004.1, read on the forward strand.
GGCGGTGCCGACGGCCGCCTCGACCGGGTCGGCTCGCACGTCGCCGGGCGAAAAGCGGAGTGTTGAGGAGCCGACCTCGCCGCCGTCGACGTCGGCGTTCGAGACGGCCGCCGCGACCGAGACGCAGGCGACGTGCTGGGCCTTCAGCCCGGGCGTCGAGCGGTTCCCGCGGACGTTCGTCATCTCGAACGGCTCGCCGGTGACGAGCGAGAGCGCGAGCGCGGTTCGCAGGGGTTGGCCGCCGCCGTCGCGGCCGTCGAGTCGGCGCACTCAGCGGACGACGGTGACGGGACAGGACGCCCGCTCGACGAGTTCCTTGGCGACGCTCCCGACCAGCCCCTCGTAGCGCTTCGAGAGGCCGCGGTGGCCGACGAAGATACCGTCGGCGTCCGCCTCGTCGGCGTAGGCCGGAATCGCCTCGACGGGGTCGCCGTAGAGGAGTTCCGCGGTCGCTTCGACGCCCGCGTCGGCGGCGCGTTCGGCGGCCGCCTGCAGGACGCGCTCGGCGCGCGATTCCGCGTCTTCGAGGCTCTCGGCGACGATTCGGTCGCCGGTTCTGGCGACGCCCGCGACCGGTTCCTCGCCGCCTTCGACGAGGACTTGCGGTTCGACCGCGTGGACGACCGTGACCGTCGCACCCAGGGGTTCGAGCATCGAAAGCGCGTGGTCGAGCGCCCTGTCCGCGGCCGCAGAGCCGTCTACCGCAACGACGAAGTTCATACTCGTATACAGGTGCCGAGACGAGAAAAAGGGTGAGACGGTGTTCGTGCCCTGAGAACTAGTGGACGAGCCGACTGCAGGTGCCGCAGAGGTTCTCTTCTTTCACGTCGACCTCGCGGACCGTCGGCGAGAAGGACATGACGCACTTGTTGTTGTCGCAGTGTTCGAGGCCGAGGGTGTGGCCGATTTCGTGGACGACCTCCTTTCGCACGCGGTCGGACAGCACCTCGTCGGCGGGCTTGTTCGTGATGCCGCCGTCAGTGGAGGTCTGGAGGCGGTACGTGGAGATGACGGAGCCGTTGCCGTTGAGGTACGCGAGGCCGAAGACGTAGTTTCGGCGGCGGTAGTAGAGGTCCTTCTCGGTGATGCCGATGTTCTTCTCGCCGCGTCCGATGCGACTCGCGAGTTCGATGAACTGCTCGGCCCGGTACTGGTTTCGGCTCCGGTCGAACGCGCCCTCGGGAATCGCCTGATTCGAGTGGACGGTCACGTCGCAGTCGTAGACGGAGCGGAGTCCGGCGGATGCCTCCCGCTTGACGGCCGCAGAAATATCCCCGATAGGCACGATATCGACGAGCATGCGAGGGATTAAGCGGGGGCGCTTCATAAATATCCCGACGTGGAAAAATCGCTGCGCGACGCGCTCGTCGCACGGTTATCCGACTTCGACCGCGCGGTCGAAGTCGGGGTCGGTCGGGAGTCCTCGACGGCGGTCGCCCTCGCCGACCGCGGGGTCGACGTGGTCGCCGTCGACGTGCACGACTTCCCCGTCCCCGACGGCGTCTCGTTCGTCCGCGACGACGTGTTCGCCCGCGCCGACGCCTCCGACCTCGGCCCCTACGCCGACGCCGACGTCGTCTACGCCCTGAACCTTCCCGTCGAACTTCACCGGCCGACCGCCGAAGTCGCCCGCCGCGCCGACGCCGACTTCCTTTTCACCACGCTCGGCTACGACGAGCCGTCGATTCCGGTCGCCCGCGAGTCGCTTCCGGGCGACACGCTGTACGTCGCGGAGCGCGGGCGACCGGGGCGACCGGGGCGACCCGGTCGGTCCCGAGAGTAACCGCGACCCGCCCGGTCCCAAGAGTAAGGCACTTGCCCGCTCGTCGCGCCGTTCCGGTATGCACGCGGACGCTGTCGTCCTCGATATCGACGGAGTGCTCGTCGACGTCGCCGACTCCTACCGGCGCGCCATCGTCGAATCCGTGGACCGACACTACGGCACGACCATCACCCGCGACGAGGTCCAACTGTTCAAGGACGCCGGCGGCTTCAACAACGACTGGGAACTGACGTACGCGGCGGCGCTGTACGTCCTCGCCGCCCGCGAGACCGACCTGTCGGTCGCCGCGTTCACCGACGAAATCGAGGCCCGCGGCGGCGGCCTCGACGCCGCCGAGGCGACCGTCGAGGCCCTGTGTTCCGACCCGAGCGTCGTTTTCGACGAGTGGGACCCCGAGGCGCTCCGGCGGACGTTTCAGGCGCTCTACCTCGGGAGCGACCTCTACCGCGACCTCGAAGGCGGCGAGCCGCCGTTCGAGGCCGCCGGCTACATCCACGACGAACCCGTGCTCCTCCGTCAGGAGACGCTCGACGCCCTCGGCGACCGCGAACTCGGCGTCGTCACGGGTCGGCCCAGCGCCGAGGCCGACATCGCGCTCGACCGCGTCGGCCTCGACGTGGCCGACGACCACCGGTTCACGATGGACGACTGGGAGGAGGGCAAGCCCCACCCGGCCGCGCTCGTGACGGTCGCCGAGCGCCTCGGTGCCGAGTCGGTCGTCTTCGTCGGCGACACCCTCGACGACGTGAAGACGGCGCTGAACGCCGACGCCGCGGACCCCGACCGCGTCTACTACGGCGTCGGCGTCCTCTCGGGCGGCCTGACCGGCGACGACGGCCGACAGAAGTTCGCCGAAATCGGCGCGGCCGCCGTCGTCGAGGACGTGAACGAGGTTCCGGACCTGCTCGACTGATGGGACACCTCCGCGCCTTCGTCGTCACGCTGCTCGCGCTCGACGCGCTCGTGGTCGTCGTCGGGACGTACCTCCTCCCGCCGGACCCCGTCACGCAGTTGTTCCTCGTCGGGCCGCTGTTGCTTTTGGCCCCGGTGGTCGCGTGGTGGCTCGTCTACCGCGACGGCTTCGAGCGGGTGCAGTCGCTCGTCGAGTCCGACGACGACGCCTGACGCCTCACCCCGATCGACCCCCGAACCGCGCGCCGAGGTCGTCGACCAGTTTGACGGAGACGTACACCGGGAGCACCCATAGCAGCGCGACGCAGAAGACACCGAGCGCGGTTCCGAGGACGCCGTCGATATCCGGCCCGGTTCCCATGAAAATCAGCACGACGAACCACAGCGTCAGCGCCTGAAAGTACCTCGACTCGTTCACGCCTTCGTGACAGCCCTTTGAACTTATAGCTCTGTTCCCTCCCGAACACAGGCAGAACCGACCGGTCGCACAACCCTTTAGGTCGGTTCGGTCCGGAGGTGTGAGTATGCGAATCGCACTCCTCGGTGGGACCGGCGACATCGGCGAGGGCCTCGCCCTCCGCTGGGCCTACCACACCGACCACGATGTCATCGTCGGGTCGCGCGACCCCGACAAGGCCCGCGAGAAGGCCGACGAGTACGAGACCGAACTCTCCAGCCGCGGCCGCGACGTGAAGGTAAACGGCTTCACGAACGAGATGGCCGCCGACCGCGCCTCCGTGGTCGTCCTCGCCGTGCCGCCGTACCACGTCTCCGACACCGTCGAGGCCGTCGCCGACTCCCTGTCCGAGGGCGACGTGCTCGTCACGCCCGCGGCGGGCATGAAGCGCGACGACGACGGCTTCCACTACCACCCGCCGAAGGCGGGGAGCGTGACGGCGCTCGTCGCCGACGCGGCCCCCGACGACGTGCCGGTCGTCGGCGCGTTCCACAACCTCGCGGCCGGCCGACTGGCCGACCTCGACGCCGACCTCGGCATCGACACCCTCCTCGTCGCCGACGACGAGGACGCGAAGGAGACGGTCCGCCTGCTCGCCGAGGGCATCGACGGCCTCCGCGCGCTCGACGGCGGCGGCCTCGCCAACGCCTCCGAAATCGAGGGCATCACCCCGCTTCTCATCAACGTCGCTCGGAACAACGACGGCATGCACGACCTCGGCATCCAGTTCAAGTAGCGCCGTCCGACCCGCGTCTGAATCCCGTTTTCACGATAGTTCCGACCGCGGCACCGTCGCCGCCTCTCCGTAGAGCGTCCGCGCCACGAGCAGTCCGACGACGGCGACGAGCGCGACGCAGGCGAGGTACTCGACGCGGAAGCCGACCACCTCGGCCAGCGGGACGGCCACGAGCGGGCCGAGCGTCGACCCCGAGTCGCCGAAGACGTTGTAGACGCCGCCGAGTTTGCCCACGTCGTCGGCCGGGCTGAGGTCGCCGAGGTAGGCCAAAAGCGGCGGGTTCGACCCGCCGACGCCGACGCCGATGAGCGCCACGCCCGCGAGCGTCGAGGGGAGCGTCGGCACGAGCGCCAGCAGGGCGAACCCGGCCGCGAGGACGCCCAGCGCGGGGAGCGTCAGCGCCGCGCGGTTCGACAGGCGGTCGGAGTACCGCCCGACTGCGAGCGTCGTGACGCTCGACGCGACGACGCCGACGGCCATCACGACGCCGCTGACGCCGGCCCCCGAGAGACCGCCGAGCGAGATGTCGTTCGCCGTCGCGTACAGCACGGCCGTCGAGAGGAGGACGCCCGAAAACAGAAAGCGGACGGCGAAGTTGACGGTGCCGACGGTGAAGATGCGGACGTCGGAGCCGACCAGTCGCGGCACGTCGCGGAGCGAGCTCGCCGCCGTCACGTCGGTCTGCACGTCCGGGAGGACGGAGATGGCGACGAGGGCGGCGAACAGGCCCGCGCACCCCGCGACGGCGAACGCGGTGGCGTAGCCGAACGCGTCGGTGACGAGGCCGCCGACGACGAGACCCGCGGGGAAACCGAGGCTCTGCCCGCCGCGCATGTAGCCGACCCACTTGCCGCGGTTTTCGCCCGAGGTGACGTGCGTGATGGTGCTGAACGCGCCGACGAAGACGAACGCCGAGCCGACGCCCCAGCAGGCCCGCGACAGGAGGAAGACGGTCGCGCTGTCGAGCGGAATCGGACCGGGGTCCAGCCCGAGGACGTAGCCGAACGGCGACAGCCCCTGCACGACGAACCCGGCTATCATCGGCCGGCGCGTCCCCATCCGGTCGAGTATCTGCCCGGCGGGCGTGTTCACGACCAGTCGGGTGAACCGGTTCGCCGAGAGGATGAGGCCGACCACGAACGGCGTGATGCCGATGATGGGGCCGAGCGTCGGGAGCGTCGGGAAGGCGACGCCCGCGCCGACGCCGCCGAAGAAGACGCCCGCGATGAGGCTCCCGGCGACGAACTCGACCGACGGCTCGTCGCCGCCGAACAGCCGACTCACGCGGCCGACCCTCGGGAGGCGGGCGCGGCGCGATGTGACGTGACGTGCGAGAGAGTGGACCGGCGGATACGAGTTCGAGGGGCGTGCATCGAGAGAGTGCGCTATCGTAAACGCACGCTCTTGGTGTTTTGCAATCGGGCCGTCTCGTCCGGGAACCGCGGCCGGTGAGGGGCGGCGGTCGCAGTCGCAATCGAAGTCGCGGCCGCGGTCGCAGTCGCGTTCGCGGAAGACGGTCGCCCGGCCGCTCAGAACCGCGTTTTCAGCTCTTCGCGGAGGTCGTCGAGCGAGGCGTCGTTCATCGACAGCACGACGAGCAGGTGGTAGACGAGGTCGGCGCTCTCGTAGAGCAGTTCCTCGCGGTCGTCGTCCTTGGCCGCGAGGATGGTCTCTGTGGCCTCCTCGCCGAGCTTTTCGAGGACGTAGTTCTCGCCTTTCTCGTGGGTGAAAAGCGTCGTCGTGTAGGAGTCTTCCGGGAGGTCGGCCTTGCGCGACTCGATGGTCGCAAAGAGTTCGTCTAAGACCTCGTCGGTCGGGGTGTCGGCGTCCATGGTCGCACGACGGACGGGCGCGGAAAAAGACCCTCTGGTTCCGGCGGGCGACGGTCACTCCGCCAGTTACTCGGCCGCTCAGGCGTCGGCTTCGACCGCCAGTTCGTCGAAGAACGCGAGGTCGTGGAGGCGGCTGTCGGGCGTCAGTTCGGGGTGAAAGGAGGTGCCGACGACGGGACCGTCGCGGACCGCGACGGGGTTGCCGTCCCACTCGGCGAGCACCTCCACGTCCTCGCCGACCTCGTCGATGAGGGGCGCGCGGATGAACACCGCGGGGAACGGCGAGTCGAGGCCGGCCACGTCCAGCGGGGCCTCGAAGCTGTCGACCTGCCGGCCGAAGGCGTTGCGGTCGACCGTCGCGTCGAGGAGGTCGAGCGTGGTCACGCGGTCGTCCTTGGCGTCGCGGGAGGCGACGATGAGGCCGGCGCAGGTGGCGAGGACGGGTTTCCCGGCGTCGACGTGGGCGCGAATCTCGCCGGCGATGCCCTCGCGTTCGAGGAGTCGGGAGATGGTCGTGGACTCCCCGCCCGGCATGAGCAACACGTCGCAGTCGGGGACGAGGCCGTCGCTTCGAATCTCGACGATTTCGGCGTCGACGCCGTGAGCGTCGGCGGCCCGCTCGACGGCGTCGGCGTGCTCGGAGACGTCGCCCTGCACGGCGACGACGCCGGCGCGTAGCGTAGTCATGGACGGGTCTCGGGAAGCCGCAGACAAAAAGCGTCCGCTCGGCGGTCGGCGGTCAGAACGCGAGCGAGTTCAGCACCAGCACACCGATGCCGAACAGCGCTCCCGCGGCGAAGACGGTTTTGGGGTCGATTCGAATCGCGTTGCGGTCCTCCGCGTCGAAGTAGCGGACGAGGCCCGCGCTCGACATCAGACCGCCGCTGTTCTGGCCCTTGCTCATGTTCCACCGTCCGTGCGTCCGCCGCCTAAACGTTTCGGCTCGCTTCGGAGCCGCGTGGCGCGCGGTCGGGGCGCTCGCCCGAATCGCCGGCAAACGCGCCTCTCTTCGACCCGGTTCGCGGGCGTCTCGGCGCTCGACGACGCTGAATCCGTCCGTAACGCCCGGACGGACAACTGGAGAGCCGCGGGCCCATGAGTAATCCTTATGCGCGGGGACGGGCAAGATGCGTCGGGATACGATGACTGTTCGACTCTTGGACTTCTACGCGGACTGGTGCGGCCCTTGTAAGACGCAGGACCCGATTCTCGACGAACTCGAAGGCGACTACGAGAGCGTCGAGTTCGTCAAGGTCGACGTCGACGAGGAGCAGGACGTGGCCAACCAGTATCAGGTTCGCTCGCTTCCGACGCTCATCGTCGAGAACGACGACGGCATCGTCGACCGCTTCGTGGGCGTCACCCAGCGCGACGATATCGAGTCGGCGCTGAGCCAGGCCGGCGCGTAAGCGCGCCGCGGACCGCCGCGTTTTCCGACCCATCCGGACGCCCGCCGAGCGCCCCGCGAGCGCCGGCGGCGTGTCTCGCAAGCGTTATACGACCGGCGGCGGGACTCGTATGCATGGCTAGTGACGCTGCGACGAAGCGGACGCTCGAGAAGCAGATTTGCATGCGGTGCAACGCGCGGAACCCCCAGAAGGCCAAGCAGTGCCGCAAGTGCGGTTACAAGCACCTTCGACCCAAGTCGAAGGAACGCCGCGCCGCGTAACCCCGTACGCTTCTCTCTCAGGCGTCTCGCCGATACAGCGCGAACAGCACCGCGAGCAGCGCGAGCTGGACGAGTTTGTCCGCGACGCCGCCGATGCCGAAGATATCCGGCCAGTTGAGCGCGACGTAGAGGACCACCTGCCCGGCGGTGAAGGGGATACCGAGCAACACCACCCGCGAGCGGAGGCGCTCGTCGCCGCGGAGGACGCCGACGATGCCCGCGGCGAACCCCGCGGCGGCCCCGATGAACGCGATGCCGAGCGGGTCGGCGAGGTTCGCGGCCAGCGCGCCCGCCCCGAGTACGAGGTGAATCACGCCCGTCACGGCCGCGAGGCCGACGCCGACGTAGTGCAGTCGCGTCAGGTCGCCGTTCCGTCCGCCCGCTGCGTCGGTCGCCATCTCACTCCTCCGGGTACTTCGGCTCGCGCCGCTCCGCGCGTTCGATGGCGCGTTCGAGCGCGTCGCGGACGGTGTCGCCGCCGGCCTCGTTCTCGAAGGGGTCGCCGTGGCCGGCGTACAGCGCCTCGACCGTCGAGGGAAGGCGGTCTGAGAGCGTGTGCAGGCTACTGATGAGGCGCTCTCGGGACTGCCCCGGCATGTCGGTGCGGCCGAAACTGCCGTCGTCGAACGCGCCGTCGTTGTAGACGAACACGTCGCCGGAGAACAGCGACCGCCCGCTCACGAGCGAGACGTGGTCGTCGGCGTGGCCGGGCGTGTAGACGACCTCGAACGACTCGTCGCCCATCTCGACGTGGTCGCCGTCCCCGAGTTCGTGGGTCCGAAGCGGGTGGTCGGCGTAGGCGTACACGTCGGGGTCGAACCGCTCGACCACCGCGTCGAGTTCGCCCACGTGGTCGGAGTGCTGGTGGGTGACGACCACCGCGTCGAGGTCGTCGGTGTGCTCGGCGACGACCGCCTCGACGCCCGGCATCGTCCCGGCGTCGACGAGGACGGTTCGCTCGCCGAGGACGAGGTAGGCGTTGCAGGTGAACGTCTCGGCGTCGGCGGTGACTGAAACGACTTCCATACCGCCTCGTACGCGCCCGACCGGAAAAAGTCGGGCGGACGAGGCGTCCCCTGCTCGCGCGAATCGCCCCCGAACATCGGGCTCGCGCGACAAATCCTTTTTGGGGCTCGGTCGTGTACGTATGACTGTATGGGATTTGGGAGCTACGACGAGTCCGAACAAGGAGACCAGAACGTCGACTTCGACGAGGAAGACGGCGTCACGACGAGTGAGGAGAAACACGAGGGCGAGGTCGATTTCGAAATCGGCGCGTCCAACGACGAACTCCTCGACCGGCTCCAGGAGATTAAAGACGAGTGAAGCCGGGGTCTCGCGCCCTCGGGGTCGCGGAATCCTACTCCGGGGCGGCGCGCGCACCCACAGACGACGCTGACGACGCTCATTTTTCCACAGACCCGTCTCCGGAGAGCGTCCTCTGCGGCGCGGTCGTTCGCGCGGACCGGGTCGTCGACGGCCTCGCCTTCGAGACGTGCGCCGTCGGCGGCGACGACGCGACCGACGCCATCGACTCGCTGTACGCCTCCCTCGACCGGGAAGACGTGCGCTATCTGCTCGTCTCCGGCATCGCCCCGGCGTGGTTCAACCTCGTCGATATCCGCCGCCTCGCCGCGGCGCTCGACCGCCCGGTGTTGTCGGTCTCCTTCGAGGAGAGCGAGGGGCTCGAATCCGCGCTCACCGAGCAGTTCTCGGGCGCGGCGCTCGACCGGCGACTCGCCGTCTACCGCGCGGCCCCGCCCCGCCGACCCGTCGAGGTGAACGGCGAGACGGTGTTCGTCCGGGCCGCCGGCTGCGACGACGACGAGGCCGCGCGGGTTGTCCGCGGATTTACCCCGTCCGGCGGCCGCCCCGAGCCGATTCGCGTGGCCCGGATGGCGGCCCGCGCCGCGCGACGCTTCGCCGGGGATTAAGCCGCCCCCGCCCTCCAATCGGGTATGGAACACATGGAGGGCCTCTGCGTGACGGGCTGTGAGCGATGCCCCGAACTCGTCGACTCGCGGAGTCGCATCGTCAACGGGGTCGGCCCCGACGACGCCGACCTGCTCTTCCTCGGCGAAGCGCCGGGCGCGAAGGAAGACGAGGGCGGCGAGCCGTTCGTCGGTCGCTCCGGCTCCGTGCTTGACGACGCGCTCCGCGAGGCCGGACTCGCCCGCGCCGACGTCCGCATCACCAACTGCGTGCGGTGCCGCCCGCCGGACAACCGCGACCCGACGAGCGACGAGCTATCGAACTGCCGGGGCTACCTCGCCCGCGAACTCGAACTCGTCGACCCGGAGCTAATCGTCACGCTCGGGAAAGTCCCCTCACAGCACCTCCTCGACCGCGGCGTCGCCATCACGAACGAGTCCGGGTCGGTCGTCGACGCCCGCGTCGGCGACGCCTCCTACCGCGTCCTCCTCTCGGTTCACCCCGCGGCGACGCTGTACGACCGGAGCCAGCGCGAGGGCTTCTTCGAGACCATCGCGCGCGCCGCCGACCTCTCGGGGCTCGCCGACTCCGCGGACGGACAGGCCAGCCTCGGCGACTTCTGAGCGCGGCGGGAGAGCGTTCTCCGGGCCTCAGGCAGACGCGTCGCCGACCTCGATTCGCTCGCCGGCCGACCCACCGTCGCGGTCGGCCCGTTTTTCGGCGCGGGCGTGCTCTCTGAGGTGTGCGCCCGCGTCGAGCGCCGTCTTGACGACGACCATGACGACGAGCGCCGCGGCGGGCGCGCCCGAGGCGGCGACGAGGAACGCGCCGAGGATGATAGTCAGATGGAGGACGATGACCCGGCGGTACGGTTCGGACATCTGTTTGCCGGGCGAGACGCTCCGGTACTCCTCGCGGCCGACGAAGTTGACGGCGAACGACCCGCCGTGGCTGAGGAGCGTCGCGCTTGCGGCGAGGAGCACCGCCCCCAGCGGGACGCCGCTGACGCCGCCGACCGCGCCGGCCCCTGGCGCGAAGGCGTCGAACGACCAGACGAACACGCCGTGGACGACCCAGAAAATCCCGTAGTGCATGGCGAAAAACCCCGCGATGGGGACGTTCGAGGGGTAGAGGTGAAAGCCGTCGCGGGGCGATTCAGGCGGCGAGAGGTCCACTCGTCGGCCGTTGACGGTGGCGTTGATGCTCGCCCCGCCGCCGCCGCGGCCGCTGGCGGCGAGAATCTTGGGGACGTTCAGGAGGCCGACGACGCCGCTTTCGAGCCAGTAGGCGACGAGGAGCGCCTTCAGGCTCCAGTCGAACCAGACGACGCCGACGAGCGGGACGAGGTTTGCGACCACGAGCGCGGCGAGGGCGACCGGCGAGGAGACGGGATGCGACCCCGAGGCGGCGGACGGCGGCGACGAGGTGGAACGCGGCGACGACATGGGCTACGCTGTGAGACGCGGGGGTGCGATAAAAACCGTACCGCGGGCGAACCGCCGAGCCGGGTCGCCGCGTTACTCCCAGATGGAGCGGGCCATCCGCTGGGGGAACTCGACGACGAGTTTGAGGAGGCTCGTCCCCTCCTCGTTGCCGCGGATGTACGACCGGACCCGCTGGCTCACGAACTCGACGGAGACGACGAGCATGAAGATGACGAGAATCGTCGCCATCATGTTCGTGTACCTGAACAGTCCGCGTTGGGTCTGGAGCACCTGACCGAGCCCGCCGCCGCCGATGAGCCCCATCGTGACGCCGATGCGGACGTTGATTTCGAGGATGTACATCGTCCACGCGATGAAGGGCGTAAAGACCTGCGAGAGCATCCCGAAGACGACCTTCTGGGGGCTGTTCGCGCCGGTCGACTCGATGGCCTCTATCGGTCCGTCCTCGACTTCTTCGAGGGCGTCCGTGAACAGGCGACCGAGGTTCCCCATCGTGTCGGTCCCGATGGCGAGCGTCGCCGTGAACGGCGAGACGCCGCCGAGGGGGATGTAGATGAGCGCCCACACCAGCGCCGGGATGGCGCGGATGACGCTCATCGTCCCGCGGAAGATGAAGTTGAACGGGTAGGGCGTCACGCGCTCGGAGCCGAGGACGCCGAGGATGAGCGCGCCGGGGATGCCGAGGACGGTCCCGGCGAACCCCATCGCGAACGTGACGAACACCGCGCCGAGAACGGGGTTGCCGTCTTGGAACTGGAGGAGGAGGTTCCGCTCTTGGATGAACGCCCAGTACTGGCTGACGTCGACGAAGGGGACGACGCCGAACAGCGTCCCCGGCGGGAAGAAGTCGCCCAGCGCGTCGGTGAACTCCGGCCAGTACTCGACGATTTCGCCGACGGAAAAGCCCACCTCGCTCAGCGCGTTCGTGAAGAACCACGCGAAGAGGACGAGGACGACGACCGAAAACAGCAGTCTGACTCGCTTTGCGATCTGGATGTTCCGCAGCGCGTCCTCGATTCGGTCGGTATCAGTACTCATGTGACCTCGCTCCGCTCGTGGCGGCCGCGTTGTTCTCGGGCGGGCCGTCGGCCCGTTCTTCGCGGATGGCCTCCGTCTCGATGTCGCCGTAGATGCGGTCGATGACGTCGACGTTGAAGTCCTCGCGGTAGCCGTCGAAGACGATCTGTCCGTCTTTCATCCCGAGGAACCGCTCGCCGAACTCGCGGGCGATGTTGACTTGGTGGAGGCTCGCGATGGTCGTCAAGTCGCGCTCGTCGGCCGCGTCGCGGATGTATCGCATCACCGTCTCCGCGCTCGCGGGGTCGAGGCTCGCGACGGGCTCGTCGGCGAGCAGTAGGTTCGGGTTCTGGACCAGCGCGCGGGCGATGCCGACGCGCTGTTGCTGGCCGCCGCTCATCTTCCCGGCGCGCTGGTTGGCCTCGTCGAGCAGCCCGACGGTTTCGAGCGCGCGGAGCGCCTCCTTCTTGTCGTCGCCGTCGTACAGGCCGAGCAGGCTGCCGAGAAACGAAGTCCGGCCGAGTGCCCCGGTGAGCGCGTTGCTGTACGCGCTCATCTGTCCGAGTATGTAGTGTTGCTGAAATATCATTGCCACGTCGTTTCGAGGTCCCATCACGTTCGCGTCGTCGATGGTGATCGACCCGCTCGTCGGGCGAGTGATCCCGTTGAGACAGCGGAGGAGGGTCGACTTCCCCGCCCCCGATTGCCCGAGGACGACGACGAACTCGCCGTCCGGGATAGTGAACGAGACGTCGTCGAGGGCCGTGACATCTCCGTAGGATTTGCTGAGGTTCGTTACTTCGATCGTACTCATTATCGTGTCTGTCGCGTCGCGTGGTTCGCGTGCGGTCGAAACCGTTCGTCGGGTATCGACCGCACGGCACGGGAACAAAACCGGGGAGTTCGCTCTTACTGACCGAGCGTGACGCCGAGTTCGTCGAGGACTTCCTGAACGGGCGCGTAGTCGTCGACGGACCCCTGGTCGACCCCGGTAAACCAGAGCTGTTGGTCGTCGCTGAGGTCCTCGTTGATGAGGTCCTCCTCGGTCACGTTGAGCAGCGCCTCCTCGATGTCGTCGTACAGCCCCTGGTCCATGTCGGTGCGGCCGAGAATCGGCGCGCGCGGGATGGGGTCGGAACACGAAAGCAGTTGCAGTTCGGGCGACTCCGTCCCGAGGTCGCCGTCGTTTTCGGCGGACATTTCGAGGAACTGCTCCGGGAACTGGTCTTCCGGGACGTGCGGTGCCGTCGAGAACGCGCCCGTGCCGGCGGCGACGACGTCGTCGCGGTTGACGAGCGTCTCGCGGGCCGTGGAGTGGTCGGAGAACTGCGCCTCGAAGTCCGCGGGGTTGCCGTCGGGGGCGCCGCCCGTGTCGAGTCCGGCTTTGCTCAGCATGTACAGCGGGAACAGCGACCCGCTCGTCGAGAGGCGGTCGGCGAACGCGACCGTCTCGCCTTCGAGGTCGGTCAGCTCTTCGATGCCGCTGTCGGGCGTCGTCGTGATGAGAGAGAAGTACCGCGAGGCCCCGTAGGCGATGCGGATTCCGATGACCTCGGTGATGCCCTCGTTGCCGCCCTGAATGGCGATTGCGGGCGCGGCGTCGGCGATGTCCGCCTGTCCGCTGTCGAGCGCCTGCAGCACCGCCGCGTAGTCGGCCGCCACGGTGGATTCGACCGTGACACCGACTTCGGACTCGATGTAGTTGAAAAGCGGCTGATACTGCGCCTCCACGTCCACGTCCGACTCCGCGGGCGTCAGCGCGAACATGATGGACTCCGGCGATGACTCGGTCGACGTCGTCGTCGCCTCGGTCTCCGAGGGCTCCCCCGACTCCGCCGTTGTCGTCGTCGCTTCCGAGCCGTCGTCGCCACCCGTACATCCACTGAGCGCCGTCAACCCCGCGACGCCAGTGACTCCTGCCGTTCTGATGAATTCTCGTCTACTCGCCATTGAACTCGTTTTATGATTCCGACACTTGTTGTTAAGATTTGCTATTTTTTCTCTATATTTGTATTGAATAGAAACGGGTTTTCCCCGGTTGCGGGCTCTATCGCCCCAGCGAGCGCCCGTGAAGTCTTCGCGTCCGGACTTCGGACCTCCCCTCACGGGACGGGTCGGGAGCGCGCAGCAGAATTGTGCGGCCGGTCTCCGACGGCTCTCGCGGAGAACTCACCCCGAGGGAAAGTCACTTTGCTCCCCTCTGCGGACCATTCGATATGAGCACGACACAGCCGCCCGAGGAGACCCTCGCCGACGTGGTGATGGTCGACTACGGGCTCGGAAACCTCCGGAGCGCCATGCGCGGACTCGAACGCGCGGGGGCGAACGTCGTCATCTCCGACGACCCCGCCGACTTCGACGACGCCGACGGCATCGTCCTCCCGGGCGTCGGCGCGTTCTCCGAGGGGATGGAGAACGCCGGTCCGTTCCGCGAACCGCTCGCCGAGGCCGCCGCCGACGGGACGCCCGTCTTCGGTATCTGCCTCGGAATGCAGATGCTGCTCACCTCCTCGGAGGAGGCCGACCACGCCGGCGAGGGCGAGGTGGAGGGACTCGACTTCATCCCCGGCCGCAACGTCCGGTTCGACGAGGGACAGAAGGTCCCGCACATGGGCTGGAACGAACTCAACGTCCGGCGCGACCACCCGCTCGTCGAGGGCGTCGACGGCGAGTACGCCTACTTCGTCCACTCGTACTACGCCGACCCCGACGACGAGCACGCGGTCGTCGCGTCGACCGACTACGGCGTGGAGTTCCCCGCGGTCGTCGCCAACGAGGCGGGCACCGTCTTCGGCACGCAGTTCCACCCCGAGAAGTCCGGCGAGACCGGGCTGACCATCCTCCGCAACTTCGTCGAGTTCTGCGCGGAGCGATAGGCCGAATCTGCCTTCCCCGACGGTCTTTTGTCGCCGCTTCGTGAAGGGGCGTCCATGCAGGCAGTCACGCTCGGTCCGGCGGGCACGTACTCCCATCGCGCCGCCCGCGCGGTCGCCGACGACGTCGCCTTCCGAGAATCGGTCACCTCTATCGTCCAAGCGGTCGCCGACGGGTCGTTCGAGCGCGGCGTCGTCCCCATCGAAAACAGCATCGAAGGGAGCGTCACCGAGAGCCTCGACGCCGTGGCGAACTCGGAGGTGAGCGTCGTTCAAGAAATCGTCACGCCCATCCGCCACGCGCTGTTGGCCCAGAGCGCGAACTTCGACGTCGTCGCCAGCCACTCCCAGGCGCTCGCGCAGTGTCGGTCGTACCTCGACGAGAACTACCCCGACGCGAAACTCGAAGCCGTCGCCAGCACGGCCCGCGGCGTCGAGCGCGCCCGCGCCGACCCGACGGTCGCGGGCATCGGCCACCCGGATAACGCGGGTGACGACCTCGAAATCATCGCCGAGGACATCCAAGACCAGTCGTCGAACGCCACCCGGTTCCTCGTCATCGGCCCCGAGTCCGCGCGCTCGGACGCCGGCGGCAAGAGCTCGCTCGTCGTCTACCCGAACGCGAACTACCCCGGCCTCCTGTTGGAACTGCTCGAAGCGTTCGCCGAACGCGACATCAACCTCTCGCGCATCGAGTCGCGCCCGAGCGGCAACCGCCTCGGCGACTACCTGTTCCACATCGACGCCGACGCCGGCCTCTACGAAGAGCGGATGCAAGGGGCGCTCGAAGAAGTCGAGGGAATCGCCAGCAACGGTTGGGTCCGCGTCCTCGGGTCGTACGACACGCGACACGTCCTGTACTGACGCCGAGTCGGCCGCGACGCCCCCCAAACGCGCCCCGCCCGGTCGCTCTCAACGTGTGAGTCTGAGCACATCTTTCTTTGTCGTCGGCGACGTAGCTAAGCGCGTATGCAGCGAAATCCATTCGACGAGATAGAAGACCTGTTCGACCGGATGGGCCGGTCGTTCGAGGAGTCCGGTATCGGTCGGTTCCAAGACATCTCCCTCGACGTCGTCGACGACGACGAGGCCATCGAGGTCGTCGCCGACCTCCCCGGCTTCGAGAAGGACGACCTCGACGTGAGCGTCAGCGGGCGGCGGCTCACCATCGCGGCCGACCGTGAGGAGTCGAGCGAGGTCGACGACGAGCAGTACGTCCGCCGCGAGCGGAGTCAGCGCTCGGTCTCGCGGACGATTACGCTCCCCGCCGAGGTCGTCCGCGACGAGGTGACGGCGTCGTACAAAAACGGCGTCCTGACCGTGACGCTCCCGAAGGCCGAACCCGCGGGCGACGACTCGACCGAAATCGACATCGAGTGACGCGGCTCATCTTTTGAATACCGGCGCTCGGGCCCCCGAGCCGTGCGAACTGCTATCCACGTTCCGGCAACGATTATCTCCTCAGACGGCGTCCATATGCCTCGGTGAAAACACACATGATGCGACGTACCAACCCCTTCGACGACTTCGAGGAACTGTTCGAGCGAATGTCCCGCCAGTTCGACGACATGGGACGACAGTTCGACCGCTCGGGCATGATGGCGCAGGTCCGCCACGAGATGGCTATCGACGTCACCGACCACGACGGCGAAATCGTCGTCACCGTCGACCTCCCGGGCTACGAGAAGGAGGACATCTCCCTGTCGGTCGCCAACCGCACGCTGACGGTCGACGCGACGCGCGAACTCGACGAGGAACGCGCCGAGGGCGAGTATCTCCGCCGGGAGCGTCGCCACGAGTCCGCCCGCCGCACGATTCGTCTCCCCGAGTCGGTCGACGAGGACGGCGCGTCCGCCAGCTACCACAACGGCGTCCTGACGGTCACCCTCCCCAAGCGCGACGTCGAACCCGACGACTCCCGCCGCATCGACATCGACTGAGTCGCTTCGGCGCTCGCGGGCGTCTCTGACTCGCCGCCCGCGTTGGTCTCCCGGTGGTGGGCACGCTACCCCGCTCGGTTCTCAATCTCCGCTTTTCGTCCCGGCTTCCCCGTCTGTCCCGCGCGACCGAGTGGCAATATCTGCCGTAATCAGACAGCCACGCAAGTCGAGTATAGGAGTTATTTTAGGCCGGGGTACCACTACCACGGATATGGACTACGACCCGCAGGAACTCGAAGCGCGTTGGCGGGAGCGCTGGTCCGAGTCCGGCCGATACGAGGCCGACCCGGACGCGGACGCCGACGACGCGACGTTCGTGACGGTGCCCTATCCGTACCCCAGCGGCGGGATGCACATCGGGCACGCGCGGACGTACACCGTTCCCGACGTGTACGCCCGCTACCGACGACAGCAGGGCGACAACGTCCTGTTTCCCATCGCGTGGCACGTCACCGGAACGCCCATCATCGGCGCGGTCGAGCGCCTGAAAAACCGCGAGGAGAAACAGCTCTCGGTGCTGACGGACACCTACAACGTCCCCGAGGACACGCTCTCGGACCTCGAATCGCCCATGGGCTGGGCGCGGTACTTCATCGAGGAGCACTACAAGAAGGGGATGCAGTCGCTCGGCCTGTCGGTGGACTGGCGGCGCGAGTTCACCACGAACAACGAGCGCTACTCGAAGTTCATCGAGTGGCAGTACCGGACGCTCCGCGAGCGCGGCCGACTGGAGAAGGGCCTCCACCCCGTCAAGTTCTGTACGAACGAGGAACAGCCGGTCACGACCCACGACCTGCTGGAAGGCGAGAACGCGGAGTTCCAGGAGTACACGCTGGTCCGCTTCGGCTGGGAGCGAGACGGCGGCGACGTGGTCGTCCCGATGGCGACCCTGCGCCCCGAGACGGTCCGCGGCGTGACCAACGCCTATATCGACCCCGAGGCGACCTACGTCGTCGCCGACGTCGACGGCGAGACGTGGTTCGTCTCCGACTACGCGGCCGACAAACTGGAGTATCAGGCCCGCGACGTGGAGATTCTGGAGACCGTCGAGGGTGCCGAACTCGTCGGCCAGACGGTCGAAAACCCAGTCACCGGCGACGACGTGCTCGTCCTGCCCGCCGACTTCGTCGACGCCGACAACGCGACGGGCGTCGTCATGTCAGTCCCGGCCCACAGCCCCGACGACTACGTGGCGCTGCAGGAGGCCAAGGCCGACGCCGACTACCTCGAATCGTTCGGCATCGACCCCGCCGACGTGGCCGCCATCGAGCCGATTCCGATTCTCGACATCGACTCCGAGGACGACGCGTACGGCGAGATTCCCGCGAAGTCGGCCGTCGAGAACCGCGGCATCGAGTCCTCCGACGACCCCGCGCTCGAAAAGGCGACGAAGGACCTCTACAACAAGGAGTTCCACGCGGGTCGGCTCAAGGAGTTCTACGGCGACTACGCCGGCGGCCTCGTCGAGGAGGTCCGCGACGACTACAAGGCCGACGGCGTCGAGGCCGGCCAGTTCGACGTGATGCAGGAGTTCTCCGAGGAGGTCGTCTGCCGCTGCGGCGGCGACGTCGTCGTCGCCGAACAGGACACCTGGTTCCTCTCGTACGACGACGAGGACTGGAAGGGGCTCGCTCACGACGTGGCCGACGGGCTGGACGCCATCCCCGAGAACACCCGCGACGAGTACCACCACACCATCGACTGGCTCAACGGGTGGCCGTGTATCCGCAACTACGGCCTCGGCACCCGCCTGCCGTGGGACGACCAGTTCGTCATCGAGCCCCTCTCGGACTCGACCATCTACATGGCGTACTACACCATCGCCCACCGCCTGCAGGAGATTCCGACCGAGGAACTCACGCAGGAGTTCTTCGACGCGCTGTTCTACGGGGCCGACGCGGTCGACGACGCCCCGGAGAAGGCGCTCGAACTGCGCGAGGAGTGGGACTACTGGTACCCCGTCGACTACCGGTTCTCCGGCAACGACCTCATCACGAACCACCTGACGTTCTACCAGTTCCACCACGGCGAACTGTTCGACGAGCCGCAGTGGCCCCAGGGCATCGTCATCATGGGCATGGGCCTGCTGGAAGGCCAGAAGATGTCGTCCTCGAAGGGACACGTCGTCCTCCCCGGCGAGGCCATCGGCGAGTACGGCGCGGACACCGTCCGCTTCTTCCTGCTCAACTCCGCGGAACCGTGGCAGGACTACGACTGGCGCGACGACCTCGTCGGCTCGGTCCACGACCAACTGGAACGCTTCTGGAACCGCGCCCGGGAGATTATCGCCGACCCCGGTCCGGACGAACGGCCCGAACTGGAGACGGTCGACCGCTGGCTCCTGTCGAAACTGCAGGACACCGTCCGCGACGTGACGACCGCGATGGACGAGTCCGAGACGCGGTCGGCAAGTCAGGCGGCGTTCTACAACTTCGAGGAGTCGCTGCGGTGGTACCGCCGCCGGACCGACCTCGACCGCCCCGCGGCGAAGTGGACGCTCCGGACGGTCCTCGAAACCCGCCTGCGCCTGCTCGCCCCGTTCATCCCGTTCATGACGAACGAACTGCACGAGCAGTTGACCGGCACGCCCGCCGAGGACGCGCCGTGGCCCGAACCGGACGAGGCCTTCGAGGACGAGTCGGTCGAACTCGAAGAGCGGCAGGTCGAGCGCCTGACCGAGGACGTGCGCGACATCATCGACGTGACCGACTCCGACCCGGACACCATCCGCGTCTACGTCGCCGCCGACTGGAAGCGCGACGTGTTCGAGACGGTCGTCGACAACGGCGATAACGTCGGCGCAATCATGGGGCAGGTCATGCAGGACCCCGACCTCCGCGAGAGGGGCAACGACGTCAACGACCTCGTGCAGGACCTCGTCGACCAGACCCGCGGCCGCGACGAGTCGACGCTCCGCGCCCAACTCGAACTGGACGAGGCCGACACCTACGAGCGCGCCGCCGACTTCCTCGCCCGCGAGTTCGACGCCGAGGTCGAGGTGTTCGCCGAGGGCGACCCCGACATAGTCGACCCCGCCGACCGCGCCTCGAAGGCGATTCCGTTCCGCCCCGCGGTCCACCTCGAATAGTCGGGTTCGACGAACCCGCTCCGCGACCGAAACGCCGCGTGTCGGCCGAACGCGCGACGACCCCGGCGCGGACTGCCCCTCCGGCGCTCGATTTATCCTCTCGCCGAACTAACACTACCGCATGAGCGAAGACGACTCCCCGAGTCTCGCACAGAAGGCCTACCGCACCGTCACGCCGGGGTCCCGAACGCATCCGAACAGCGAGATGGACTCCATCGGCTGGACGATGTTCCTCCTCCTCGTCGTCCTGATGGTCCCGCTTCTGCCCTTTATCGCCATCGTCTACGTCCTCTCGAAGCTGTTCGACTATCTCGCCGCACAGCGCGGGCCGAGCCCGTAGCTCGCCGAATCGGACTGCAAAAGGAAAACGGTGAATGCCAGCGGCGTCGCGTCGGGCGGCCTTACTCGGCGAGACCGAGGAGGTCGAACGCGTAGCCGTTGTCGTTTTCGAACGCGTGCTCGTAGGCGACGTGCGCCGCCGCGACGTCCTGAATCGCCAGTCCCGTCGAGTCGAAGACGCTGACGCCGTCGGCGTCGGTGCGGCCGTCGAGGTTCCCGAGGACGATGTCGCCGATTGCGCCGTAGATGTCGTCGTCGGTGAGGACGCCTTGATTGTACGGGACGTTGATTTCGCCGGAGTGAGTGGTCTGGGCGTGGTCGTCGATGACGAGCTTGGCGTCCAACAGCACCTCGTCTGCGAGTTCGTGTTTGCCCTCGGCGTCGGCACCCATCGCGTTGATGTGGGTGTGGTCGCCGACCGCCTCGCGCGGGACGATGGGCGATTCGACGGGCGTCACGGTCGACAGCACGTCACAGCTCGCGGCCTCCTCGATGGAGCCGGCGCGGATGTCGAACTCGTCTTCGAAGGCGTCGATGAAGTCGGCGACGCGTTCTTCGTCGAGGTCCGAGATGACGACTTCCTCGATGTCGCGGACCTCGCTGATGGCGCGAAGCTGCGTGTACGACTGGACGCCCGCGCCGACGATACCCATCGAGGAGGCGTCCTCGACGGCGAGGTGGTCGGTGGCGACGGCCGCGGCCGCGCCGGTGCGGAGCATCGTGAGTTCCGTCCCGTCGAGCAGCGCCAGCGGGAAGGCGTTCTCCGGGTCGGAGTAGATCATCGTGCCCATGACGGTGGGCAGGTCGTACTTGTCGCCGTTGTCGGGGTGGACGTTGACCCACTTGATGCCCGCGGCGTCCCAGTCGCCCGCGTCGAGGTAGGCGGGCATCGACCGGAAGTCGCCGTTGTACTGCGGCAGGTCGATGTAGGACTTCGGCGGCATCTGGGCGTCGCCGGACTCGTAGGCGGCGAAGGCGTCCTCGATGGCCGAGATGAGCTCCGGCATCTGGACGTTCTCGTGAACGTCGTCCTTGTTCAACAGCAGCGTCTTGCGCATAGAGACACGTTGCCGTACCTGCTACTTAGTTCGTTCCATTTCTGAACACAACTGCAACTGTTTCTAAGAAAGTGGTAGATTTATCCAACTGTGCTGGTCTCGATGATTCGGTGCGGTCGGCTCCCGTCGGACTGGAGGTCGATGTCGCGGTCGACGTTAGTCGGTTGCCGCTCCGTCGCGTGCCGCCATTCAGACGGCGTAGCCGAGGCTCTCCGTCCGTGTGGGGTGCGTTCTCGCTAAAATAACGTAGTCTGTCGCGCGGTGCAGGCGTCGGGGGACGAGTGAGTGAAGGCGTTAGCCGATCTTCACATCGCGCCGCCCATACCGCCCATGCCACCCATGCCGCCGGGTGCGCCGCCCTCGTCGTCGTCGTCGCCGCCGGTGGAGAGGTCACCGGCCGCGATGATGTCGTCAATCTTGAGGACGAGGTTCGCGGCTTCGGAGGCGGAGGCGACGGCCTGCTCTTTCGCGTGGGCCGTCTCGACGACGCCGGCCTCGAAGGCGTCTTCGACCTCGCCGGTGAAGACGTTCAGACCGGCGCGGACTTCGCCGTCTTCGTGGGCCGCGCGGAGGTCGACGAGCGTGTCGATGGAGTCGAGACCGGCGTTCTCGGCGAGCACGCGCGGGACGAGTTCGAGCGCGTCGGCGAACGCCTCGACGGCGAGCTGCTCGCGTCCGGAGACGGAGTCGGCGTAGTTGCGGAGGCGCGAGGCGAGTTCGACCTCGATGGCGCCGCCGCCGGCGAGGACGCGGCCGTCGGCGACCGTGGACGCGACGACGTCGAGAGCGTCCTGAACGCCGCGTTCGAGCTCGTCGACGACGTGGTCGGTGGAGCCGCGGAGCAGGAGCGTGACGCCGTGGACGTCGTCGCCGATGCCCTCGACGTAGAACAGCTCGTCGGCCTCGTCGCGGCGGACGGAGGCGCGGCCGAGGTCGGCGGCCTCGATGGAGTCGAGGTCGGAGACGACCGTCGCACCGGTGATGTTCTTGAGGAAGCGGATGTCGGACTTCTTCGTCCGGCGGACCGCGAGGATGCCCTCCTTGGCGAGGTAGTGCTGGGCGAGGTCGTCGATGCCCTTCTGGCAGAAGACCACGTCAGCGCCGGAGTCGACGATCTGGTCGACCTTCTGCTTCAGCTGGGCCTCCTCTTGGTCGAGGAACTTCTGGAGCTGGTCGGGGTTCTCGATGGAGACGTTCGTGTCGATGTCGGTCTCCTCGACCTCGACGGGCTCGTTGAGCAGCAGCACGTCGGCCTCGTCGAACTCGACCGGCATGTCGTCGTGGACGGGGTCCTTGTCGATGACGGCACCGGAGAGGAGTTCGGACTCGGACGCGGAGCGACCGGTCTGGGTCTCGATGGCGACGTTTTCGAGGTCGACGACGTGGGAGCCGTCGTGGGCCTCGACGGTGACCTGCCGGACGGCGCGGACGATGAGGTCCGCGAGAAGCTCCTTGTTGAGCTCGGAGCTCTTGCCCGTCATGGAGGTCTCGGCGACCTTCTTCAGGAGTTCCTCGTCGTCGGGGTCGACGCGCTCCGCGATGTCGTCGATCTCCTCGCGCGCCTTCTCGGAGGCGAGGTTGAAGCCGCGGATGATGGCCGTCGGGTGGATGTCCTGTTCGAGGAGGTCCTCGGCGTTCTTGAGGAGTTCACCCGCGATGGCGACCGCCGTCGTCGTTCCGTCGCCGGCTTCGTCCTCCTGCGTCTCGGCGACCTCGACGATCATCTCGGCCGTCGGGTTGTCGATGTCCATCTCCTTGAGGATGGTGACGCCGTCGTTCGTGATGGTGACGTCGCCCATCGAGTCGACGAGCATCTTGTCCATCCCCTTCGGGCCGAGTGTGGAACGTACCGCCTCGGCGACTGCTCGTGCGGCGCGGATGTTGTACGCCTGCGCGTCGCGGTCCTTGACGCGCTGTGCATCCTCGCCCATGATGATCATCGGCTGACCCTGCTGCATTCGCTGGCTCATAGACAGGCCTTGATTGTTTGTGATTCTATAAAAAAGCTTCGCCGACGAATCGGAGGCCGGAATCCGAGCGTCCGGCGCGTACTCCCGGTAACCGCGCGACTGAGGTCCCCTTCGAGGTGTTCGGGGGAAAAGCATGGTACGTCATTTCACACCACAATTCGCCCCCGGCCGAACCGCTTTATACGCTACTCCTCGACCGGCTCTTTCCAGTGGACCGTCACCGTCCCGACGGCGAACGCGTCGTCGCCCCCGTCGTCGCGGACGACGCGGATGGTGTTCGTCCCTTCGACGAGGTGCGCCCCGGTCACGGTGTCGACCCAGTACTGCCAGCCGTCGCCCGGCGGGATGTCGAACCCCGAAAGCGGGTCGCCGTTGATTCGAATCTCGTGGCCGTACTCGCCCACGTCGAACGCCTGAATGCCGAGATACGGCTCTCTGGGGTCGTCGGTCGGGACGTCGAACTCGAACGTCGCCGTCTCGTCTCCGGCGTCGTCCGCCCAGTCGAGGTCCAGCGTCTCGCCTTCGGGATGGAGATGCGACCCGATGAACACGGTCGCGTAGTTCGCGCGGTGGTGCACGCTCACACGTTCTGCTGCGCCGGATAAAAATTCGCGTGGTCGGCGGCCGGGTCGGCCGCGTCGTCAGTCGTCCTCTGGGAGTTCGTCCGCGAGGAACTCGCCTTCGGCGTCGTCGTTCGCGGCGTCGAGCGGGGGCTCGTCGTCGTTCTCGTCTAACACCGATAACTCGCGTTCGTACAGCCGCTCGGTGAGTTGGGTCCGCTTGTTGAGGCCCTTCTTCTCGCGGCCGGTCTTGGTGTCAGGCATTGTCAATCGTGGTATCGTATCCCATGGGGATGAATGTTTTGTCCGGACAGTTGATACGGTCGGGTCTGTGGTGGTGGTTCCCTGAATCGGGTCTGTGGTGGTGGTGATTCCCTGAATTGAGTCTGTGGTGGTGGTGGTGCCCTGAATTGGGTCGCGTCGAACTGGGGGTGCCCTTCCAGCTTCGACGTAGCTACTCCTTCGTTGGCGAGGCGATAGACTCCCACGACGGTTCCCGCCGTCCGGCGATTGAGGGAGAGGCTATGTGTGTTGGGCGCGAAGGGCGAGGTTCGAGTCGGTGTACTCGGTGCGGTCGGAGTCGAAGCTGTGGTTTTTCAGAGAAGCGCCGAGAGAGGGATTTGAACCTCGGTCGCTCCGCTCCTTGGTTCAAATCCTCTGGCGGCGTTCTCCCGGACTCGCCGCCCGCAGCGCGACGAGACGCGCTGCTACGAGAGCTGAGTTCGGAAGAAGCGCCAGGAGAGGGATTTGAACCCCCGATCCCAGAGGGAACACGCTTTCCAGGCGTGCGCCTTACCGCTCGGCCATCCTGGCTTACAACGCAACGTTCCCGCCTGGATAATTTAAGCCCTTCCTTTCCGTTCGAGTCGCGGTTCGATGACGTACGTCACGGACGCGACGGCGACGCCGGCGACGACCGCCACCGCGGCGACCGCCCCGAACGACGCGTCGATGCCGACTCCGAGGAGGACCGCGCCCTGCGCGAGGACGCCCACGAGGAGGAGGCTCGCTGCGCCCCACGCGAGCGCGGACCGGACGCGGCGGGCCACGTTACTCCTCGTCGACGACGGCGACGGCCTCGATTTCGACGCCGACGCCCTTCGGCAGGTTGCCGACCTCGACGGCCGAGCGGGCCGGCGGCTCCTCGTCGAAGTAGGTCGCGTACGTCTCGTTCATCTCGTCGAAGTCGTCGATGTCGGCGAGGAACACGGTCGTCTTCAGCACGTCGGTCGCGTCCGCGCCGGCCTCAGCGAGAATGGCCATCACGTTGTCGAGCGACTGCGTCGTCTGCGTCGCGATGTCCTCGTCGTCGAGGAGGTCGCCGTCCGGCGTCAGCGGAATCTGTCCCGCCGTGTAGAGCAGCGAGCCGTTGGTCGTCGCCTGACTGTACGCACCGACCGCGGCCGGCGCTTCGTCGGTCTCGATGACGCGCTTCATACGCGGTGGATTTCGCCACGACGCCATAAAATAGGGTGGAACGACCGGGTCCGCGGCGGAGCGTCCCCGCCGCGGTCAGCCGGGTTACACCGATTTCCCGGAGAGGCTGATACCGGTCGTGAGGACGCCCGAGGCGAACAACAGCCCCATCCCGAGCGCGGTGACCACGTCGCCGTCTCGGAGGGCGACCCCCGCGACGGCGACGCTGACGACGACCAGTCCGAGGCCGAGGAGGGTCAGCGGTTTGGTGAGCGATTCGACGGTGGGTTCGGTGTTGGGGAGCGTAGCCATGATTGGATGGGTTGGTGTGGGTGTCGGGTGCGGTCGGTCAGGAGTACGATTCGCCGGTCTCGACGGGGCCGCTGAACGTCGAGTAGAGGATGCCGAAGTAGGTGAACACGAGCGGCAACAGAAGCGCCGACGCGACGCTCATGATGTTCAGCGGGAGCACCGACACGATGGCGTCCGCGACGGTCAGTCCGGTCGCGGGGTCGGCCAAGGGGAACATGAGCGTCGCCACGAGCGCGACGAACGCGAACACGAGCACCGGTACGGTCCCGAACGCGAGCGTGTAGCGCCCCTCGCGGAGCGAGAGCAGATAGCCCGCGGCGGCGGCGAGGCTGACGACGACGAGCGCCAGCGGCACCGGTGCGAGGACGCCGAGGTCGGGGCGGACGGCGACGAGGTAGCCGAGCGTGACGACGACGAGCGCGAGGTAGGCCGCCATCGCCCGGGGGCCGTAGCCGGCCACGTCGCGCTGGAGGCTCCCGCGGGTCTTCATGGCGAGGAAGCCGACGCCGGCGACGACGGTGAGCGCGACGACGGCGAGACCGACGACGACGCCGGGCAGCGACAGGAGCGACTCGACGCCGAGGAGCCAGTGGGCGGCGAACACGCCGAGGAAGAAGGGCGCGCTCACGCTGCCGACGACGAACGCCCGACCCCACCACGTCTGCCACGCCTCGTCGTGGCGCTGTTCGTACATCTCGGGGGAGAGCCCGCGGAGGATGAGCGCCCCGAGGATGGCGAACATGAGCAGGTAGTGGCGGCTGAAGAGGTTCGCGTACACCGCCGGGAACGCGGCGAACAGCGCGCCGCCGAAGACGACGAGCCACACCTCGTTGCCGTCCCAGAAGGGGCCGATGGCGGCCAGAAGCGTCTCGCGTTCCTCGTCGTCGTCGCGGGTCGCGAAGATGGCTCCGACGCCGAAGTCGAAGCCGTCGAGGAACAGGAACATCCCGAGGATGAAGAAGACGAGCCCGAACCACAGCTCCTGCAGTGGGAGGCCGAAAAGCGGGTCGGTGGCGAACGCGCCGTAGTCAGTCATCGCCGGTCACCCCCGAGGGCGAGGCGGCCTCCGAACCCCCCGCCGTCTCGTCGACGCTCGGCGGTCCCTCGCGGATGATGCGGCGAATCACGTAGGTGTAGAGCGCGAGCAGGCCGGTGTACACGACGGCGAAGCCGACGAGCGTGAGCGTCGCCTCGAAGCCGGTGAGTCCCGGCGACACCCCCTTGCTCGTCCTGAGGACGCCTTGGATGACCCACGGCTGTCGGCCCACCTCGGTGACAATCCAGCCGACCTCGACGGCGAAGATGCCGAGGAGCGACGAGCCGACGAACGCCTTGTGTAACAGGTCGTCGTCGTACAGCTCGTCGGTCCACCAGCGGTAGGCCGCCCAGAAGGCCAACAGGATGAACCAGAACCCCGCGGCGACCATGAGCCGGAACGACCAGAAGACGACGGCGACCGGCGGGGCCTCCGTGTCGAACTCGCTCAGGCCGGTGATTTCGGCCTGCGGGTCGCCGCCGCTGGCCAGCCACGACGCCCCGCCGGGGATGCCGATGCCGAACAGTTCCTTCGCGCGCGGGTCGGTGATGCCGTCGAGGCTCGTCGGGACGGCGAAGATGTACTCGGGGACGTAGCTGTCGGTCTCCCAGACGGCCTCCATGGCGGCGAACTTCTGCGGTTGGGTCTCGTAGACGTGCCGGCCGTAGGCGTCGCCGTGAATCGCCTGAAACGGCGCGGTCACGAGCAGGACGACGAGCGCGATTTTGAGCGTCTTTCGCCAGAAGCGCGCGCCCTCGCGGTCGTCGTCGGCGGTGATGCCGCGCTGCCAGACGTGGTACGCCGCGACGCCGGCCATGAACAGCGCGACCGACAGCACCGCGGCGTTCTGCATGTGGACGAACATCCACGGGAACCGCGGGTTGGCGTACGCCGCGATTGGGTCGACGAGCGAGACGACGAGCTGGCCGCTCTCGCGGGCGAGTTCGTACCCCCGCGGCGTCTGCATCCACGAGTTGGCGACGAGAATCCACACCGCCGAGAGCCACGTGCCGAGACCGACCGCGACGGCCGACACCATGTAGAGCGCGTCGGAGACCTTCTCGCGGCCGAAGACGAACACCCCGAGGAACGTCGCTTCGAGCATGAACGCCATCATCCCCTCGGTGGCCAGCGGGCCGCCGAACAGCTCGCCGGCCGCCGTCGAGAACGCCGCGAAGTTCGTCCCGAACTCGAATTCGAGGACGATTCCCGTCACGGTGCCGACGACGAACGAGACGGCGAAAATCTTCGTCCAGAACCGCCTGAGCTGTTCGTACACCGGGTCGTCGGTGCGGATGTCTTTCCACGTGAAGTAGATGAGGAAGGGCGCGAGGCCCATGCTCATCACGGGGAAGATGATGTGGACGATGGTCGTGAGCGCGAACTGCAGCCGGCTGGCGATGACTGGGTCGAGCATGGTGTGGGTTGCGGGTCGCTGACGACGGGGCGAACCGAGGAGTGGGGCGGGAGCTTCCCTCTTAAACGCCTTGGTATTGGGGGAGGGTCAACCCCCGCATGCTTCCCACGAACTGAAAATCATCGTAGACGGGTCCTACCCCCCGAATTCGACATAATTGTATGGGTAAAAAGCGAGCGTTCGTCGGCGTTCGCCGGAGGATCAGGAACGCACTCTCATTCCCGCGACGCGCCCGTCTTGGACGAACTCCGGTCGCTGACGCACCGTCCCGCCGCCCCAGCCCCCCGACCGTCTCGACCGCCCCGACCGACAAGCATACGCCGGAACAGTTCGGATTTATCACATGAACCTCCTGTGGCAGGCGGTCCACGTCGGAATTGCGGTTCTCGGCGTCGCATACCTCGCGTTCCCCGCGCGAGTCCACGCGTTCGGGTTCGAGTTCCTCCGCCGCTCGCCCTCGGAGGAGTCCGGGGAGTCCGCCGCACCCGTCTGGCTCTACCGGGGTATCGGCGCGCTCCTCGTGTTTATCGGGGTCACAGGATTCGTCTGAGTGCCGGTCGCAAACCCGGTCCCCGGCCGCTCCCGGCGACGCGGTCAGTCGAGGACTTCCACGTCGTAGCCCGCGTCGCGGAGTTCGCCGAGGAGCGAATCGACGTGGTCGGGCCCGCGCATTTCGAGGTCGATTTCGACCTCGGTCGCGTTTAGCGCGATTTTCCGGGAGGTGCGGTCGTGCCTGACGGCGTAGATGTTCGCCTTTTCGGCGGCGATAATCCCGATGAGCTGTTCGAGCGAGCCGGGGCGGTCTTTCAGTTCGGTCCGAATCTTGAGGTACCGACCCGTCTCGACGAGGCCGCGCATCACCACGGTCGTCAGCGTGTTCATGTCGATGTTGCCGCCGCACAGCGCGGGGACGACGACCTCGTCCTCCTCGTAGTCGAACTTCTGGAAGAGGAGCGCCGCGAGCGCGACGGCCCCCGCGCCCTCGACGAGCGTCTTCGCGCGTTCGAGCAGGTAGGTGAGCGCCACCGCAATCTCCTCGTCGGAGACGGTGACGACCTCGTCGACGCGCTCGCGGATGACCTCGAAGGGCTTGTCGCCGATTCTGCGGACGGCGATGCCGTCGGCGATGGTGTCCACCTCGTCGATGGTCTGAATCGACCCCTTGTTCAGCGAGTCCGCGGCGCTGGAGGCCTGTTCGGCCTGCACGCCGATGACGCGGGCGTCGGGGAACTGTTCTTTGATGGCCGTCGAGATGCCGGAGATGAGGCCGCCGCCGCCGATGGGGACGACCACGGTGTCGAGGTCGGGGCAGTCCTCGGCGATTTCGAGGCCGATGGTTCCCTGTCCGGCCATGACGTACTCGTCGTCGAAGGCGTGGACGTACGTCCGGCCCTCCGACTCCTCGATTTCGTGGGCCTTCGCCTGCGCCTCGTCGTAGTCGTTGCCGTAGAGCACCACGTCGCCGCCGTAGCGCTCGGTCGCTTTCACCTTCGAAATCGGCGCGTACTCCGGCATGACGATTTTCGAGTTCACGCCCGCCCGCGACGCCGCGAGCGCGACGCCCTGCGCGTGGTTGCCGGCGCTCGCGGTCACGACGCCGGCGTCTTTCTCCTCGTCGGAGAGCGTCGTGATGCGGTTCGTCGCGCCGCGAATCTTGAACGACCCCGTGCGCTGGGTGTTTTCGAGCTTCAGGTACACCTCGGCACCCGTCATCTCCGAGAAGGTGTGGGAGTACTCCAGCGGCGTCTGCCGGGCGACCGCTTCGACGCGCTCGCGGGCGGCTCGTACGTCGTCAAGCGTGAGCATGGTCGGAAATCGCCCGTGTCTGTGTTTAATCGTTCGGGAACCGGTCCGCATCAGGGGCGTGATGTCAACCCTCACGGTCGTCGGTTGAGAATCCGGCCTCGGCCCCGACAACGCGCGCCGTCGCCGTCGCTCGCCGGTCGGTGAAGGGGAAAGGGGGAATGCACGCGTGTGACGTGCAACTGTCTTTCTGGTCCCCGTACATATAAACGTCCCCCACCCGGAGTGAAAGTGAAATCGAACGACGGCGGCGACCAAGCGCTCGCGTCTGACGCTCGGCATTCGCGCGTCGCATCGAAAGCGACCGACGGGACCGCCGCTTCCGGTAGCGTCAACTGCGCGAGGTCCGTGGCCTCGGCATGAACATCGGTCGCCTCCGGCGGGTCTGGAAGCGCATCTTCTCGCTCGCGTGGCCGGTGATGGCCGAGCAGACCGCCCAGACGGCGATGCGGACCGTCGACGTGGCCGTCACCGCGGCGCTCTCCCCGGCCGCCGT
Source organism: Haloferax sp. S2CR25 (assembly GCF_031624535.1). NCBI lineage: Archaea > Methanobacteriati > Methanobacteriota > Halobacteria > Halobacteriales > Haloferacaceae > Haloferax > Haloferax sp. S2CR25. The sequence goes on from NZ_JAMQOO010000004.1 coordinate 171,082, forward strand.
CGTCGCTATCGGCCTCGCCGACCTCTACGCCCGGTTCCCGCTCCGCATCGGCCTCGGCCTCGGCGGCGGCGCAATCGCGCTCTCCAGTCAGGACACGGGGAGCGGCGCGGACGCCAACCGGAGCGAGGCCATCTCGACGGCGCTCCTCCTCGCGTTCCTCGCGGGAATCCCGTTCCTGATTTTCGGCTTCACGCTCGGCGAGGCGGCCATCGGCGCGTTCCCTGCGAGCGACCGTGCCGTCGCCCTCGGAACGACGTATCTCGCGGTCATCTTCGCCACGTCGCCCGCGCGGTTGGTCTCGCTCGTCGGCTCGCGGTCGCTGCAGGGCGTCGGCGACACCCGGACGCCGATGCTGGTCAACGTCTTCGCCAACGTCGTCAACATCGGGCTGTCGGTCGGCCTCGGCTTCGGCCTCGTCGGCCTGCCGGCGCTCGGCGTGCTGGGCGTCGGACTCGCCACCTCGACCGCGAACGTCCTCTCGGCGGGGCTGCTCCTCGTCGCGCTCGCCCGCCCCGCGTCGCCGACCTCGCTGGTCCGCCCCCGCGACCGGACGGTCGCCGGCCAACTCGTGCGCATCGCCACCCCTCGGGTCGGTGAGGGCATCGCCGCCGAACTCGCGGAGTTCCCGTTCAACGCGCTCCTCCTCGGCTTCGGCGACGCCGTCAACGCCGGGTTCCAAATCGGCCGCCGGGTGTACCAGCAGGTCGCCAGCCCGCTGGCGCGCGGCTACAACGTCGCCGCCAGCGTCCTCGTCGGACAGGCGCTCGGGTCGGGCGACAGCGAGGCCGCGCGGTATCAGGGCGAGGCGGTGGCGCTCCTGTCTGTCGTCTCGGTCGGCGGTATCGGTCTCCTGCTCGCGGCGTTCACCGAACCCGTCGTCGGCCTCCTCGGCTCCGGCGGCGGCGCGGACATCGAGTGGGCCGTGAAGTTCGCCGTCGCCTACGGCCTCGCCGCGCCGGGACTGGCGCTCTTCGTCGGCCTCTCCGGGTCGCTCCAGGGCGCGGGCGCGACGCGAATCCCCTTCGTCGCCCGGCTGACCGGGGTGTTCGGCTTCTTCGTCGGCCTGTCGTACCTGCTGGTCGACGTGTTCGACTACGGCCCGCTCGGCGCGCGAATCGGCATCGTCCTGTCGTTCACGTGGATGGGGCTGTTCGCGCTCGTCGCGTTCTACTACGCCGACTGGGCGGGCCACGCCGACTCGCTCATGGTCGAACGCGGGAGCGTCGGCGTCGACGACGTGGGCGAAGACGACTGAGCGAGGCGCGCTCGGACGACGGACGGCGGAGACGGAAGCGGGAGCGCCCCCGGCGGGCGACGCGTCGCTCCGGGTGACGGGGAACGGGAAAAAGTCGCGTGCGACGCGTCGCCTATCGCTCGTCGACCGACGGGAAGTCGAGGTCCTTCTCGCCGGTGTAGCGGGCGCGGGGGCGGATGAGACGGTTGTCCTCGTACTGTTCGAGGACGTGCGCTATCCAGCCGCCGACGCGCGAGACGGCGAAGATGGGGGTGTAGAGGTCGATGGGGATGCCCATCTGGTAGTACGTCGACGCGGAGTAGAAGTCCACGTTCGGCGCGAGACCCTTCTCCTCGCCGATGTACTCCTCGATGGCGACCGACATCTCGTACCACTTCATGTCGCCGGCGGCCTCGCCGAGCGCCTCGGACTTCGCGCCGAGAATCTTCGCGCGCGGGTCCTTGACGTTGTAGACGCGGTGGCCGAACCCGGCGACGCGCTCGCCGCGGTCGAGGGCGTCTTCGACCCACTCGGTCGGGTCCATGTCGCTGTCGTCGACGTCCTTCAGCATCCGCATGACGTTCGCGTTCGCGCCGCCGTGGAGCGACCCCGAGAGCGTGCCGACGGCCGAGGTGACCGCGCTGTAGAGGTCAGAGAGCGTCGAGGACGTGACCATCGCGGAGAACGTCGAGGCGTTCAGGCCGTGGTCGGCGTGGAGCACGAGCGCCATGTCGAACGTCTCTGCGAGCACCTCGTTCGGCTCCTCGCCGTTGAGCATGTAGAGGAAGTTCGCGGCGTGATTCAGGCTCTCGTCGGGTTCGACGTAGTCGTCGCCGCGACGGAAGCGGTCGTAGGCCGCCAGCACCGACGGCATCTTCGCGGTGATGCGCTTTGCCTTTTCGAGGTTGACCTCGCGGTCGGTCACGTCCTCGAAGTCGGCGTTTTCGTCGTACGCCGACATCGCGGAGACGAGCGTTCGGAGCGCCGCCATCGGCGACTCGTCCTGCTCTGCGAGCTCGCGCGCCACGTCGAGGACGCCGTCGTCGAGGCCGCGGTGGGCCGCGAGTTCGTCGGAGAACGCGTCGAGTTCCTCCCGCGTCGGCAGCTCTCCGTGCCACAGGAGATAGAGCACTTCCTCGTAGCTTGCGTCCCGTGCGAGGTCTTCGATATCGTACCCGCAGTAAACGAGTTGTCCCGCGTCGCCGTCGATGAAACTGAGCTTCGATTCGGTGACCAGCACACCTTCCAGCCCCCGCTTCAGTTCGCCTGACATACCCAAAACGTTGCCTACCATATCAAAAAAGCGTTACCGTTTTCACTCATATGTTATCGACCGCCATACACATACGACGGCAGTCCCGTCTGTCGGTTTCGCGGACAGTCGGTGTCTAAAATAGTGTTCGACAATTGTCGTCATTTCCGGCCCCCTTATACGGGGCTCCCGAGCGGGTCGCACGCGCCGCTCGGACGACCCGCGCAGTCATATACGTCGGCGGCGTAGTTCTCTCGAACCACGGTGGCACCACTATTCCTGGCAAGCCTTTTGCCGTCCCGTCGTGAAGCCGGGCGCATGAATCCGGAGGACATCGAGTACGAGCCTGTCAGCGTCAAGGCCGTCCTCGCCGAGATGAAAGACACCGCGGAGTTACTCATCGACCTCTCGTACTCCGCCGTCCTCCACGCGAACGACGACCTCGCGGCCGAGGTCCTCGACCTCGAAGAGCGGATGGACATCCTCCAGCTACAGGCGCGTATGAGCCTGATGATGGCCGCCCGCAGCCCCGAAGACGCAGAGGAACTCGCGCCCGTCCTCGGCGTCGTCGGCGCGGCCGAGAAGATTTCCGACGCCGCGGGCGACATCGCCAAGGTCGTCATCGAGGACATCGGCCTCCCGGACGCCATCCGCGCGGCGCTCCCCGAGGCCGTCGAGACGACGATTCGGTGCGAACTCACCGACGAGTCGCCGTACGCGGGCCGGGACCTCGGCGACATCAACATGGAGACCGAGACGGGCGTCCGCGTCGTCGCCATCCATCGCGCCGGCGAGTGGGTGACGAACCCCGACCACGAGACGACGCTCCGCGCCGGCGACGTGCTCCTCCTCCGCGGCCGCGACGACGGCCTCCAGACCGTCCACGAGGCCGCCACCGGCCTCCGGTACGACCCGCCGGACGTGCCCGAGCCGACCATCGAGGACCTCGAACGCGCCGTCGACTCCATCGTCCTGATGAAGGACATGAGCGAACTCGCCGTCGACCTCGCCTACGGCGCGGTGCTGTTCGACAGCGAGGGCGTCGCCGAGGAGGTCGAGGAGCTCGAAGCCGAGGTGGACGCGCTCAAGTCCCGGTTCGAGGCGTGGACGCTCCGCGCGGCGAGCCGGGTCGAAGACCCCGTGTCGCTCCGCGGCCTCGTCCAACTGGCGGGCGCGACCGAGATGATTTCGGACGCCGCGCTCGAAATCGCGGAGGGCGTCCTCCGCGGCATCGACGCCCACCCGGTCGTCGCCGCCGCGGTCAAGGAGTCCGACGAGGTCATCATCCGCCTGCGGGTCGCCCCCCGAAGCGACCTCGCGGAGGCGACCCTCGGCGACCGGCGCGTCAAGACCGAAACGGGGATGCGCGTCATCGCGGTCCGCCGGGCCGGCGGCCGCGAGTGGGTCGTCTCGCCGGGGTCGGAAACGCGGCTCCACGGCGGCGACCTCATCATCGCCAAGGGGACCAGAGCCGGCGCGGAGCGACTGGGCGAACTCGTCGGCGACGAGCGCGAGTTCGACGAGTAGGCCGAGACCGAGCCAACGGAACCGACGGCTCAGAGCGACTTACTCAGTCGGTACGCAGAGACGAGCGTCAGCGCCGTCGCGACGAGCAGCGCCGTCGCGGACGCGAGGACGAACGCGAGGAGGAGGAACCAGCCCTCGGGGCCGAGTATCGGGTACTCGCGGGTGCCGGCAAAGGGGCCGAACAGTTCGAGGACCCGAAACAGGTAGGCGACGACGGCCAACGCGAGGCCGACGGTCGCCCCGATAGCGGCGTTTCGCGGCACGTCCAGCGCCTGCACCAGTCCCCCCGTCGGCGGTCGGTCGGGAACGTCGTCTGTCACGGTCGCCGGTTGCGGCCGCGAGACCATAGCGGCAACGCTTTCCTCGGGGGACCTCAGCGGACCGAACCCCTAAAGGGAGGTGGGTCCGAGGTTGGCGGTATGATTACCTTGGGAACGGCGAGCGCGGCCCCGGGGGAGATGGACGTGGGCCGCCTCGAAGTCGGCGAGTCCCGCGACGGCGGGAGCGTCGGCCTGCCCGTCGCCGTCATCAACGGCGCGTCGTCGGGCAAGACGCTCTACATGCAGGCGGCCTCGGACGGAGACGAACTCAACGGCGTCGGCGTCATCCAGCGGGTCGTCCCGCAGCTCGACCCCGCGGAAATCTCCGGGACGATTCTCGTCGTCGGCATCGTCAACTACCACGCCTTTCAGGTCGCGCAGCACCGGAACCCGATAGACGACACGAAGATGAACCGGGCGTACCCCGGCGACGAGCGCGGCACCTCCTCGGAGCGCATCGCGGCCGCGACGTTCGCCGCCGCCCGCGACGCCGACCTCATCGTCGACCTCCATCAGGGCTCGACGAGCCGGATGATAGACGAGGTCCGCGTCCGCTGTGGCCGCCACCACCGGATGCACGCCAAGTGCCTCCGGCTCGCCAAGACGTTCGGCTGCGGCTACGTCCTCGACCAGAAAGGTCCGGACGGCCAACTCGCCCGCGCCGCCCCCGACGCCGGGATTCCGACCATCGACCCCGAACTCGGCGGCTGCGTCGGCTGGGACGAAGAGAGCATCGAGAAAGGCGTCCGCGGCGTCTACAACGTCCTCCGCGGCTACGACTTCCTCGACGGCGACGTGGAGCTGAAAGCCCAGACCCGCGCCCGCGGCTTCGACCAGTACGGCTCGCCGGTCGGCGGGCTCGTCCGGTTCAAGCGAGACCTCGGCGAGCGCGTCTCCGCCGGCGACGTGGTGTTCGAGGTGACCGACGTGTTCGGCAAGCTCAAAGCCCGCGTCACCGCCGACCACGACGGCATCTTCTGGCGGGCGCGACGCCTCCCGCAGGTCGCCTCCGGCGAGTACGTCTGCTCCGTCGGTATCGACCTCGACACGTACTGACACCGGCTCCATTCCACTCCACTCGACCCAATCCCACTCGACTCACCCACCCACGTTCATGACGACATCACCCGAACTCCCGACCCGGCTCCGACTCGCGTGCGACGCCTGCGGCGAGACCTACGACGCGTGGCGCTGGCGCTGTGCCTGCGGCGAACCGCTGGACTTCGCGGCCGACCCGACGCCGTCGGCGGCCGCCCCCGCCGACGCCGACCTCGACTACCGCGACGGCCTCTGGGCGTTCGACGAGTTCCTCCCGACCGACCCCCACGCCAGCCTCGGCGAGGGGATGACGCCCCTCGTGGACGCCGCGGAGTGGGAGGCCTCGTTCAAGCTGGAGTACGTCTTCCCCTCCGGCTCGTTCAAGGACCGCGGCGCGACGACGATGCTCTCTCTCGCGTCCGAACTCGGCGTCGAGCGCGTCGTCGAGGACTCCTCGGGCAACGCGGGGGCCGCCGTCGCCACCTACGCCGCCCGCGCCGGCATCGACGCCGAAATCTACGTGCCCGCGTCGGTCAAGCCCTCGAAGCTCCGCGCCATCGAGCGCGCCGGGGCGAAGCCGGTCCGAATCGAGGGCTCCAGACAGGCCGTGACCGACGCCTGCGTCGAGGCAGTCGAGGCCGACGACGCGTGGTACGCGAGCCACGCGTGGAACCCCGCGTTCTTCGCGGGCACGGCCACCGTCGCCTACGAAATCGCCGCCCAGCGCGACTGGTCGGTCCCCGACGCGGTCGTCACGCCGCTGGGCCACGGGACGCTGTTCCTCGGCGCGTACCGCGGCTTCCGCGCGCTCTACGAGGCGGGCTGGACCGACCGGATGCCCGAACTGTACGGCGCGCAGGCCGCCGGCTACTCGCCCATCGCCGACGCCCGCCACCACACGGCCGACGAGACCAACGACGTGGCCGACGGCATCCAGATTCTCGACCCCGTCCGCGAGGCCGAGATTCACGAGGCGCTCGACGACACCGGCGGCGACGCCATCGCCCTGTCGGCCGACGCGGTCGAAGACGAACTCGACCGGCTCCACCGCCACGGCTTCTACACGGAGCCGACCTGCGCCGTCGCGCCCGCGGCGCTCCGCGAACTGCGCCTCTCGGGCGTCCTCGACCGCGACGCCGACGTGGTCGTGCCGCTCACCGGAAGCGGACTCAAGTCGTAATCTCGCTCAGAACACCGCCGAGACGGCGACGGTCACCGCCGGAGCCAGCGGAACAGGGACCAGCCGCGTCCCGCGCGTTCGCCTCGCTCTCCGCCCCCGTCGCCGCCTTCGTCTCCGCCGTCGCTCACCCGCGCTTCGAGGTCGCGCCGTCGCTCCCGCTCCGCGTCGAGTTCGCCGCGGAGCCGCTCGTTTTCGTCGACGACGTCGTCGAGCCACGCCCGGAGTTCGTCGAACCGGTCGAACGCCCCGCGCTCGCCAATCGGCGACGCGTCGGTGGGTGTCGCCGGCCGTCCTCCCGGGTCGGTCGCCGCGTCGTCGTCGCGTCCGCCACGCCGCCGTCCGTCGTCCGACGGCGTGGACGACCGCCGGACCGCGCTGGACCAGCCCGACGGGTCGTAGAACTCGCTCGTCTCCCGAATCGCTCGCTGGACCGTCTTCGCGCCGTAGGTCGACCCGTCGGCGTACGCGACCTCGTCCCACTTCGGCCGAAAGAGCCCGGAGTCCCGAAACAGGCGACACATCTGTCGCGCGTCGCCGGCCGTCCAGAACGCGAGGATGGAACACAGCGCCGCGTCCGCCTCGTCGCGGTCGTCGTAGTCGCTCGCGTCACCGCGCCACAGGTGGGTGAACGTCACGCGGTTCACGGCGGTCGAGGCGCGGTCGACTATCTCGTCGTCGTCGAGGTCGTTACCCGGACCGCTTATCTCGTCGAGGCGGGCGTCGGCGGGGGCTCGCCCCGCGCTCGGCGCGTCTGGGTTGGTCGAGTCGAGTGCGTTGACCGACTCGACCGGCGTCACCGTCGGCGGCTCCGGGTCGACTTCGACGTACGCGCCGTGAATCGCCGCGAGCGCGTCGCTCCGCTCGGCGACCGCCGGGGGCGCGCCGTCGACGCGGTCGCCCGTCACGGGACAGAACCGCGCGCCGGCCGAGAGTTCGAGGGCGTCGGCTCGGGTGCGTCCCAGCGGGAGCGTCCCGCGGACGATTACTTGCAGGCCCGTCCCCGAGGGACTGACTTCCGTGTAGGAGTCGAGCCGGTCGACGAGCGTCCGCGCCCACGCCGCGGTCGCGCCGGTGTCGGTGTCGCGGCAGTTGTCGAGTTCGATACTGACGAAGGGGTCGTCGTCGGTGAAGACGTAGCCCACGCCGTCGGCGCGACCGTCGCGAACGAACGCGAGCGCTTCGTCGAACGTCGCCCACGTCGAGGCGTCGGTCACGGACGCGGGGCCGCCGGTCGCGTCCTGTAGAATCGCCGTTTCGGCACCGTCGCACGTCTCTGTCCGCCACCCGACCCAGTTGGCCCGTTCGAGCAGGTCGTCCGGGAGCCGTTTCCGCGTCGGGATGGGTGGCGTCATCGCTACTTCCGGTCTCTGGAGCGATGCAAAAGCTGTTTCCCGCGAGTTATCTGTTTTGATAATTCGGGTGTCATCATCACCGCTCTCCGGGGCGGCCGGTCTCGACTGCGATTCAAAGAAAAGCTCACTGCGCGCGGGGCTTGCCCGCGGATTCGGTCTCGGTATCGGTCGTCTTCGCGCCCTCGTAAGTGTTGAAGCCCAGCAGGTCGTTGAGCGGGCACTTCTGGGTGACCGCCGTGGTCGCGAGGACCGCTCCGACGAGGAGCGCCGCGACGGCGACGACGAGTCCGAGGGTCCCCGCCGCGATGGTCAGGAAGCCCGCGAGACCCGCCGCGCCGACGACGATGAGCACCGGTCCGAGGACGGCGCGCGCGATGCGGTCGTAGCCGCCGACGTTCTTCTCCATGGTTGATTCACCGGTACTAGCTACGCGCTCGGCGGCTAAATCGTGGATCGGTGGTTCTCGCCCCCGGAGAACCGTGACTGTCGCGCCGGCCGACGCGTCGACCCTCCCGCTCGTTCGTCTACCCGCGGCCGCCCCAGTCTATCCAGTCCTGTTCCCAGCCGTGGCCGGCGTGCCAGCCTCGACCCTCGTACTCGGGGTCCTCGCGTCGCGTCCGGTTTCTGACGATGCTCCCGGTCTGCTCGCCGTCCACGAGCAGCGGTTTGAACGACAGCGGGCCGAACGACTCGGCAACCTCGCCGTCCTCGACGGCGACGAGCGTCTGCTCGCCGACGCCTTTCGGCATGACGAGTCGGCCGCCGTCGGCGAGTTGCGCGAGGAGTCTCGCGGGCGGGCGGACCGCCGAGGCCTCGACGAGGATGCGGTCGAAGGGCGCGTAGTCGGCCAACCCCTCCGCGCCGTCGCGGCAGTCCACGAGGACGCCGCCGTAGCCGGCGCGCTGGAGGTTCTCGCGCGCCTCGTAGACGAGCGAGCGCGTGATGTCGACGGCGTGGACGTGCGCGTCGCCGACGATTTCGGCGAGGACCGCGGCGGTGTAGCCGACGCCCGCGCCGACGACGAGCACCTCGTCGTCCGGTTGCGGGTCGAGCGCGGAGAGCAGGCGCGCGACCGTCGTCGGCGCGAGGATGGTCGTGTTCGTGTCGCGGTGCTCCGTCGGGCGGTTCTGATACGGCGAGTCGGTGACGAACTCGTGTCGCGGGACGCTGCGCATGGCGATGGAGACGGCCTCCGGGAGCGACTCAAGCGAGTGCTCCAGGCCGTCGACCATGTCGTCGCGCAGCACCGAGTTGTCCATATCCGAACTCGGGGGTCGGTCCTAATCAACCGCACGCTCGCCGACGACCGCCTGCAGGTCGGTCCCCGGCACGTCTCGGACCGCACAGCCGTCGAATCCGGCCGATTCCATCCACGAGCGAACCGTCGCCTCGTCGTAGAGGTCGCCGCGGCCCGTGGCGAGCGCGTCCACCGCCCGTCCGGCCGTCGCGTCGGTCGAACACCGACCGTGCAGGCTATCGACGAAGACCGCCGCGCCGCCGGGTTCGAGGGCGTCGCATGCGCCGGAGACGAGCGCCCGCGATTCGGCCGGGTCGCGCCCGGCGAAGGCGTCGCCGGCGAAGACCAGCTTGAACCCCGACACCGGCGGGTCGGTCGGGTCGCCCGCGACGAGGTCCACGCCGGCGCGCGAGAGGAGCGGTCGGACGACTTCCACGGTGTCCGCGTCGTCGACGAGGGTCACGTCGCGGCCGCGGGCGAGAAACTCCCGGGCGAAGACGCCCGACGCGCCGCCGAGGTCGAGGACGCGCGTCGCGTCGGGTGCCTCGCGGACCGCGGCGGTGACGCAGGCCCGGACGACCGATTCGTCGGTGGCGTCGTGCGCGCCGAGTCGGTTTCGAAGCCAGTCGTCCGGGAGCGCGGGCGACCCGCCGGACGCCATCGTCTCCGGGAGGTCGGCGTAGAGCGAAAAGCGGTCGAGCGCGTGCGGGAGGCGGCCGATGGAGCGCACGTCGCGCTTGGCGAGGAAGCCGAGCGCGCGGTTGGTTATCTCGTACTCGTCGCCGACGCGCTTGATGAAGCCCATCGCGGCCAGCGCCTCGACGGTGATGCGGGCGGCTCGGGAGTCGATACCGGCGGTTTCGGCCACGGCCTCGACGGTGCCGGCGCTCGTCGTGAGCGCGTCGATGACGCCGCTCTCGCGGGCGGCCCACAGGAGCGCGAGCGATTCGACCGACGACTGCGACCGGTCGCGGGTAGGCATGGTCGCACCGACGGGGCCGAAAACAAAAGGTCGTGCGTTGGGCCGGCGGGACGGGCCGTCGGCGGCGGGTCGGAGCGGTTCGGCGTCGGCTCCGCCTTACCAGGCCGACCACGCGGTCGAGGTCTGGTCGCGGGCGTAGACGCGCTTCGCGTCCTTCGCGTACACCATGTCGCCGGGGTGGTCGAGCTTGCCGTGGCGGTACTCGGGGGCGTCCGAGCGGACGACGAGGCCTTCGATTTCGACCTCCTCGTCGCCGAACGCCTCCGTCTCGCCGACGACGAACTCGTAGTCGCCGGGGACGTTGACGGTGACGCTCCGGGTGTCCTCGCGCTTGCCGTCCTTCGGGTGGATGGTGACGTTGACCGCGACGTTGTCGACGACGCGGGTCCAGACGGTCTTCACGTCCGCGACTTCGGCCTCGTCGGCGCGCTGTTCGGGGCCGACCTCGATGCCCGTGATGCGAACGAGCTGAATCGCCTCGGGCGTGTCGACGATGAACTCGTCGCCGACCTCGATGGTCGTGCCGACCGGCACGGGCACCTCGGTCGAGACGGAGTCGCCGTCCTGCGAGACGACGACGTTCATCTCGGTCTCGTCGGGAATCTCGACTTTCTCCTTGTGGACGTGGCCGCATTCGGTACACCGGACGGTCGAGTGACCGCCGGGCTTCAGCACCTCGTGGACGGTGGGTTCGTCGGGCGAACACGTCGGACAGGAGAGGGGGACGCGCTCGCCGGCGTCGGGTAGGCTCATACGGGTCGCTAGCCCATCAGGGCGTAAAAAGCCGCCTTTCTCCGTTTCGGCGTGGGAGTCGGTGGCAGGACGCTCGTTCGGCGACCCGCTGGCCGCGCGGCCGCGGTCGCGGCGTGCGCCCGCTCAGGGTTGCGGCAGGTCGACTTCCTCGCCGTCGGCGTACACCGTCGGCTCGCGGACGATGCCGTCGAGGTGGAGCGGCGCGTCGGTGTCGCCGCCGATGCCGGCGTCGTCGCCGATGGCGATGTGGACCGTGCCCGCGGCCTTCTCGTCGAGCAGGACGGAGCCGACGAGGTCGGTCACGCCGACGTTGGTGCCGATGCCGATTTCGGCGAGGTTGTAGGCGTCGTCGCCGACCTCCTCCGCCGCGGCCTCGACCTGCTCGCGGATGTCGTCGTCGGAAATCTCGGTGACGTAGCCGTCTTCGACCTCGAAGCGGAGCTCCCGTCCCTCGTCGAGGAGGCCGTGGGGCATCATCGTCCCGTCGACGACGTAGGTGCCCGTCGCGGACGCGGGGCTGAGGAAGATTTCGCCCGCGGGGAGGTTCGAAAACGAGCCGGCCTCCGCGATTGCGCCGGTGTCGGCGAGCCACTCGCGGTCGCCGCGGACGAACGTGATGTCCGTGCCCTTCTCGGTCGTGACGCGCAGTTCGTCGGCGTCGCTGACGGCGTCGAGCATCGCCGCGCTGTGGTCGTAGATGGCGTCGTAGTCGGCGTCGAGGCCGGTGACGAACACCTCCTCGGTGATGCCCGGAAGCGTCGCGCCGCGAGCGCCGGCGTCGCAGGCGTCGCCGCGGGCGCGGGTGTGGCTCAGGCTCTTCGTCGTCGGCGCGAGGAAGGCGTCGCAGGCCTGCATCGCGGCGGCGACCGGCGCGGGCGGCTCCTCGCCGTGTTGGTTCCCCGGCGGGTAGCGGACGATTGCGGCGTCGTCGGTCACCTCGCTTGCGACCTCGTAGAGCGCCTCGCCGATGCGCTCGCGCTTGTCGTCGGTGACGACGACGAGCGACTCGTCGGGCTGGAGGTCGAGACACTGGCGGACCGCCGTCTCGCTGGCGGCGCGGAGGTCTGCGTCGGATTCGGGCATGTGGACACCTGCGCCGCCGGCGCTGTTAGGCGTTCCCATCCCGTTCCCCCCGTTCGGTTCTGGCCTCTCCCGCCCCGAATCGGGGGTTCACTCGCGTCGGAGGTAATCGAGGGACTCACTCGCCCGAGAGTTAATTTCTAAGTATTAACCATCGAAATAACTATAGTCGGCCCCGGTCGTTTGTCTCCCATGATACGAGTGGGTGTCAACGGCTACGGCACTATCGGCAAGCGCGTCGCCGACGCGGTCCACGCGCAGCCCGACATGGAACTCATCGGCGTGGCCAAGACCCAGCCCAACTTCGAAGCGCACACCGCGGGCGAACGCGGCTACCCGATGTACGCCGCGATTCCGGAACGTTCGCCGCTGTTTTCCGAAGCCGGCGTCGACCTCGCCGGCGAGGTGGACGAACTGGTTGCCAAGGCGGACATCATCGTCGACTGCACGCCGTCCGGCATCGGCGCGGAGAACCGCGAACTGTACGAGACCCACCACACGCCCGCCATCTTCCAAGGCGGCGAGGACGCCGACGTGGCCGACGTGAGCTTCAACGCGCGGGCCAACTTCGACGCCGCCCGCGACGCCGACTACGTCCGCGTCGTCTCCTGTAACACGACCGGCCTGTCGCGCATCATCGCGCCGCTCGAAGCCGAGTACGGCGTCGAGAAGGTCCGGGCGACGCTCGTCCGCCGCGGCGGCGACCCCGGTCAGAACTCCCGCGGGCCGATAAACGACATCCTCCCGAACCCCATCAAGATTCCTTCTCACCACGGCCCCGACGTGAAGACCATCTTCCCCGACCTCGAAATCGACACGCTCGGGCTGAAGGTGCCGGCGACGCTGATGCACGTCCACGCGCTCAACGTCACGCTCGAAGACGACGTGACCGGCGCGCACGTCCGCCAACTGCTCGAAGGCGAGAACCGCGTCTACGTCATCCCGGAGGGGATGGGCATCGACGGCGCGGGCAAACTCATGGACTTCGCGCTCGACGCGGGCCGCCCGCGCGGCGACATGTGGGAAAACTGCGTGTGGGGCGAGTCCATCGGCGTCAACGGCCGGGACCTCTACCTGTTCCAGGCCATCCACCAGCAGTCCGACGTGATTCCCGAGAACGTCGACGCCATCCGCGCGATGTTCGACACCGAAGACCAGCAGACGAGCATGGAACTCACGGACCAGACGCTCGGTATCGGCATCTCCGGTAGCCCGTCCGGTTTCGCTGAGCAGGCGCGCGCGGAGTTCGCCGACGACTAACGCGAATCGCCTGTTCAGTTCGGTGCGGTCGCGGCTTTTTCACCCATTCGGCTGTTCGAATCCGCAGCAGACGGTGTCGTCTGACGCTGTGCGGTTAGTACAGAGAAACCACATCTCAATTAGTCCAGCGCACGGGTGTCGGATTCATCGGTATCAGGTTAGAATAAATACATGCCGACAGTAGCGTCTGTTACTGATATGAGCCCTCCTCTTCCCCGCCGCCGATTTCTCGCACTCGCCGGTGCAATCGGAACGGCGGCCCTGTCTGGGTGCCTCAATACTATTACGCGACGTGACCAGAACGTCTGTTCTTCGGGTTATCGAGACGTTGGGGACGTTTTCACCAATCGATCGATAGTGGACTACCTTCGATATGCGTCTCTGACAGTGCCACAATCTGTCTCGCCAGGTGAGCAATTCGTCGCGACGCTCACAAACGAGTCTACTGACTCCCTCACCACACTCGGGAAACCACGATACATGATTCAGCGCTTGGTCGATAAGGGGACGTGGCGAAACACAATCGGTGTGCGAGACGAGTACGAGTGGTCATCCTCTGAACAGATACTGGCCCCTGGCGACGAGCTCCGATGGGAGATGGAACTCAGTGCGAACGACTTCTGGGGACCATTTCAACGGTGTACGATACATACGGCAGGAACGTACCGATTCATCTACTGGGGATTCTCCGATAACGATACGGGAATCGCACTCGCCGCACCATTCGAGATCGTGGAATAAGAGTCGGAACGTTCGTACGCGCTACCGAGCAGCTGTTTCACACGACAAACAGCTGACTGGGAAAACCAAACGGCCCGCCAGCTCGCTTGCCCCTCACAGCGACCGCGACGCCACGTTCCCGGTGTCGAGGTCCACGACCGCGACGTGGAACTCGTCGTCCGCGCCGGGAATCGGCAGGCCGCCGGGGTTGACGTGCGTCGTCTTCCCGCGGTGTTCGACCACCCGCTCGTGGGTGTGGCCGCGCAGGACGAAGTCGTACGTTTCGGACTCGACGAGGGCATCGACCAGTCCGGCCTCGGTGCCGTGGTAGACCGCTATCTCCTGGCCGTCGAGGGTCAGGCGCGCGAAGTCGCCGTGGTAGGTGCCGAACGACTCGACCGCCTCGCGGAGCGCCCACTCGCCGTCGTTGTTGCCGCGGACGGCGTGGAAGTCGAAGTCCGCGTCGAACGGCGCGGCCGAGAAGGGCGCGACGATGTCGCCGCAGTGGACGACCGCGTCCACGTCCTCCGATTCGAAGTGCGAGACCGCGGCTTCGACGTAGTCGAGGTTGTCGTGCGTGTCGGAGACGACGCCGAGTTTCATGCGCGTCGCTTCGGCGGCGTCGGCTATCAACGTTGGGTGACACTTATGTCCCGCGCGGTCCCCGTTCGGGACGTGTCAGAACGCGACGACTCCGACGGCGACGCGGGCGAGACGGACGGCTCCGCCGAGACCGCCGCCGACGAGGCTGGGGAAGTCGGGTCGCCGGCGCTCAGCGTGACGCTCGGCGGCGGAACGAACGTCGCCATCGGCGCGGCGATGGCGGGCTACGCGGCGTTCAGCGCCGGGTGGACGCTGGCGGTTCGCGCCTCGGGGGACTTCCCCGACGACAACGCCGTCGGCGGACTCCTCACGTTGTTGGTCTTCGCGGGTGGCGTCGCGATTCTCGTCGACGGCGCGGCCGGCGTGTTCGCCGAGAAGAGAGACGGGTGACGCTGCGCGCGTTTAGTCCTGCTTCAGCGCCTCGACGCCGGCGAGCGGCGCGCCGGTCAGCGCGCGGATGTACGCGCCGCCGGCGATGGAGACGTGGCCGAAGTCGGCTTCGTCCATGCCGTACATCTCGATGGCGCGGGAGGTGTCGCCGCCGCCGACGACGGAGAAGCAGTCGGTCTCGGCGATGGCGCGGAGGACGCCGGTCGTGCCGACCGCGAACCGCTCGTCTTCGAACAGGCCGAGCGCGCCCTTCACGAAGACGGCCTCGGAGTCGCGGATGATGGGGTCGTACTCGTCGACCGTCATCGAGCCCACGTCGAGGTACGCGCGGTCCTTCTCGGTGATGTTGGCGACCGCGATTTCGCCGCGGTCGTCGGTCTCGTTCTCGTAGGCGAGGTCGACCGCGAGCTTAATCTGGTCGCCGCGCTCGTCGAGCAGCGACTCGATGGTCTCGCGGTTTTCCTCCCACTGGTCGTCGAAGAAGTCCATCCCTTCGAGGTCGAAGCCCACGTCGTTGCCGGCCGCGCGGAGGAACAGTTCGCCGGCGATGCCGCCGAGGAGGAACTGGTCGACCTTGTCGCCGAGGTTGTTCATCACGTCGATGACGTCGGTGGCTTTCGTCCCGCCGACGACCATCGTCACCTGCCCGTCGAACTCGCGGGTGGCGATAGAGGAGTTCGCCTCGTACTCGGTCTGCATCACGCGGCCCGCGTAGGCGGGTAACACGAGCGGGAAGCCGACCAGCGAGGCGTGCGAGCGGTGGGCCGCCGAGTAGGCGTCGTTGACGTAGGCGTCGACGTGCTCGGCGAGGGTCCGGACGAACTCGGTGTCGGCCTTGACCTCGGGGTCTTCCTCGGGGAGTTCCTCGTCGCACATCCGCGTGTTTTCGAGGAGGAGCACCTCGCCGGCTTCGAGCGCGTCGATGGCGGCGATGGCTTCGTCGCCGTAGGTGTCGGCGACGAACGCCACGTCGCGGCCGACGTGGCTCGCGAGGATGTCGGCGTGCTGTTCGAGCGAGACGAAGTCGTCGCCACCGGGACGGCCCTGATGGGCCATGAGGACGACGCGGTGGCCGGCCTCGGCGAGTTCGCGGACGGTCTCCGCGTGGCGGTCGAACCGTCGGTTGTCTTGGACCTCGCCGTCTTCGATCGGCGAATTGAGGTCGAGTCGGACGAGTACGCGCTGCTCCGGGTCGAGGTCGTCGAGGGTCTTGAACATCGGGTGGAAGAACGTGGAGGGATTACTTAGTGGTGGGTAGCTCGCGCTGAAATCGCGGGCGATTCGCGGCGGCGGTGTCTACTGGTGCGTGACGAAGTGGGCGACGTCGAGCATCCGGTTGGAGAAGCCGAACTCGTTGTCGTACCACGTCAGAATCTTGTAGAGGCCGCCGTCGTTGACCTGGTTCGTCGTGTTGAGGTCGACGGTGCTGGAGAACGGCAGGCCGAGGATGTCACGCGAGGTGACCTCGTCGTCCGTGTAACCGAGGACGCCAGCGAGCGGGCCGGAGTCGGCCGCGGCGCGGAAGGCGTCGTTGATCTCCTCGACCGAGGGCTTGTCTTCGAGCCGGACGACGAGCTCGGTGAGCGAGCCGTTCGGCACGGGGACGCGAATCGCCATGCCGTCGAGCTTGCCGTCGAGCTGGGGCAGAATCTCGGTGGCCGCCTGCGCCGCGCCGGTCGTCGTCGGGACGATGTTCTCGGCGGCGGCGCGCCCGCGGCGCTGCTTCGCGTGGGGGCTGTCGATGAGGTTCTGGCTGCCCGTGTAGGCGTGGACGGTCGTCAGGAGACCGTTCTCGATGCCGAACTCCTCGTCGAGCACCTTCGCGACCGGCGTGACGGAGTTGGTCGTACAGGAGGCGTTCGAGACGATGTCCTCGCCGTCGTACTCGTCGTGGTTGACGCCGTAGACGATCTGCTTGACGGGCTCGTCGCCCTTCGGCGGCGCGGAGATGACGACCTTGTCCGCGCCCGCTTCGAGGTGTGCGGAGGCGTCTTCCTTCGTGCGGAAGATGCCCGTACATTCGAGCGCCACGTCCACGTCGAGTTCGCCCCACGGAAGCTCCGCGGGGGACTGGACGTTGTAGAGACCCACCGAGGTGCCGCCGATGGAAAGCGAGTCGCCGTCGCGCTCGACGCCGTCGAGTCGGCCCATGACGGAGTCGTACTTCGCGAGGTACGCCATGTCGTCGAAGTCCATGACGTCGTTGATGGCGACCAGTTCGACCTTCGGGTTGTCGAGGACGGCACGGAAGATGTTCCGGCCGATGCGGCCGAAGCCGTTGAGTGCCACCCGCACCACGTCCGATTCGTCCACGTTCTCGCCCGCGCTGAGGTAGGATTTTTCACTCATGTTCGAGTAGTATCCGTATTGATATCCCGGGCGCAAGAGTATATCTGTTTCGGTAAATCCGACTGAATCGAACGTTACCTTTCATTCACAGTCACAATACCGACAGAAACGAACAGAATCGGTCAGACACGTGCGGAGATTGATACGCCAACTGGAGGGTCGAGTGGTCGGGCCGTAGACGGGCGCTCGCGGCCGAATTCTGGCGATTCGCTGGCAGGTGACTGTCACAGGCAGAAACGTTTTATCCTCCGATTTCATAGCGGCCCTCATGGTCAGAGACGACCGCGACGACCCGTTCGACAACATCTTCGACGAAATCGAACGGATGATGAACGACATGACCGGAGGCGACGCCGGATTCGCCTCCGAGACCCACATCGACGTGTACGATGAGGGCTCTACACTCCGACTCGTCGCGGACCTCCCGGGCGTCGACAAAGACGCCATCGACCTCAAGTGCGACGGTGAGACGCTGACTATCAGCGCCGCCGGTGACCGCCGCGAGTACGACGAGCGCATCCGCCTCCCGGCCCGCGTCGACGAGCACTCCGCGTCGGCCACCTTCAACAACGGCGTCCTGCAGGTCACGTTCGACCGCGCCGAGGACTCCGCCGCCATCGACGTCGAGTAACGACTCGACTTCGCCGCGGCCCGCTCAGGACTTCTTTGCGACCCGCTCGACGAGCGCCGCCAGTCGGTCGAAAAAGCCGTCGTCGTACTTCGCGTCGTCGTCGATGGTCGGCCGGGCGTTCGTCTCCGAGACGACGACCCGTCCGTCGGATTCGAGCAAGTCAACCCCCAGATAGCGGATGCCCAACTCGTCGGCGACCGCCTCGGCGAGGTCGCGGTGTCGCTTCGGGAGGGCCACGCCGACCGCCTCCGCGCCGCGGTGGACGTTGTGCTTCCAGCGCCCGCCGTCGCGCGCGCCGTCGGACAGGCGGCGCTCCACCGCGCCGACGACCTCGCCGTCGAGCACCATCGCCCGGTAGTCTCGCGCGTCCGGGAGCCACTCCTGAATCAGGAAGGACTTGTCGCCGGTCGCTCGGAAGTCGTGGACGAGGCTCAGCACGTCCGCGTGGCCCGAAAGGGAGTCCGGGTCGTGGGCCTTGGCGATGCCGACGCCCCGAGTCGTCGAGTTCGGCTTGACGACCACGGGATAGTCGAGGCCCGCGGATTCGACGGCGTCGAGCAGGTCGGACTCGTCGGCCGGGTTCGAGACGCAGACGCTCCGCGGGACCGGCAGGCCGGCGCGTTCGAGCGCCGCGATGACGCCCGCCTTGTTCCGCGAGGTGAGGACGTCCTCGCGCGTGTTCACCCACGGGAGGTCGTGTCTGGCGGTGACGACGCCGCCCTCCATCGGGCGGGAGGGATAGACGAAGCCGACGTCGAACGGCTCGGCCGGCGGCGTCGAGAGGTCGAGCGCGAACCCCTCGGCGGGGAGGTGTCCCACGTCGATGCCGCGGTCGCCGAGCGGGCCGCGCATTCGCTCGAACGTCTCGCTGGAGGTGGTGACCGCCAACCGAAGCATACGCTACGAGGCGGGGTCCCGGGGGAAAAATGGTGGGTTCGAGGCGAGGCGCGTTCCGAGCGCGCCGGCGCGCAGACGCGAACTTACGCGACGAGCAGTTCTTCGCCGCGGTCGACGACGATGCGGCACGGCGGCGACATCTTGTTGTACGCGCGGCGGAAGGCGTCCTTCGCCGTCTCCGCGTCCTCGACGTCGCAGTAGATGGTGAACACCGTCTCGCCCTTGGGGATGCGAGCGGCGGTCCCGACGACCTTCCCGAACGACTGGCGCATCCCGTCGGAGACACGGTCCGCACCCGCGCCGGTCGCCTGCTTGTTCTCGCGGATGACGTGGTGCGGGAACTTGCGCAGAATCATCTTGTACTGCTT
This sequence comes from Haloferax sp. S2CR25, assembly GCF_031624535.1. Lineage (NCBI taxonomy): Archaea > Methanobacteriati > Methanobacteriota > Halobacteria > Halobacteriales > Haloferacaceae > Haloferax > Haloferax sp. S2CR25. Next base: position 190,255 of record NZ_JAMQOO010000004.1, read on the forward strand.
TTCGCCCGCGTGCTTGAGCATGAGGCGGTTGGCAGACAGACGCGCGGATTCGAGCGAACCGTGGCGAATCTGCACTTCCTCTTCGACCTTCAGGCTGATCTGGACGGGGTAGTCCTCGGGGTCGGCCTGCAGGTCGCCCATGTTGTGCTGTGCGATCTTCGAACCGGGGATGCCCGTGATGTACTCGCGTCGGGTGTACGCCGGGTTCGTAATCTCCCGGTACATAGAGGCGGGTTTGTCTGACATGGTTACTTGTGAAACCGAAGGGTCAGGCGGGCTAAAAACGCTTCGAAGCTTCATTCGCCCGCCGCGGTCGTGTGAGGCGCTGGCACGCCGGTTCGTCGCGGCGGGCCGCCGAACCGTAGTCGAGCCGCGCCGAGCGCCGGTGGCGGACGGGCCGCCCGTCCCGGCCGGGAGACACGCTTATGCGCCGCCACCGTCACGATTCGGACCATGTTGCTCGTCTGCGACTGTATGCCCGCGAACGGCCCCGCGTACTTCACCGACGCGCTCGCCGACCTCGCCCTCGCCGGCCGCGAGGGGACCGTTCACTCGCTTCCCGACGACGGCCTCCCGACGCTCTCGGACGTCGACGCCGTCGTCATCACCGGGAGCACCGCGGGCGTCTACGAGACCGACGGGCGGCCGTGGCTCGACGACGCGCGCCTGCTCGCCCGCGACCTCGTCGCCCGCGAACTGCCCACGCTCGGCGTCTGCTTCGGCCACCAACTCGTCAACGACGCCCTCGGCGGCACCGTCGAAGCCGGCGACCAGCGCCGCGGCATCGCCGACGTCGACCTCGGCGACGACCCCCTGTTCGAGGGCGTCTCCGGGCGCATCCCGATGGTCCACGGCGACTACGTCGTCGCCCCCGGCGACCGCATGGAGACCGTCGCCTCCGCGGACTACTACGACTACCTCGCCACGCGCCACGAGGACGCGCCCGTCTGGACGGTCCAGTACCACCCCGAGTTCACGGCCGCCCTCCTCGACCGCGTCGCCGACGACTTCGGCTGGCCCGAAAGCGACGCCGACCGCGACTTCGGCGACGTGACGGCCGACCGAACCGTCGAGAACTTCGTCGCCGCCGCCGGTCTGGACTGATTAGGCGTCGTCGCGGTTGCCGTCGCCGTCGTCGGTGTCGCGGTTGCCGTCGCCGTCGTCGTCTGCGGTCTCTCCTTCGTCCCGGCTCTCGCCGTCGTCCTCCTCGACCGGCGGTTCGCCCGTCTCGGGGTCGAGCGCGACGAACTCCAGCCCCTCGCGGTCGAGCATGTCGGCGGCTCGCTCCGTGACCGAGGGGGCGACGAGAACGCCGCGAACCGGCTCGTCGTCGCCGAACTCGCGGTGGAGCGCGTCCACGTACCGGCGAAGCTGACTCGCCGCCGAGGGGCCGACGCGCCGGCGCTTCAACTCCACGACGACCGCGACGCCGTCGGCGTCCTCGCCGAAGATGTCGATAGCGCCCGCGTCGCTCTGCCGCTCGGTTTCGAGCGGCTCGAAGCCCGCTTCGAGGACGTCGGGGTCCGAGAGGATGTGCTGGCGCAGGTCCTCTTCGCTCCCGACGAGTTCGAGGTCGCTTCGGTCGTCGACGGCGTAGGCCGAACACTGCTCGACGCGCTCGAACTGCACGTCGAGTCGCTCGTCGGGGCTCGTGCGCGTGCTCCGGACCAGAAGCCGGCCGTCGCGGACGCTCGCGGAATGGGTGCATCCCGGCGGCTGCCAGTTGACGGGCGTCCGCTTCTCGTCGGTGTGGACCAGAATCGAGCCGTCCGGCTTCAGCACCACGAGGCGGTCGCCGGGACCGAGTTCGCTCGTCGCGCGGCCGTCGTAGTCGACCGTACACCGACCGAATATCGTCACCATGTCGCCGCGCTCGAAGGCGGCTTCGAGGTGGACGAGGGCGTCTCGGTGCGTCGGCCGGTGGAGTGTGTTCACCGTCATCCGGGTGTCGTCCCGCGGTTCGTTGTCGTCGGGGATAAGCCCCGCGTCGCGCGCCGCCCGCGGCGCTCGCCGGTCGTTCCGATTCGCTGGCAGGCTTATGTCGCCTCCGTGCGTATATCTCACATGGCCCCGAGTTTCGCCGACCACAACCGAATCGAGATGCCGGCCGAGGAGATAGACCGCCTGCTCCGCGAGGAGGGCGTCGGCGTCCTCTCGCTCGCGGACGACGGCGTCGCCTACGGGATTCCCCTCTCGTTCGGGTACGACGCCGACCGGGGGCGGCTCTACTTCGTCTTCCTCCGCCCCGGCGAGTCCTCGAAGAAGACCGACTTCGCCGAGCGGACCGCCCGCGCGAGTTTCGCCGTCTGGAACGCCCCCTCGCGGGACGAGTGGGAGAGCGTCGTCGTCGACGGCGAACTCCGCCGGGTCGACGACGGCGACTGGGACCGCGTCCGCGACGTGCTCGAAGACAACGCGTGGTACCCGACCCTGTTCTCGGAGACGGAGCCGATGCAGGACATCCTCGGCTGGGAGCTTCGTATCGACGCTCGGTCCGGTCTCCAGCGCCGGGGCGCGTGAGCGCCGCGCCGCCGAGTGACCCGCCGCGGCCCGGACCGTGACGACCCGCGCGCGCCGGTATCGTTATCGAAGCCGGGACCGTCTGAGAATTCAGCCTATGCGACGGACGACGTTCGAGGAGGGAAGGAAGCTCGCGGCCGCGGTGCGGACGCCGAACCCCTCTCTCTCCCGCGTCGCCCGCGACGCGAGCGAGGAGGTTCTCGCCCTCGTCGACGCGCCGTTCCGAGACGTGGCCGACGCCCACGACCGGCTGTCGGCGCTCGAATCGCTCCTGTACGAGCGCGGCGACCGCCGCGCCGCCTTCCTGACTATCTACGTCCGCGTGACCGCCGAGGTAGACCGCGGACTCGGCGGCGACGAGTTCACCGACCCCGAGTGGGTCGCCGACTACCTCGTCACCTTCGCGGACCACTATCGCCGGGCGTTCCGCGCCTTCGAGCGCGGCGACCACGACGACGTGCCCGACCCGTGGCAACTCTCCTTCGAGACGGCGCTCGCCGGGGAGTCGCTCGTCGTGCAGGACGTGTTGCTCGGCGTCAACGCGCACGTCAACTACGACCTCGCGCTGGCGCTCCACGAGGTCGGTATCGACCCCGACCGCCCCGCGAAGTACGACGACCACCGCCGCATCAACCGGGTCCTCCGCCGTCTCGTCGACGAGGAACAGGCCCTCATCGCCGAGCGGTACGCCGACGGCGTCGCCGATATCGACGAGTCGCTGGGGCGGCTGGACGAGGCGCTGTCGTTTTTCACGCTCCGCGAGGGGCGACGGAACGCGTGGCGCGGTGCGGTCGCCCTGACGGACGGCCGGTTCCGCCCGGTCGAGCGCGTCGTCTACTGGTACTTGCGGAGCCTCACGATGGGCGCGGGCCACTTCATCCTCGCGCCGAGTTCGAACCCCGCGGTGCGCCGTAGACTGGCGCAACTCGAAGCCGGCGACGGGCCGAGTACTTAAACCTCCCCGGATAGCGCGGGAGGAGATACCTCCCGTTGCCGGCTGTCTGTAGATGTATGAACGCGTCATCTGTCTCCGCCGTCGAACAGTCGCTGACCCGAAACTCGCGCCGCAGTCACGTCCTCTCTGACCCGTCGAGCGCCCTCTCCGCGCTCAGCGACGGTGACAGCCGGCGCATCCTCGCCGCCTGCGACGAGGCCCCGCGGACCGCACAGGAGTGCGCCGAACTCTGTGACGTGCCGCTGTCGTCGGTCTACCGGAAGCTCGACCAGCTCACCGAGGCGTCGCTCCTCGACGAGCGACTCCGTATCCAGACCGCGGCGCACCACCCGCGGGAGTTCGCGACCAACTTCGACACGCTCTCGTTTTCGTTCGACGACGCGGGCGTGTCGCTCGCGTTCCGGCAGGTCGCCACCGACGGCGGCGAAGACGGCGCGGAGGGCCGGTCGCGATGAACGCGGTGAGAACGCCGTCGCCGTCGCCGACCGCGGCGCGCGTCGCCGGCCCGACCCGACGGACGGAGCGAACGGAGACGGCGCTCGCCTCGCCGGAGGTGGACTGATGAGCGCGATGTCGCCGACGGACGACTACGAGTTCACGTGTCCGCAGTGCGGCGAGGGGTTCGCCGTCAACGGCGGGATGCGCGCGGCGGTCCTCGAACGCGGCTGTCCCATCTGCGGAAGCCCCGCCTCGACCGACGCCTTCGACCCATGTCCCGCGTGAGTCTCACTCCGTCGTCGCGTCCGGCCGCGGCGCGCGGCCCGGCGCGCGCTCGGCGTTCGAAAAACAGTAGGCTACATATACGTGTGCCACGCGTACTACGAACCACATGAGCGACAGCGCGGACTACACATTCGTCTGCCCGGAGTGTGCGGAGTCCATGCTGGTCAACGACTCCATGCGCGACGCCCTCCTCGAAAACGGCTGTGTCATCTGCAGCGCCGCGCTCACGCCGGACGCGTTTTCGACCGATTGAGCGCCCCTCGGCCGCGGCCGAGCCCCCCGGTTTCGCCAGACTGGGCTCTCTCGGGCACCGCCGAGAAGTAACAGTAATTACGTCGGCCACGAGTTTGGTGGTACGAACCGATGTCTCTGGACCAACAGACCGAACTCTCGCCCGACGAGATACACGGGGTTCTCGCTCGTCACGAGACGGGCGTCCTCTCGCTCGCGAAGGCGGACGAACCATACGCGATACCCATCTCCTACGGCTACGACGGCGAGAGCGGTCGGTTCTATCTCCGACTCGTCTCCACGCCCGAAAGCGAAAAGCGGCAGTTCCTCACGTCGTCGCCGCGGGCGCGACTCGTCGTCCACGAGTCGAACGACGGGAGCTATCGGAGCATCATCGCCGAGGGGACGCTCGAACGCGTCGACCCCGACGAGCTGACCGTCGAACGAATCGTCCAGTACGGCAAGGCCAAGCGCCCGCTGTTCGAAATCTGGGGCGAGACGAAGCGCGACCTCGACATCCAACTGTTCGAACTCGACCCCGAGACGCTGAGCGGCCGAGCCGTCGAACTGGACGGCGCGGAGCCCGAACAGTAATGCCCGCTGTCGTCGCATCCGGGACGGCCCTCGTCGCGGCGGTCCCCTCGTCCCGCGGCGACCCCCAAATCGCCCGCGCGTAACACGATGCCAGCCGGTATTCGCGCCACGGTCGAGTTCGCCTCGCCGTCGGTCTGCCCCGTCGCCTCGGTCGCTCACTCGACGGACTCCGTCGTCGATTCCGTCTCGACCAGCGTCGTCTCGACCCCCGGCGACGTCAGCGTCTCGGAGTTCGTCGTCGAGGCCGACGACCCGCCGGAGGCGTCCGCGCTCGAACCCATCTTCTCCTACGGGTCGAAGCATCTCTACCGCTACACCCACGACGGGAGCGCCGGCTGTCCCTGCGAGTGCCTCGGCGAGTTCGGCTGTCCGGTCGACCGCTACTTCGCCCAGCGCGGCAGCCTGACGCTCGTCTTCCACGCCGCCGACTACGAACAGCTACAGGCCGTCATCGGCGAGCTTCGCGACCGCTTTTCCGGGCTCGACATCAAACGCCTCGTGCGCTCGCCGACCGGCGACGCCCCCGGCGACAGCGTCTTCGTCGACCGCGGGAAGCTCACCACCCGCCAGCTCGAAGTCCTCCAGACCGCCTACGGGATGGGTTACTTCGAGCGCCCGCGCGGAGCCAACGCGACCGAGGTCGCCGCGGAACTCGGCATCAACCAGTCGACGTTCTCGGAACACCTCGCCGCCGCCCTGACGAAACTGCTCGGCGATATTCTCGAAGAGGGCTAGCGGCCGCCGCGTCCCCGCCCGCCGGGAGTATATAAACGTCCCACGCTATCGGGGCTGTCCGTTGGTCCCCGTTCGCCGATTCTACAGAAGTATGAGTCAGGCTTCGCTCCCGTTCGATTTCCGCTCTGCAACCGCGTCGTCCGAACCCCGCGTCGTCGACGACCACGCCGAGGTCGACGCGCTGTTCTCGCTTCTCGAAGACGACGACTGCCGGTGCATCCTCGACGCGACCGACGGCGTCGCCCGCTCGGCGAGCGAACTCTCGGAGGCGTGCGACCTCCCGCTTTCGACGACCTACCGAAAACTCGACCCGCTCGCGGACGCCGGCCTCCTCTCGAAGCGCCTGCGCATCTCGCGGTCCGGCACCCACACGGCCGAATACGAACGCACCGTCGACGACGTGACCGTCTCGGTCACCCCGTCGGGCGTCGAGGTTCGGGTCTCGCACCGCGACGTGACCGAGTCGGCGTCGGTGACGGCCTGAGGTGCGCGCTCGCGTTCGTCGCCGACAGCGCCGAACCGACGCGATTCGCTGTGCCTACTTAAGATTCTACTCGTCGTACGGTCGCCGTGTACTCCAACCGTGTTCCCGTCCTGATTGTCGCAGTTCTCGTGCTCCTCGCCGGATGTGCCGGCGGCGCTGACGTCGCACCGGCCGCCCAGACCGACGACACCGACGGTATCGACGACACCGGCGAATCCACCGGCGGCTCGGCTGTCGACGGGTCCACCGACGGCGACGACTTCGAGTTGAACGACCCCGAGCGCCTCCTCCGCGACGCCGGGAGCTTCACCGTCAGTTGGTCGTACACCGGCGTCGACGCGGACGGCGTCGAGACCGCGGTCACCCGCGAGTTCGCCGCCGACCTCGAAACCGAACGGTCGCACACCCGCACGACGTCGACGACCGACGGCCAACCCGACTCGGGGGCCGTCGAGCAGTTCGTCGCTGACGGCGTGACGTACGTCCGGGTCGGCGACGGCGACGAGGCCACCTACACCTCCTACGAGGGGTCGACGGAGGTCCTCGCCACCGCCATCGCGCTCTCGCAGGCCCGCGCGTACGGCGCTGACGACGACCTCACGTTCGCCGGCACCGAGACGTTCGACGGCGCGTCCGTCGAACGCTACGAGCTGTCGGCCGCCAACGAGGCGCTGATTCTCGCCGGGTCGGCCGCGGCGCAGGGCGAACCCGGCACGCTGGAGGTCACGAGCTTCGAGTACGTCGTCCTCGTCGACGGAGACGGCCTCTCGCGCCACGAATCGTGGGCGTTCTCGGGGCGGATGGACGACGGGACCGAAGTGAGCGGGTCGTGGGAGTACTCACTCACGGGCGTCGGCTCGACGACCGTCGACGAACCCGCGTGGCTCGGCGAGGCGCGGGCGTAGGCGAGGATTCAGCTGTCGCTCTCGGTCTTAACATGGGACCGCCTCCCGGATTTGAACCTCACTCGCGACTCGGAGAGTTACTCGCTGGTTCAAATCAGTCCGGCGTCGTTTCTTCGATTCTTCGCTCCGCTCAGAATCGTAGAATATGCCGCCTCCCGGATTTGAACCGGGGACAGCTCGATCTTCAGTCGAGTGCTCTCCCAGTCTGAGCTAAGGCGGCGCGATTCGACAGACGCACAGGAGCGAAAAAACCATTTCGAATTGCGGCGCTACGACCCGCCGTACTCCGACTCCTCCCACCCCGTCACGTCGCTCGGGATGAGTTCGCCGTTGACGTGCCACTCGCGCGGGCGGAACGAGATGCCGAGCAGGGTCGCGTAGAACCCGGCGACGAACGCGACGATGATGTTGCCGGGGATGCCGCCGATGCCGGCGCTCCCGACGAGCGTCGCGCCCTCCGTGTACGTCGTAAGCTGGATGACCCACGCGACGAGCATCACGAGGAAAAGCGGCAGGTACACCCGGCGGAGCCGGTGGGCCAGCGCCTCCTCGAAGGGTATCTTCATGTTCGGCGTGCGGTAGTCCTCGCCGAGTTTCTTCCGCCAGTCCTCGTCGAGGACGCCGCCGTCCGGGTCGAGCGCGTACGCCCAGACGTTCTGCTGAAACATCCGAACCCGCGAGCGCCAGATGTCGTACGCGCGGAAGCGCCGCGCCTCGATACAGAGGAAGATGCTCAGCGTCACCACCCCGAGGAGGATGATGTAGTGCGGGTGCGTTTGTGCGGAAAACGACCACGTCAGAATCCCGGCCATCAGCGTAATCGCCCAGTTGCTGGTCCGGTCCAGCCGCTCCCGCCACGACTTCATCCGGTGTATCTCGCCCCGGTAGAGGTGTGCGAACGACGAACCCGGGCCCATCGTCTCGTCGAAGACGCCCGCGCCGATGTGGGAGTCGTCTATCCCCGCGGGAGGTTCCAGCTCCCCGTCGTCGGACATTGTTGTTCGTTTGATGCACAACTACCGAGGGATAAGAGCCTTCTGGGTCGCGGGTCGGAACGGTGGCTACCGCGCGCCGCGCGGACGCCGCACGCCCGACGCCGGGCGGTCCCGCGGCTCAGGGTGTGTAAAAAATTCTCAGAAATCGATTCGTCTGTCTCTGAATTCGGAGACCGAATTACAGGCGCGTGACGTTGGTCGCGCGCGGGCCCTTGGGGGCCTGTTCGATGTCGAACTCCACTTCCTGACCCTCTTCGAGGTCCGGACCGCCAACATCTTCCATGTGGAAGAACACGTCGTCGTCCGCGTCGTCAGTAGAGATGAAACCGTAGCCGCCAGTGTCGTTGAAGAAGTCGACCTTACCTTTCGCCATTGCGACTGTACAACGTGCCTGCGAACGGATAACCCTTCCGCATGTGTGGGTACCGCTCGCCCGGTTCGCCGTGGTCGCCGAGCGCCGCCGCTCGCGGGTGTGAAAAACGGAAGAAAGTTCGTCAGTCTGTGAATGTACTGCGGTGAACGGAAACCTGCTTAGAGGCGGGTGACGTTCGTCGCGCGGGGGCCCTTGGGGGCCTGCTCGATGTCGAACTCGATTTCCTGACCCTCTTCGAGGTCCGGACCGCCAACATCTTCCATGTGGAAGAACACGTCGTCGTCCGCGTCGTCAGTAGAGATGAAACCGTAACCGCCAGTGTCGTTGAAGAAGTCGACCTTACCTTTCGCCATTGCCTTTGAATCCAACGACCTCACGCAGATAAGTCTTCTGAAGGACGCCTCTGGGTTCAGTGGTGCCCTGTGTTCGGCTCTCCGGGGTTGAAACATCTGGATTCCGCGTTTCGCATCTCGCTGTTGAGAACTCGGTCGGGTGGCAGTTACAGTACCTGCCCCGCTCGCTTCGCTCGGTGGTCAGGTACAGAAAAATGCCGCCTCCCGGATTTGAACCGAAAGAAGACTCACTCCGTTCGACTTCTTGGGTTCAAATCAGTCCGGCGTCGTTTCTTCGATTCTTCGCTCCGCTCAGAATCTCAGAATATGCCGCCTCCCGGATTTGAACCGGGGACAGCTCGATCTTCAGTCGAGTGCTCTCCCAGTCTGAGCTAAGGCGGCTCGCAATCTTCCGAAGCCGGACCGCATCAAAAAGACTTTCGAATCGCCCGTCGGCGCTGGGTCAGCGGTGTCGGCCGCCCGTCGGACTCGCCCGCGCCCGCTCCGCCCGCGAGCGAATCTCCTTGAGCATCTTCCGCTCCATGAGGAACTGGACCGGTTCGACGACCAACCGATTCATCACGCGCTCGCGGAGCGTCTTCGACCGCCCGCGGAACCTGACGACCAACCGGGTCGCACCGGGGGCAACCTCGTGCAGCGCGAAGGTCCACGTCGCCGGGCTCTCTCCGGTCTCCCACCCCGGCGCGCTCAACACAAGGCTCCGCTCGGGGTCCACGAAGGCGACCCGGAACGACGGCGTACCCGACCCCGGCGGGCCGAGTCGTATCTCGTCGCCCACGTCGAGTCGCTGGTGCTGCGGGAGGATTCGGTCCGCGTTGTGAATCTGCAGACCGAACAGGTTCTCCAGTCGCTCGTAGCTGTAGAACCCGCCGCGGCCCTGTCCCAACTGGACGACCCACGGCCAGACCGCCCGCGCGGGGGCCGTAATCGTGATCGCCCGCGTCGAGGTGACGTCCGCGTCGCCGACGAAGTCGTCGCCGGGGAGCCAGCCCGTCGCCTCGTCGTCTGTCGTCCCCCAGCGCCTGTGCCACGGCCGAACCGCAAGGAGGTACGCCCCGACGACGCCGATTCCCGCGAGACCGAGTGCCCGGATGAGTCGTCTCGTGCCCATTTCCTTCACCGTTCGTGCCCCCTTGGAGAGGTGGTGAGATAACCCTACCTCCGGGACTCCGCGACCCGAACGAGCGCGACCCAGACGACCCCGCCGAGGACCGCGCCGACGAGGTTCGCCCCCGCGTCGGCGACGCCGAACGACCGATACGGGAGCACCGCCTGCACGACCTCGATGCCCGCTCCGAACGCGCCGGCGGCGACGACGGCCGCCGCGACTTCCTCGCGCCCCCTCGCGCGAGTCGCGGCCGCGAAACCGAATCCGAGGCCGGCGTACCCGGCCGCGTGGACCCACTTGTCGAGGCCGACGAGTCCGAGCGGACCCATCGGTGTGAGGCTCCCCGGCGGCGTCGGAACGACCGACGCCACGAGGACGACGAACGCGTACCCGAGGGCGACGGCCGCCCGCCGCGGGTTCTCGCGGAGTCGCGCGATTGGGTTCACTACTCGGTGGTGGGTTCGTGGTGGGCTAAAAGGGTTCGCGTCCTCGTGGCTCCGACCGCGACCACGTGAAATTAAATAGCAGGTTGGCGACACGTTTCGACAACCGTGTCGCTACTCCCCCGCTGGTTCACCTCCAAGAACTTCGCAGTACAGCTCATCATCCTCGCGTTGGTCTTCGACCCGCTCGGATTCGTCGGCGGCTACCTACTCGGTCCGTCGCTGGGTGTCGAACCGCTCGTCGGCGGCGCGTTCGGTCTCGTCGCCGCCAGCGTCCCGGTGTCTCTTTTGGTGATGCAACGAAGTGTGTGAGCGGCATCGGGCGGATTCAAACCTCGGTCGCTCGTATAGCAGTCGGTGCTCGGGCGGATTCGAACCTCGGTCGCAACGAGTTGCTCCCTGGTTCGAATCGCCCTCGGTTCACTAATTCGTGTTCGCTGTCGCTCACACAGAATTAGTGGGCTCGGGCGGATTCGAACCACCGACCTCAGCCTTGTAAAGGCCGCGTCATAACCAACTAGACCACGAGCCCTGCACCTCAATCGAACCGGTTCGCGCTCATAACGGTTTTCGTTTCGACCGGTCCCCGGAACCCTTAGACGCGCGGCGACCGTCACGTCCGGCAATGACCTCTCGCGCGCGAACCGCTCTGCTCGTCGTCGCCGTCGTCGTCGCGGTCGCGAGCGTCGCGTACCTCACCAACCCGGCGGTCGTCCCCGGCTCGACCGACGGCTACGAACGAACCACGCTCACCGTCGTCGACGACGAGACCGGCGAGACGCTGGCGACCGTCGACGCCCGCGTCGCCGACACCCGTGCCAAGCGCTTCACCGGCCTGAGCGACACCGAATCGCTCGCCGAAAACGAGGGGATGTGGTTCGTCCACGACTCGTCGGGCACCTACGCCTACGTGATGCGCGACATGGACTTCCCCCTCGATATCGTCTTCGTCGCCGAAAACGGCACCATCACGCGCATCCACCACGCCGAACTCGACCCCGAGGGGACGAGCGAGTCCGACCTCACCCGCTACCGCGGAACCGGGAGGTACGTCCTCGAACTCCCCTACGGCTACACGAACGAGACCGGCATCTCCGCGGGCGACCGGGTCGAAGCCGAGTAGAAGCGAAACGCCCGAAGGGCCGGCGACCGTAGGCCCCACCATGACAGAACACGTCGCGGCGCTCTCCGAACTCGAAGGCTGGCGCGCCGAGGGGTTCGCCGCGCGGGTCCACTACCGCGGGGCGGACGACGCCTACAGCATCGAGTACTACGAACCGTCCGACTGCGTCCTCTACTGGAAGGTGAAAGGCGACGGCGAAGTCGCGGTCCCCGTCGGCCGCGACACGGTCCCCGACCCGCTCCGCGAGCGCGTCCGGCAGGACCTCGTCGAGGCCGGCGTCGACCCCGACGTCGAAGACCGAGTCGTCTGACGTCCGGGTTGCGTCCGACCCGCTCCGACCGGTCGGTGTTCCAGTACGTCACAAAGCCTGATACGTAGTTGGTAACAATCTCACAATATCTGTATTTGTGCCGACGTGTTGTAGTCGAATGTGTTCTATGTCGACACACATCACGAGGAGAGGTGCGCTTCGCGGACTGGGGCTCGCCGCGCTTCCGGCGCTCGCGCCGGGCGTGTCGCGGGCGAGGCCGACCGGGACGGTGCTCTCGGGATGCGCGAGCATCACCGAGTCGGGGCGGTACTACCTCGACGGAGACCTCGACTGTCTGGAGATTTTCGCCGACGACGTCCGCGTCGACGGCCGGGGGTACGCCGTCGTCGGCGAGACGGCTATCTCGGGCAGTCGCGTCTCGATAGCCGACATCGCGCTGACGAAGGGCGGACGAATCACCGATTCGAGCCGGGTGACGATAGCGGACTCGCAGGTCACCGGCTATCCGAGCGACGAGAGACAACAGCTCGTCATCGCGGACTCGTCGCGCTGTGCGGTGACGAACACGAGCTTTTTCATCTTCGAATCGGAGAGCGTCGTTCTCAGACGCACCACGCGGACCCGATTTGAGTCCTGCACGCTCATCAGTCCCGTCGTGCTCACGCTCGTGGACTCGCACCGAAACGAGTTCGTCGACTGCGAGTTCCTGACCGAAGACTTCCCGGTGAGGCTCGTCGGAAGCTCTCGAAACCTGTTTCGACGGAACCTCGCCGACGGCGGTGGTCCCGGCTTCCACCTCCGCGACAGCCACCGAAACCGCTTCGTCGAGAACGAGGTCCGTATCATCATCGCCGGGTTCGAACTCGTCGGAAGCGACCGCAACGCCCTCCGCGAGAACGTCGTGACGACCGGCCTCTCGGCCCACGGCGTCACGCTGGACGACTCCCACCGCAACCGACTCATCCGGAACGACCTCTGCGGCGTCAGCCAACAGCCGGTCGTCGAATCCGGCGGTTCGAGCAGGAACACGGTTCGGAACGCCTCGTGTTGAACTACCGGCGGCCCGCTCCCGCACCCGAGTACTTTACTGCGCGCGCCCCTTGAACCGCTGTCGTGTCCCCTGAAACCGACGACGACCCGTTCGAGGACCAACGAGCGCGGGTCGACAACCCGATGCGGCGGCTGTTCGCCGAGTACGGCCGCGACAACACCTTCGAGTTCGTCGTGGGCGTCCTCGCGAGCGTCGCCGCCCGCGTGCTCGACCTCATGCCGCCGGTCATCCTCGGCCTCGCCATCGACGCCATCATCCGACAGGACAAGTCGTTCGCGGCCGGCTTCCCCGTCGTCCCCGAGGCGTGGATCGCCCCGTTCGTCCCCGCGACCAGAGACGGTCAGTTCTTCTTTGCCGTCGGCATCATCGTGTTCAGCTTCACCGCCGGCGCGCTGTTCCACTGGCTCCGCAACTGGGGGTGGAATGCCTTCGCCCAGCAGATTCAACACGACGTTCGGACCGACACCTACGACCGGATGCAACTGCTCAACATGGACTTCTTCGCCGACAAGCAGACCGGCGAGATGATGTCCATCCTCTCGAACGACGTGAACCGCCTCGAACGGTTCCTCAACGACGGGATGAACTCGTTTTTCCGCCTGTCCGTGATGGTCGTCGCCATCGCGGTGGTCCTCCTCTCGTACAACTGGCAACTCGCGCTCGTCGCGCTGCTGCCGGTGCCGCTCATCGCGCTGTTCACGTGGAAGTTCGTCGGCATCATCCAGCCGAAGTACGCCGACGTGCGCTCGTCGGTCGGCAAACTCAACTCCCGGTTGGAGAACAACCTCGGCGGCATCCAGGTCATCAAGACGTTCAACGCCGAACCCCACGAGTCCGACCGCGTCGACGGCGTCTCGATGGACTACTTCGACGCCAACTGGGACGCCATCAACACCCGCATCAAGTTCTTCCCGGCGCTCCGCATCCTCGCGGGCATCGGCTTCACCCTCACGTTCGTCGTCGGCGGCCTGTGGGTCATCAACGGACAGGGTCCCGGCCCCTTCACCGGCGACCTCGAAATCGGCGAGTTCGTCACGTTCATCCTGCTCACCCAGCAGTTCGTCTGGCCGCTGGCCCAGTTCGGGCAGATCATCAACATGTATCAGCGCGCCCACGCCTCCAGCGCCCGCATCTTCGGCCTGATGGACGAGCCCGCGCGACTGGCCGAACAGCCCGACGCGCCCGACCTCGCCGTCTCCGAGGGCCGCGTCGAGTACGACGACGTGACCTTCGGCTACGGCGACGGCGAGACCATCGTGGAAGACATCTCCTTCGAGGTCGACGGCGGCGAGACGCTCGCGCTCGTCGGCCCCACGGGCGCGGGGAAATCGACGATTCTCAAGCTCCTGATGCGGATGTACGACCCCGACGAGGGGCGCGTCAGCATCGACGGACAGGACGTGCGCGACGTGACCATCTCCAGCCTCCGGGAGTCCATCGCCTACGTCAGCCAGGAGACGTTCCTGTTCTACGGGACCGTCCGCGACAACATCACCTACGGGACGTTCGACGCCGACGACGAGGCGGTCGTCGCGGCCGCGAAAGCCGCCGAGGCCCACGAGTTCATCTCGAACCTCCCCGAGGGCTACGACACCAAGGTCGGCGAGCGCGGCGTGAAGCTCTCGGGCGGCCAGCGCCAGCGCGTCTCCATCGCCCGCGCCATCCTGAAAGACCCGGACATCCTCGTTCTCGACGAGGCGACCTCGGACGTGGACACCGAGACCGAGATGCTCATCCAGCGCTCGCTGGACGAACTCACGGCCGACCGGACGACGTTCAGCATCGCCCACCGCCTCTCGACCATCAAGGACGCGGAGCAGATTCTCGTCCTCGAAGACGGCCGCATCGTCGAGCGCGGCACCCACGACGACCTCCTGTCGGAAGACGGCCTCTACGCCCACCTCTGGGGCGTTCAGGCCGGCGAAATCGACCAACTCCCCGACGAGTTCGTCGAGCGCGCCGCCCGCCGACAGGCCGAGGTCGACGCCGGCAACGACTGAGCGAAGCGCCCACCACTAAGGGCGGGGCCGACCCTTCTGTCGCCATGCGACTCTCCGAGGCCACCTGGACCGAGGTCGCCGACCTCGACGCCGACCTCGCGGTCCTCCCGGTCGGAAGCACGGAACAGCACGGCCCGCACGCGCCGCTCGGCACCGACGCGCTCAACGCCGAATCGGTCGCCGAGGCCGGGGCCGAGGCGTTCGACGGCGAGGTCGTCGTCGGTCCGACCATCCCGGTCGGCGTCGCCGAGGAACACCGCGCCTTCGACGGCACGCTGTGGGTCTCGCCGGACACCTTCCGCGCGTACGTCCGCGAGACCGTCGAATCGCTCGCTCACCACGGCTTCGACCGCGTCGTCGTCGTCAACGGCCACGGCGGCAACATCGACGCGCTCGCGGAGCTCTGCCGGCGCGTCTCGCGGACGGGCGACGTCTACGCGGTCGCGTTCACGTGGTTCGACGCCGTCGGCGAGCACTCTTCGGACATGGGCCACGGCGGCCCGCTAGAAACCGCGCTCCTCCGCCACACACACCCCGAACTGGTCCGCGAGGACCGAATCGACGAGGCCCGCGAGGGCGGTGCCGACCGCTGGGGCGAGTGGGTCTCGGGCGTCAACCTCGCCCACGACTCCGACGAGTTCACCGACAACGGCGTCGTCGGCGACCCGGCCGACGGTGACGCCGAACGCGGCGCGGAACTGGAATCGCTCGCGGCCGACTCGCTCGCGTCGCTCCTCGACGCGGTCGAGAGCCGAGAACTCGACTGAACGGTCAGCGACTCGCGCGGCGATTACTCTTCGTCTTCCTCGTCTTCTTCGGCGTCGTCGGCCGCCGCTTCCGCCGCCTCAGCCGCGTCGGTGAGTGCGCCGCGAAGTTGCGGCATCGTGTTGGTGAGTTCCCCGACGAGTTCGTGGGCCTCATCGACCATCTCGATGAGCTCTTCGAGCTCTTCGATGGCCTCTTCGAGGTCCTCGGGGTCGTCGAACGCCTCGGCGCGCTGGCCGATGACGTACCACTTCTTGGCCTGTCGGACGTGCTCGGCCGCGCCCTCGACGTTGAGCGAGGACCGGAGGCCGTTGAGGACGCCGAGGACGTTGTCGGCCTCGGCCTCCCACACGTCGTCCGGGTCGGGCAGTTCCGACCGCGCCTCGCCGAGGTGCTCCTCGACGTCGGCGCGCATCTCCGCCGCCGCCTCTCCGAACAGGTCGTCGTCGCCGAGCGTGCTTTGACTCATGCTCACACGTTCGGCGCGTGGGGGTTTAAAAACGACCCCGAAAGTGAAAGTGAAATCGAACGACTCGGTCGCGGTTGCGGCCGTTTTCCGACCTCACTCGACGGACACGAGTTTCATCAGCGGGTAGCCGTCCTCCATCTCCATGCGCGTCCGGACGCGAACGCCCTCGTAGTCGATTTCCATCTCGACTTCCATGAACCGCCCCGTGAGTTCGGTGTAGTCGGCGGCCGACTCGGCGAGTTCGGCCTCCAGTGCGCCGTCGAGAATGTGCACGGAGACCGACTCGCAGTACGGTTGATTCTCGATGGCCTCGGCCATGGCCCGTTCGAGGCTCCGGGCGCTGTCGGGCGAGACCGGCGTGCCGGCGAACTGGTGGTAGAGCGTCCCGAACTTGATGCCCGCCTCGAAGCAGGCCGTCTGCGGGTCTGTGACCATACCGGGAACTCCGCCGCCGCCGGGTAAAGTTCGCCGGTCGAGGTGGCGAGCGAGCGCGAATCGGTCCTTACTTAGCCTCCCTCGCCGGACGTTACACCGAATGGACCAGCCGGTTTTGCTGACGGGGGCTGGCGGGCGCGTCGGCCAGGCGATACTAGGGCACATCGGCGACGCCTACGACTGGCGGCTTTTGGACCGCGAGCCACTCTCCGACGAGAAGATTCCCGAATCGGTCGACCCCACGGAGGTGTACGTCGCGGACGTTACCGACGAGACCGCCGTGCGAAACGCCATGGAGGGCGTTCACGCCGTCATCCATCTCGCGGGCGACCCGCGGCCCGAAGCGCCGTGGGACAGCGTCCTGCGGAACAACATCGACGGCACCCAACAGATGTTCGACGCCGCGGTCGACGCCGGCGTCGAGAAGTTCGCGTTCGCCTCCTCGAACCACGCCGTCGGCGCGTACGAGACCACGGACCGGACCCCGGACATGTACCGTCCGCACCACGAGTTCCGACTCGACGGGACCGAACTCCCGCGCCCGAGTAACCTCTACGGCGTGAGCAAGGCCGCAGGCGAGACGCTCGGCCGGTACTACCACGACCACCACGACATCTCTGTCGTGAACGTCCGCATCGGCAACCTCACCCAGCACCACCCGCCGAAGGAGTACGAACGCGGACAGGCGATGTGGCTGTCGTACCGCGATTGCGGGCACCTCTTCGAGTGTTGCATCGAGGCCGACTACGACTACGAAATCGTCTACGGCATCTCCGACAACGACCGGAAGTACTACTCCATCGACCGCGCCCGCGCGGTGCTCGGCTACGACCCGAAGGACAACTCCGCCGAGTTCACCTTCGAGGGCGAACCGCTGGACGATGCCTGACTGCGGCGTCGGAACTCCGATTTTCGGGGCTCTCGAACGCCCGTTCTCCAGCTAGGTCGTCGTGTGGAACGGCCGGTCTGGAGGCGTGCGAACGGAACGGGAGAAAGTTTATAGAAATTCGACACGAACGGGAGCGTAATGTCGTTACTGGGTTCCAGTGCGGAGAACTCGGAACTCTCGCTCCGCGACGCGGTGTTACTCGTCTGCTCCCTGTTCGTCTTTCACCTCGGTCGGGGATGGGCGCGGGGACTCGTCGAAGGGGACTATCTGCTTGGCGTCGTCGGCTTGCTCCTTGCCCTCGCCCCGGTCGTCTGGCTACTGCTCGTAATTAGGAAGGAGTATCTCTGAAACGATATCGTCTCCGACGACGTTCGACGGACCGCTCTTTTTCTCACTCGAACAGGCCGCTCACGTCGTCTTCGCGGCGTCGCCGCCGGCGGACGTGCTCGCCCAAGCGCTGAAACACCAGCCCGCGCTGGGCCTCGTTGCGCACGAAGTCGAACACCATCGCCGTGAACTGCGTCTGTTCCCCCTCGGCGATTTCCCCGCGGGCGTATTCGACCGCGTCGGCGACGACCGACTCGTCGTACCCGTCCAGTTCCTCCGCGAGCGTCTCGGCCGCGACGGCGACCGCGTCGAAATCGAGGTCGTCGTAGGTGACGACCCGTCCGTAGACTCGGAGCGCCAGCGGGTCGTCGGCGACGGCGGGGTCGGCTTCGAGCCGTGAGAGGAACGACCGAACCCCGGCGAGGTCGACGCCGCGGTAGTCGTCGCCGAGACCGTCGAGGTACTGCCGGGCGCTCCGGGCGAGGCCGACCGCGCCGGAGTCGTTGCCGTCGCGGGCGTGATGGACCGCCGCGGTGAACTGGATGAGGCCGTGGAGGAACCGCTCGTCGTCAGTGTCGCGTTCGAGCGACAGCCACCGCGACTCCCACGCGCCGTGGGCCGCCCGGTACGCGCCCGCGTTGTAGATGGCGACGCCTGCGCGAAGCGAATCGTCCATGCGAACCGTTCGCCGCCCACGAGTAAAGATTCCGCGAAGACGGGGCTCGCCCGCCGTAGGCCTTGCATACTTATCCCTCTCGGGAGCATATGAGGTATGATAGCACATGAATGCCCTCGAAACCCTCGTCGGAGGTGTCGAACGATGACCCAGTCTCCGGTTTGTATCCGCTGTGGTGAGCAGTACCTGTTCACGCGGGCGTACAAAGGCAACTACTGTCGGGACTGTCACGGGTCGTGGGCCGCGAAGCCCCGGTCCGAGGAGACGCCTCGCCCCCGTCCGCAGCGGTCGCGGACGACCTCCTCAGTCCGCCGCCGGGAGGACGACGGGCGGTCGCCCGACCTCGAACCGCCCTACGATGAGGCGTAAGCGCGCTTTTTCCGGTCTGGACTGCCGAGAGCGCTCGGCGTTCCGCGGGTTTCCCCGACGTTTCGGTTCGATTCGACTCGGTAGGCTCCCGTTAGCGACGGTTAGTCCGTGGGTTCACCCCGTCGATTGACTCGGCCGGTGTCTCTATACGTCGTCCGGACGACCCCTACCGAAATGTCGCCCGAGCCGATTACCATCCATCTCGTCGGGGACTCCACGATGGCCGATAAGGAGGCGAACGAGCGTCCTGAGACCGGGTGGGGAATGCCCTTCGCCGACTGTTTCGACGACGCCGTCACGGTGGCGAACCACGCCCGAAACGGCCGCAGCACCCGCACCTTTCTGGAGGAGGGTCGTTGGCGTCCCGTGGTCCGCCAGTTGACCGAGCGCGACTACGTGTTCGTCCAGTTCGGCCACAACGACGAGGTGCCCTCGAAGGAACAGCACACGACCGAGGCGGCGTTCGTCGACAACCTCCGCAAACTCGTCGGCGAGACGCGCGAACGCGGAGCGACGCCGGTGTTACTCACGTCCATCGCGCGCCGCCACTTCGACGGCGACGGCGTCCCGAAAGACACTCACCGCGAGTACGCCGACCTGACGAGAACCGTCGCGCGCGACCGTGACGTTCCGTTCATCGACATGGACGAGCGAACGCGGTCGCTCCTGGAGGAACTCGGCCCCGCAGAGTCGACGGCGCTCTACAACCACCTCGAACCCGGCGAACACCCGAACTATCCGGAAGGAGTCGCCGACGACACGCATTTCAGCGAGCGCGGGGCGCGCCGCATGGCCGAACTGGTGCTCGACGGAGTCGAAGAACTGGAGCTCGGACTGGCCGCTCACGTCGAGTCCTGACGGATATTTGAACTCACTCACTTCGCTCACTACGTTCGCTACGCTCCCTGTTCAAATCTCCTCGGTGGCCGCTCACCGCGGACAGACCGAGAGCCACAGAGGACTCTCGGAGAGTAGTGCTCTAAAGGAAAGCGTCCTGACGGAGATTTGAACTCCGGTCCCTGGCTCCGCAAGCCAGGAGGATAGTCCACTACCCTATCAGGACTGTCTTACTGCATTCTCCGGTACTCGACGGTTACTTAAGACGGTTACGATGTGGACTCCCAATGAACCGCGGGACCACGGCACGAGGCGGGCGTCGGTGTGCGTGTCGCACGCAAGGACTTTTTCGCCGGCAAGCCTAGCCCCGGACGTGAATCGACGCGCGCTCCTCCTCGGAACCGCCGGGCTGTGCGCCTCGCTCGCGGGGTGTTCGAGCGGCGGCGACGCGGCGGAGCAGTCACCGGCGGGCACCGGCGACGAGACCGGGACCGCGTCGCCGACGGCGGCGGAGACGCCCCGCCATCCGCGACTCGTCGGGCGGTCGTTCACGCCCGTCCGCGCCGACGCCTGCCCGGCCGACGGCGGGGCGCTCGCGTCCGAGACGGAGACCGGTGTCTCCGTCGTCGGGTGCGTCTCGGGGGCGACCGACTGCGCCATCGCCCGACTCGCGCGGGCCGACTACGACGCGGCGTCGGACACGGTCACGGTCGTCGTCGAAACCGTCGAGCGAGCCGACGCGGAGAACTGCGACGAATCGCCTGTCGCCCGCGGCTACGAGGCGACCCTCCGATTCGAGAGCGGCCTCCCCGGTCGGGCGGTCGTCGTCCACGACGACGCGAACGGCCGCCGGGAGGTCGCTCGCATCGACGTGGCCCCCTGACGGTCGCGTCCGAACGTTCAAAGCCGAGGGCGCGGCCACCCTCGCTATGTCGCTCGATTTGTGCCGTCGCTCGCGCGTTCCAATCCGGAGGAAAACAACGCTTAAGCGCCGCCCTTCCCTGTTCGACCATAGTATGAGTACGACGTTTGGTCTGCGGCGACGCGCGCGCTTCGTTTCGGGAGGTGACGCCTGATGGGCGTCATCCGGGAGGTCTACGACGACCTCGACACCGATGTCGAGTTCGAGGAGTTCGAGGCGGCGGTCAACGACAAGGTCGAACAGATGGGCGGCCTCGCCGACGAGGAGACGGCGGCGATGCTCATCGCCCACGAACTGCGCGACGAGGAGGTACACGGCATCGCCGACATCGAACCCGGCATGGAGGACGTGAAGTTCCTCGCCAAGGTCGTCAGCATCGGCGAGGTGCGGACGTTCGAGCGCGACGGCGAGGACGAAGACGGACGGGTCGTCAACATCGAGGTCGCCGACGAGACCGGACGCATCCGCGTCTCGCTGTGGGACGAGATGGCCGCCGGCGCGAAGGAGAACCTCGAAGTCGGCACCGTCCTCCGAATCGGCGGCCGTCCGAAAGACGGCTACAACGGCGTGGAAGTCAGCGCCAGCAAGGTCGAAGAGGACCTCGACGCCGAGGTCGACGTGCAGGTGCTCGACACCTATCGCGTCGAGGACCTCGCGCTCGGTCTCTCGGACGTGAACCTCGAAGGCAAGATTCTCGACGCCGGCACCGTCCGGACGTTCGACCGCGACGACGGCACCGAGGGTCGCGTCTCGAACCTTTCGGTCGGCGACCCGACCGGTCGCGTCCGCGTCACGCTCTGGGACGAGCGGGCGGACCTCGCCGAGGAACTCGAACCGGGCCAGTCGGTCGAGGTCGTCGACGGCTACGTCCGCGAGCGCGACGGCTCGCTCGAACTCCACGTCGGCTCCCGCGGCGCGGTCGAAGTCATCGACGAGGACATCGAGTACGTCCCCGAGACGACCGACATCGGCTCGCTCGAACTCGGTCAGACGGTCGACATCGCCGGCGGCGTCATCGAGGCCGACGGCAAGCGCACCTTCGACCGCGACGACGGCTCGGAGGGACAGGTGCGAAACATCCGCGTCAAGGACGGCACCGGCGACATCCGGGTCGCCCTCTGGGGCGAGAAGGCCGACGCCGACGTCGACCTCGCGGACTACGTCGTCATCACCGACGTGGAAATCAAAGAGGGCTGGCAGGAGGACCTCGAAGCCTCCGCCGGCTGGCGGTCGTCCGTCACCGTGATGGACGAAGCCCCCGAGGGCGCGGCCGGAACCGACGCCGGCGGCTCGGCACCCAGTCCGCCGAGCGATCAGGGCCTCGGCGCGTTCTCCGGTGACGGCTCGTCCGGTGGCTCGTCCGGGTCGTCCGACGGTACGTCCGCCGCGAACGGCGGGTCCTCGTCCGACGCGTCCGCGGCCGAGTCCGCCGGCGAGGAAGTCGAGTTCACCGGGACGGTCGTGCAGGCCGGGACGCCGGTCATTCTCGACGACGGCACGCAGACCAAGACCGTCGACACCGACGCCGACCTCGGCCTCGGCGACGAGGTGACCGTCTCCGGGACAGAGACCGACGGCCGCATCAGCGCCGAGACGGTCGAGGTCCACACCGGCGCACAGCGGTAGGCGGCGACGCGACGGCGCGACGGCCGGTCGCCCGCCACCCCGCCGTCGAATCTGACTCATTGTTCGCCCGGTTTCTGCGGGCTCTCGGCGCGAAATCCGACCTCTCGGGAGCCCTCCGTGCGATAAAATACAGAAGGGACCGCGACGGAAAGGATTATACGCCGCACGGACCCGATATGTGGGTATGAGTGTCGAGCTACCGTTCGCCCCGGTAGACGCGATTATCCGGCAGAACGCAGGTGAGTTGCGAGTGAGCGCCGGCGCCGCCGAGGCGCTCGCCCGCCGGATTCAGGACCGCGGCGCGGAACTCGCGATAGACGCCGCCGACCGGGCGACGGCGGACGGTCGCAAGACGTTGATGGCCGAGGACTTCGGCGTTCAACAGGTCGTCGACCGCGACGAACTCTCCCTCCCTATCGCCCCCATCGACCGCATCGCTCGCCTCCGAATCGACGACCGCTACCGCGTCGCGATGGGCGCTCGAATCGCCCTGGCCGATATCCTCGAAGACTACGCCGTCAACGTTGCGAGCGCCGCCGTCAAACTCGCCCATCACGCCGACCGGCGGACGGTCCAATCCGAGGACATCGAGACCTACTTCTCCCTCTTCGAATAATGCAATTCGGCTACAGCGAAACGTGTCTCGACCACGACACCGGGCCGCGGCACCCAGAGACGGCCGACCGACTCCGTGCCATCCGGCGCGGACTGGCGAAGCGCCACGGCGTCGAGTACGTCGACGCCCCGCCCGCCGAGAAATCGACCGTCGCGGCCGTCCACGACGACGGCTACGTCGACGAGTTCCACGACTTCTGTCTCGATGGCGGCGGCAACTGGGACCCCGACACCGTCGCCGTCGAGGCGTCGTGGGACGCCGCGCTCACGTCCGCCGGTCTCGCGGAGTGGGCCGCCCACGCCGCGCTCGACGGCGACGACGGCCGCGACACCCCGTTCTCGCTCGGCCGGCCGCCGGGTCACCACGCCGTCGAGGACGACGCCATGGGATTCTGTTTCTTCAACAACGCCGCCGTCGCCGCGCAGGCGGTCATCGACGACGGTCTCGCCGAGCGCGTCGCCATCTTCGACTGGGACGTCCACCACGGCAACGGCACGCAGGACATCTTCTACGACCGCGGCGACGTGTTCTACACGTCCATCCACGAGGACGGCCTCTACCCCGGTACGGGCGAGGTCGAAGAGACCGGCGAGGGCGACGGCGACGGCGACGGTTCGACCCTCAACGTGCCGCTCCACGCCGGCGCGGGCGACGCCGACTACGTCTACTCGTTCGACGAGGCCATCGCGCCCGCCGTCGAGCGGTTCGACCCCGACCTGTTCATCGTGAGCGCCGGCTTCGACGCCCACCGCCACGACCCCATCTCGCGGATGCGCGTCTCGACCGAGGGCTACGCGATGCTCACCGAGTGCGTCCAGGAGCTCTGTGCGGCGACCGACGCCGCCATCGCGTTCGTCCTCGAAGGCGGCTACGGCCTCGACACGCTCTCCGAGGGCGTCGCGACCGTCCACGAGACGTTCGACGGCCGCATCGCCATGGACCCCGAGGAAGACCCCGACGAGAAGAACGTCGAGCTAGTCGACGACGTGCGCGCCGCTCACGGCCTCGGCGCGAAGTAGCGACCCAACTCGGCACCGAACGACTCGGCGAGCGCGGCCACGTCGTCGCCGACGAGCACGTCGTATCCGTCTTCTTTGAGCGTCGATTCCACGTGTTTTCCGAGCGCCACGTCGAACAGCGCGTCGCTTTCGAGGAAGTCGGTCGCCGAGGTGAACTCCCGGCCCCGCTCGACCACGTAGCGGTCGCCGTCGAGGAACGGCCCGTAGTGGTCGTCGCCGTCCTCGTACGCGCCGTAGAATCCCTCGGCGTGCCGGCGGACGTGGACCGGCGGCCCCTCGTGGCGCTCGACCGCCGGGCGCTCGGCGACAGAGAGTTCAGCGAAGAGGACGGCCTCGCCCTGCCCCTCGCCGTCGCTGTCGGCGAACGTCGCGCGCCGGAACACGTCGAAGCCGCGCCTGTCGAGGCCGTCGGCGACGCCGGTCAGCGACTTTCTGAGCTGGGGGTAGAGCTGGTCGTCCACGAGGTCCGGGCAGTCGAAGACGACGGCGACGGCCGTGGTCCCGCGGCGGTCGAGGTGGTCCCGAACGTCGTCGTCGTCGAGCGCCGGCGGGTCGGGCCGAAAGAACAGCGATTCGCGCGGGTCAGAAAGCAGGTCGCGGGCGTAGTGCTGGAGTCGGGCGACGTTCTCCGCCGAGCAGACCGCGGCGACGTTCCGCTCGGGGTCGGTCGGGTCGATGACGACGAGCGGGTCCGAGAAACGCCGCGTCCCGTGGTCCTCCGGGTCGAACTCGACCTGCGGGCTCCAATCGGCGGCCGCCCGGAGCAGCGGTTCGAAGCCGCCGTGTCCGACGACGAGGAGTTCGGCGAGATAGCCCGAGAAGCCCTCGGTTCGGAGGTCGCTCCCGTAGGCACCGATTCCCTTCAGGAAGCGCTTGAACACGCGCA
The DNA here is from genome assembly GCF_031624535.1 of Haloferax sp. S2CR25. Taxonomy (NCBI): domain Archaea; kingdom Methanobacteriati; phylum Methanobacteriota; class Halobacteria; order Halobacteriales; family Haloferacaceae; genus Haloferax; species Haloferax sp. S2CR25. Next base: position 214,955 of record NZ_JAMQOO010000004.1, read on the forward strand.
CGTCCGCCGCGAGGTCGTCGTCGAGGCGCTCTGTCAGGTAGGCGTTGTGAAACGGCGTCCGGTCGACCGCCGAGCGGATGTCCGAGGCGGACGGCACGTCGTAACAGGGGACGAGGTCCACGTCGAAGCCGTCGTAGTCGCCTTTCACGTAGGGGTGTTCGGCGTACTCCTCGTGGCCGTCGGGGAGGACGGCGTGGCCGACTTCGAGGCCGTACCGTTCGAGCTCCTCGCGGTCGAGGTCGGCCGGGAAGCGCACGAACAGGTCGATGTCGCGGTCGCCCGAGAGCCACGTGCCGCGGGCGGTGCTGCCGACTTGGAGCGCGTCGGCGTCCACCGGGAGGTCCGCGAGCGCGTCGTGGACGCGCGATTCGAGGGCCGCCGCCGCGTCTGCGAGCGCCCGACGCTCCGCCTCGTCGGGGTCGATGCGCTCGCGGACCGCGGCGACGACCGCGGCGAGGTCCGAGTTCGTCATGCTCGCTGGTTCCCCGCGGGCGGGCGAAAGCGTGACGGTGCTCGTGCGACCGCGTCAGGCGGTGGCATTCGCCAGCCGTCGGGCAGAAACGAAAGCCCTATCAAGAAACATCGAATACGAGAGAGTGCAGACGAAAGCCGCCGTAGCTCAGTTGGTAGAGCACCTCGCTGTTAACGAGGTTGTCCCAGGTTCGAGTCCTGGCGGTGGCGCTTCTCAGTTTCCCGCGCCGACGAGCGGTTCGTCTCCGGTTCGCCGGCGACGGCTTCTGATAAGACATAAGAGGGACGACGGGAAAGAATCGACCGAGGGCCCCTAGCTCAGTCTGGTCAGAGCGCTCGGCTCATAACCGGGTGGTCATGGGTTCGAACCCCATGGGGCCCATAATGATTTTAGCCGTTTTGTTGATGATGGAAAAGGCACACTACGGACCCTAACGCGCCTACATTCGCCGTTTCCGCGAAATCTCAGAACGCGCAAAAATCCTAATTCCATAAGCTCTGCTTACGGACCGGGCTACCGTCGGGCGATAACTTTAGCCGGGGGTGTTCGGTAGATGTCGCAGGCTCGTCGAGCGACGCACCTGTGGCGGTACGTTCGATACCACTGCGGCAGTTGCAAAGCGTGGTGTCTCGTTGACCGCGCTGAGCGCGCGGCGAAGATGCGCGAGGACCCCACGTCGGCGACTTCCGGTTGAGCGTCGACCTCTGCCTCGAACGCCGCCTTCGCTTCCGGTTCGACACTGACCATGAGGAGGTGTCTCGCGTCGTCGAGTCGAATCAGTTGCGAGAGCGAAACCTCCCGGTTCGGAAGCGACCGAGCTAGCCCGACCAGGGGGAGCAACTCCGACCGCAGGAGGATTTCCGCGACGATTGCCATAGCCATCGGTCGGTGTCGAACCATATCTCTCCTGTCCGTGGCCGCGGTCGAGTCGGAGCACCCCGCGTCGGGGCCTCGACGGCCGAGACGAGGATTGACGCGACTACCGGTCTCACAGCTTTTATTTCGGTTCCGGTCGACTTCACAGTTCCAACTGGCTCTGCGTTCGTAGTTGATGGCGAGGACGAGCTACACAGCGGGAGGACGGCGATCACACCCGGACTCGATAGACGGCGCTTGCGGGCGTCTACCTCCAGAATTTCGATGATTAGCTCCGTCTGAGAATTTTTACTATTATCCCGAGTAAATGAATATCAATCGTTAAGTACGATGGGTTCGATATTTTTCATGCATGTCACGCGATAGCCAGTCTGATGATAGCCGACTCAGTCGGCGCCAGTACGTCGCCGGCGCGGGAGCGCTCGCGACGATGGGGCTCGCCGGCTGTTCCGGCGGCGGTGGTTCCGACGACGGTGGCGACGGCAGTACTACTGAAGCGGGTGGCGACGGCGGCGACAGCGGTACCAGTGAAGACGGCGGCGACGGCGGTAATAGCGCCCCGGTCGAGGTGCTTCACGGCTGGACCGGCGGCGACGGCGCCGCGGCGGCCGAAGCGCTCGAAGAGGCGTTCAACGAGGCCTACCCCGACGTCGGCCTCGACATGAACCCCATCGGCGGCGGCGGGAATCAGAACCTCGACGCGGTCGTGGCGAACCGGCTCCAGAGCGACGACCCGCCGGGCTCGTTCGCCAACTGGCCGGGCCCGAACCTCCTCCGCTACGAGGGCGTCCTCGGCAGCGTCGACGACGTCTGGGAGGAGAACAACTTCGAGGAAGTCATGATCGACGAGGCGGTCGAACTCCACAAGCAGGGCGGCAGTTACCGGGCCGTCCCGCTGGGTTCCCACCGCCTGAACTGCCTGTTCTACAACGTCTCGGTCGTCGAAGAGGCCGGCATCGACGTCGAGTCCCTGAACAGCCCCTCGGCGCTCATCGACGCGTTCGAGACGGTGCAAAGCGAGACCGACGCGGTGCCGATGACTCACGCGATGTCCGGCACGTGGACGACGACGCAGCTGTGGGGCGCCGTGATGCTCGGCGTGAACGGCTACCAGCCGTACATGGACTTCCTCAACGGTGAGGCCTCCGAGAGCGCGGTTCGTTCGGCGTTCGAGACGACCGCCGAGATGCTCGAAAACTACATCTCCGACGACGCGGCCTCGCTCAACCTCACCTCGTCGAACCAGAACATCATCAACGGCAACGCCGCGTTCATCCACCAGGGCAACTGGGCGGCCGGCGCGTTCCGGAACGCCGAGAACTTCGACTACGGCGAAGACTGGGGCTTCAAGACGTTCCCCGGCACGGAGGGGATGTACACGCTCCACATGGACTCGTTCCTCTACCCGGCCGACAACCCGACGCCGGAGGCGTCGAAGGCCTGGTCGGCGTTCGTCGGCAGCCCCGAGGCGCAGATTGCGTTCAACCAGTACAAGGGCTCGATCCCGACGCGGACCGACGTGAGCATGGACGAGTTCGGCCCGTACCTCCAGGAGACCGCCGAGGACTTCGCCAACGCGGAGTACCGTCCGCCGAACCTCCAGCACGGCCTCGGCGTCCCCTCCGAGACGATGACGGCGCTCAACGAAGTCATCTCCTCGGAGTTCACCGGACCGTACAACGTCGATGCCGCGACGCAGGGGTTCCTGGACGCGGTCTCGAACTGAACCCTAAGAAATGTCAAATTTTTATCAACGAGTGCGCCGCGCGATCACCCCCAGCTCTGGCGACGAGCAGCGGGTCGACGGTGACGAAGGCGAGCGCGACGAGGTCCGCACCGACGGTGGCGTCGTGAACGAGGACTCCCGGAGTTCGGGGTCCGAGTCGGGCGTGTTGGACCGCCTCGCCTCGGGAATCGACGGGCGGTTCGGGAGCGACTTCCTCGAATCGTCGATCTTCTGGGTCCCGCCGTTCCTGCTGATGGGGCTTTTCGTCTACGGCGCGGTCATCTGGAACTTCCTCATCTCGCTGACCGACTACCAGCGGTTCGCGAACGCGCCGGACTACTCGAACCTCGACTTCGAGATGTACACGCGGGCGCTCGCGGACTCGGGGTTCATCGACGCCGCGGTCAACACGTTCATACTGCTCGTCGCGTTCACGGTCGGGACGCTCGCGGTCGGTCTCGTACTAGCGATTCTGATCGACCGCGGAATCCGGTTCGAGAACTCGTTCCGGACGATCTACCTGCTGCCGATGAGCCTCTCGTTCGTCGTGACGGCTCAGTTCTGGCTGTGGATCTACAACTTCAACAACGGGATTGCCAACCGCGTCATCGGCGTCTTCGGACTCGGCCCGATTAGCTGGCTCGGCAATCAGGACATCGTCCTCTGGGCCGTCATCTTCGCGCTGATGTGGCAGTTCTCCGGGTACGCGATGGTCGTGTACCTCGCGGGGCTCCGCGCGATTCCCGACGAGCACTACGAGGCGGCGAAGGTCGACGGCGCGTCGACGCTGAAGATGTACTGGCGGGTCATCATCCCGCAGTTGAAGGGCGCGACGATAAGCGCCGCCGTCGTGTTGATGGTGTTCGGCATGAAGGCGTTCGACTTCCTCTACTCTCTGGTCGGCGGTTACCGGCCGCCGAACGGTGCCGACATCCTGGCCACGAAGATGGTCCGCGAGGCGTATGCGAACCTCAACTGGGCGTACGGCGCGGCGATCGCAATCGTCCTCTTTGCGATGGCGCTCGGCGTCATCGGCCCGTACCTCGTCTACGAATACCGGAGGAACAACCTATGAAAGACGACACGCTTCGAACGGACGGCGGAACTGCGACGATCACGACCCGGCTGCGCCGGAACGTCGGTCAGATGACGATCGAGGACGCCGGCCTGTACGTCGTCCTGCTGTTGGCGGCGGGGTTTTATCTCGTCCCAATCGAGTCCGGCTTGGTCACGTCGGTCAAGACCGGGACCGCTATCGTCCAGACCGCGCCGTTCGCCCCGCCCGGACCGTCCGGGTTCACACTGGCGAAGTGGCAGACCGCGGTCGAAGCCCTACTGCGCGGGATGGGAAACAGCATGCTGTACGCCGTGCCCGCGACGATCATCTCGGCGTTCGTCGGGAGCATCACCGCGTACGGGCTGACGATTCCGGACTGGAAGCAGTCGTACAAGGCGCTGGTGCTGGCGCTCATCATCGCGGGGATCTTCATCCCGTACCAGGCCGTGCTAGTGCCGCTGACGCAGTTCTGGTCGCAGTGGGCTCAGCTCACCGACCTGCTTTCGTTCGTCTGGGCGCTCGGCATCCCGAACGACTACGTCGGCATCGTCGAACTCGTGGTGACCCACGTCGCCTACGGGATTCCGATCTGTACGCTGCTGTTCCGGACGTACTACAAGACGATGAGCGAGGAGATGATCGAGTCCGCGCGCCTCGACGGGGCGACGCTCCGGCGGGTGTACCGACGCATCGTCTTCCCGCTTTCGGGGCCGATGTTCGCCGTGGTCCTCATCTACCAGTTCACCCAGATCTGGAACGACCTCCTGTTCACGCTGGTGCTCGTCTCGACGGAGTCGAGTCCCGCGGCCCCCGTCGTGTTGATCCTCGCGGGGCTCGGCACCTCGATGGAGGGACAGGACTTCGCGCTCCGGATGGCCGGGGCGTTCTTCGCGGCGCTCCCGACGCTCGCGGTGTACATCTTCTTCGGCGACGAGTTCGCCGAGGGGGTGGCCGCGTGACGCGTCGGCACTGCGACGTGACCGCCGTCGAGGCCGTCTCGCACGGCGACCGCGGCCGCCGGAGGCGCTCGTCGCGGCGCGGAACCGACAGCTCACCAACGATACCTACTCAGAGATATGGCAACGCTTGAACTCGATTCGATAACGAAGACGTTCCGGGACGGCGACGAGGAAATCGTCGCTGTCGACGACATCTCGATGTCCATCGACGACGGGGAGTTCCTCGTCGTCGTCGGTCCGTCGGGCTGTGGGAAGTCGACGACGCTCCGGATGATCGCGGGATTGGAGTCGATTACGTCGGGCACGATTTCGCTCGGCGACCGCGTCATCAACGACGTCCCCTCTCAGGAGCGCGACATCGCGATGGTGTTCCAGTCGTACGCGCTGTACCCGCACATGACCGTCCGTCAGAACATGTCGTTCGGACTGGAGGAGTCGACGGACCTCCCGGACGACGAAATCGGCCGGATGGTCTCGGAGACGGCCGACCTGCTCGACATCCCGAGCCTGCTGGACCGGAAGCCGAGCGACCTCTCGGGCGGCCAACAGCAGCGCGTCGCGCTCGGCCGCGCCATCGTGCGCGACCCCGAGGTGTTCCTGATGGACGAACCGCTCAGCAACCTGGACGCGAAGCTCCGCGCGCAGATGCGGACGGAGCTCCAGCGACTGCAGGACGACCTCGGCGTCACGACCGTCTACGTCACCCACGACCAGACGGAGGCGATGACGATGGGCGACCGAATCGCCATCCTCGACGGCGGGGAACTCCAGCAGATTGCGACGCCGCTTGAGTGTTACCACGAGCCCGCAAACCAGTTCGTCGCGAGCTTCCTCGGCGAGCCGTCGATGAACTTCTTCGACGTGACGCTCGAAGGCGACCGCCTGGTCGGGGACTCCTTCGAGTACCCGGTCGGCGCTGAGATACGCGACGACGTCGGCGACGCGACCGACCTCGTCCTCGGGATTCGACCCGAGTCAGTCGAACTCGTCGACGCCGCGAGCGGCGACCACGACTTCGAGATGGCGGTCGACGTCGTCGAACCGATGGGCGACGAGAACACGCTGTACCTGTATTTCGACCCCGACGCGGACCCCGAGACCGCAGGGACGCTGGTTGCGACCACGGACGGCCTCACGCGCATCAGTCCGGGCGAGACGGTCGTCGCGCAGATTCCGGAGGAGGCGATTCACCTCTTCGACCGGAAGACGGGCGAGGCGCTCCACAATCGGTCGATGGAGGAAGCCGCACAGCAGATCGACCTCGGCTGAGCGGACCGGCACTCCTTTTCCCGTCGTTCGGTCGCGCGCCGCTTCTCACCAGGGGTGAGTCCGGTCGACGCCTTCGGCGATGAGCGCCGCGGCGGCGACGTGGGCGTACGCGCACCAAGCGAGCGCCAGGAGGGCGGCGACGCTCCGCGCGATCGTCGCCGCGAGCGCGCTCCACGAGAGGACGACGAGGACGGCCCCGCCCACCCACGCGAGGAAGTACGTGCCCGAGGCCGCTCCGCGAAGGGCGTCTCGCCGAAGCCCGGAGCGGAGTCCCTCGCGGACGCTCACGGCGGTCGCGACAGGCAGGAGATACGCGCAGACGACCGTGACGAGCAGCGCCACGGTGGCGAGCATCGCCGTCGTCACGCCGCTCAGCACGGCCGGAACCGTGCCGGTCGCGGTCACGTAGCCGACGGCGACGACAGTGACCGCGGCCGGGAGGAGGTAGACGGCGGCGACGCCGACCACTCGCCCGGCGAGTCTGAGCGTCTCGGTCGTCGCCAACGGGGGAAAGCCGTCGCCGGCGAGCACGCCGCCGAGGAGGCCGAAGAAGGCGAGAAGCGGGGCGACGGCGAGCAGCGCCGGAGCCAGAAGCGTGAGGTCGGGCCAGAGTCGCGCCGCGAGGCGGAAGAGCGTCCCGGCGAGAAGGAGCGCGACGAGGCACGTCGCGGTGCCGTCCACTCGCGTGCGGTCCGCAAACGGGTACCGGAGGGCGTCGACGAACACGTCACGCTCCCCGCGTGCGGTCGGAGACGCCGCGCGTCGGCGAGTCGTCGGCCGCGCTGGTCACTGATCGGAACACGGCTGTTCGCTCGACGGCACCGCGCAAAAGGGTGTTGATAGCACGACTAGTCGGCCCCGAGCGGGGGAACACACGATACGTTTACGACCGAATCGGATTCGAGAAACCGCGACCTCGTCCGCGTCGACCGCGGGGTCGAAAATAATATACTGAATCTGGTAGGTGATTCGGTGAGACCGGAATATCTCAGCCGAACCGTTCGTCCCCATGCGCCTGCTTAGCACGTTCTATTCGCCGCTTTAGAAGCAATTGGCGAGATTCACGAAACGAGATTTTAGGCGACACGAAAAATTGTTCGTTCTCGGATAAGTATTAAGTGTCCCCAGCCCCAACTACCAGTCGAGATGAGCACACAGAAGTCAGTCCTCAAGGAAGCAGGCAGCGTCGGCGACAACCCGGTTCGTCTCGACACCGAGAAGGCCGAACAGATCATCGAAGCGCTGAACACCGACCTCGCGGACGCGTACGTCCTCTACCACCAGCTCCACAAGCACCACTGGAACGTCGAGGGTGCCGAACACCTCCGCCTCCACGAGTTCCTTCAGGAGGCCTACGAGGAAGTCGAGGAGGCCGCGGACGAAATCGCAGAGCGCCTCCAGTCCATCGGCGGCGTCCCCCACGCCAGCATGCCCGCGCTGAGCGAGGCCGCGACCGTCGAACCCGAGGACGAGGACGTCTACGACATCCGCACGTCGCTCGAAAACGACCTCGAAATGTACGGCGACATCATCGAGAGCTACCGCGAGCACATCGAACTCGCCGCGGGTCTCGGCGACCACGCGACGGCGCACATGCTCCGCGAGCAACTCATCGAAATCGAAGAACACGCCCACGTCATCGACCACTACCTCGAAGACGACACGCTCGTTCAGTAAGCGTCGCCGCCGACGCGTCGGAGGACGCGGTTCCCGTTCCGACGGCCGACCCTTTTCTCGCGAACGCTCCCGCGACGCGTAGCGACTGGACTCGCCGCGCTCGCATCCCGAGCGCCCCCCGAACAGGACGGGACCGCGTCACGCCGGGCGTTATCGCGTCACGTCGATGGTCACGTCGCTCGAAATCCAACCGTCGCTGTTGCCCGACTCCATGAACACCGACTTCCCCGGCCCGCCCTTGCAGACGGATATCTCGGGGGAGTCGGGTCGGTCGGGCTCCGACGCGGATTCAGAGTTCGACTGCGTACCAGCGGCCATTGCGAGACTTTAGGGAAACCTAAAACAAAAAGGGTGCGGTTCTGATTCGGCGCTTGCCGTGCTAATTGTTGACAAACCACAGATTCGGTGTCGGTCCGTGTCGAGCCGTTCACCTCGCGGGCGTGTCGGGCGACGACTGCGACCTCGTCTCGGTGCTCCCGTCCGCCTCGTCGTGGTCGGCCTCGCCGCGGAGCAGCGTCGCCGCGAGGCGCTCGGCGACTGTCCGGCTGACGTTTCCGACGAGTTGCATCGCCTCGTCTTCGTGGTCGTCGAGGCCGAGCACGTCCCGGCAGAACCGCGAGAGGGTCCGGTAGGTGTCGTAGAGGTCCGCGGCGGCGTCGCGGCCCTCAGCCGTGAGCGTCGCGCCCTCGTACGGCTCGTAGTCCACGAGCCCCTTGGCGTCGAGGTTCTGGAGGCGCTCCGTCGCCGCGGGCGGCGAGCGGTCGAGCGCGTCGGCGACGTATCCCGGCGAAATCGGCGCTTCCTCGCCGCCCTCCCGCTCGGCGATGTACAGGGTGAGGAGGTACTGCGGCGCGCCGATCATACGCGGCGGACGAGGTGGTCGCGGACGGCTCGCTGACAGTCCGCGCAGACGCCGCTCGTGCGGACCGCGGCCGTCAGGACCGGGTAGTCGGTCGCGCGGTCCTCGTAGAGGTACGCCGCGAGATGTCGGTGGTCGACTTCGACCGCCGCGGTTTGGTGGGTCGCCCCGTCGAGACGCCGCTGTCGCTCGCGGACCAGTCTGTCGCACGCCTCGCGGTGGTCGGCGAGCGTCTCGTGACGCCGCCGGAGGGCGTCGAACCCCAGCGCCGAAAGCGGCGTCTCGTCCGCCCGGGTCAGCCAGTCTTCGCACTCGTCCAGCACGGCGAGCGCCGCCCGGAGCGACCGCTCCTCGCCGTCGAGCGCCCGCCGCATCCCGTCGAGGCCGCGCTTCCGGTCCGTCGCCGCCGACACGACCGCCTCCTTGACCGCCGGCGTGAACCGCCCTCCCGTGTCGGAATCGAGCGCCGCCGCGACCTCCGGCCCGAACTCCTCGCGAATCGTCACCGAGAGCGGTTCGGACTCGTCCCCGTCGGCGACGCTGTGGGCGCGTATCGTCTCCGCGAACAGTTCGCGGACCCGTCGCCGTCCCGCGCCGGCGTCGGCGTTTCGCCGGGTCGGCGTCGGCGTCGATGTCGTCCCGCACGCGGTCGCTCGCGCGGTGTCCGCCGGCGGGCGCGCCGACTGTGCGGCGAGCTTTCGCACGCGCCGCTCGAACCGCTCGACGGCCCGCCGCTTCGCCAGCACCTGCTCGCGCTCGCGCTCGACGCGGCCCAGCGCGTCTCGGACGCCCGCGGCCTCGTCACCAGCCACGTCCGCGCCCCGTCTGTCCGGCGCGCCCGACCCGGTGGTCTCGCCGCCGAGACAATCGCGCATGTTCAACACGCACCCGCGGCGGTTCCGCCGCCGCACGCGAGCGCGCCGCGTCGGTTCGGTCCCGACGACCGTTGGGACTCCTTGTCGGCCATATTCTTTAGGGCGGCCTAAAACAACATAGTGTCTTCGGTTTTTAGGCTATCCTAAAGAGTGGTCGCACGGTGGCAGACGGGGCACCGACCGCGTCGCCACGGTCGGTTCGCGGCGGTGCAGTCGGGGCCGGACGCCGGCGGTCGGGCGGTCACTCCTCGGTCGCGTCCGGGCGGGTTCCCTTCGGGACGCCCCAGCCGAGTTCAGTGAGCGACGCCACGCAGACCGCCGCGACGACGACGTGCATTACCATCAGCACGACCACGCCCGGCACCGTCGCGCCGGGGTCGGCGTACAGGAGTCCGATGTCGGGGAGGAACGACGCCACGAGCACCGCGCCGGCGACCCTGACGAACGTCCGGTCCGCGTCGGCGACGCGCCCCGTGAACAGCCCGTAGACGAGCGTCGCCCCGACCGCGCCGCCGGCCGAGAAGAGCACGACCGGCGGGTACGAAAGCGGCGCGAAGGGCTCTACGAGCCCCGTTTCGAGGACGAGCGTCAACAGGAGCGCGTTCGCGACGGCCGCGACCGCCGCGGTCGCAAGCCCGCGACGCGTGAGGTCCGTCCACGTCGGGCGGACCGCGGGTGTCACGGTTGCCATGCTAGTAAGTAGCACGCGCCGGGTGAAGAATCTACGCGTCTTCGGCGATTCGTGACGCTCCGTGAGTCCGACACGCGGGTCGAAACCGGTCGGGGCGTCGGCCCGACTCAGTTGCCCGGTTCACCTCCCCGATTCGGCCTGCCGACTGCCTCCCCGACTCAGTTCTCGGTCAGGAGGCGACGGAGCACGTAGTGGAGGATGCCGCCGTTTTCGACGTACGTCACCGCGGCGGGCGTCCCGACCTGCGCGGTCACGTCGAACTCGATTTCGGTCCCGTCGTCCCTCGTGGCGACGACGGTCAGTTCGTCGTTGACTTCGAGGCCGTCGTCGAGGCCGCGGATGTCGAACTGCTCGGAGCCGTCGAGGCCGAGCGATTCCCACGAGTCGCCGTCTTCGAACTGGAGCGGGAGGACGCCCATGCCGACGAGGTTGTCGCGGTAGATGCGCTCGTAGCTCTCGGCGATGGTGGCGCGAACGCCGAGGAGGTCCGTGCCCTTGGCCGCCCAGTCGCGGCTGGAGCCGGTCCCGAACTCGACGCCCGAGAGGACGACGAGCGGGGTCCCCTCCTCGCGGTAGCGCTGGCTCGCCTCGAAGACGGTCGTCTCCTCGCCCGTCGGGTGGTGAATCGTGTAGCCGCCCTCCACGTCGTTGAGCATCTGGTTCTCGATGCGGACGTTGGCGAACGTCCCGCGCATCATCACCTCGTGGTTCCCGCGGCGGGAGCCGTAAGTGTTGAAGTCCACGGGGTCGACGCCGTGGTCCATGAGCCACTGGCCGGCCGGGAGTTTCGACCCGAACGGCCCGGCGGGGCTGATGTGGTCGGTCGTCACCGTGTCGCCGAGCGTCAGGAGACAGCGGGCGTCCTCGATGTCGGAGACGCCGGGTTTCTCCAGCGGGAACTCCGTGAAGAACGGCGGCTCGCGGATGTAGGTCGACTCGTCGTCCCAGTCGTACACGTCGCCGGTCGGCGCTTCGAGCGCCTCCCAGCGCTCGTCGCCCTCGAACACCTCGGCGTACTTCTCGCGGAACATCGAGGGGTCGACGCTGTCGTGAATCGTCTCACGGACCTCGTCGGCGTCCGGCCAGATGTCCGCGAGGTAGACCGCGTTGCCGTCGTCGTCGGTTCCGAGCGGGTCGGTTTCGAGGTCGATGTCCATCCGCCCGGCGAGGCCGTAGGCGACGACGAGCGGCGGGCTGGCGAGGTAGTTCGCGCGAATCTTCGGGTGGATGCGCGCCTCGAAGTTGCGGTTGCCGCTGAGGACGCTCGTCGTCCACAGGCCGTGTTCGTCGATGGCGTTCTCGATGGGTTCGGGGAGCGGCCCGGCGTTGCCGATGCAGGTGGTACAGCCGTAGCCGACCACGTCGTAGCCGAGCGCTTCGAGGTGCGGGAGCAGGTCGGCCTTCTTCAGGTACTCCGTGACGACGCGACTCCCCGGCGCGAGGCTCGTCTTGACGTAGTCGGGCACGTCGAGGCCCTTCTCCAGCGCGTTGCGCGCGAGGAGGCCCGCGGCGACCATGACCGAGGGGTTCGAGGTGTTCGTACAGGACGTGATGGCGCTGACGACGACGCTCCCGTGGCCGATTTCGACCGTCTCGCCGTCGAGGTCGACCTCGACGCGCTTCGTCAGTTCGCCGAGGTCGGGCTCCTCGGGTGCCGCCTCGGGCGTCTCGGTCAGCGTCCCGCCGTCGCCCGCGAGTTCGCCGTCGCCGCCGTCGCCTCCCTCGCCGAGCCAGCGGACGATGGCCTCCTCGTCGACGTCGTCGACGACCTCCTCGAACTCGCCGTGGAGCAGTTTCCGGAAGTGCGTCTTCATGTCGCCCATCGGGACGCGGTCCTGTGGGCGCTTCGGCCCGGCGAGGCTCGGTTCGACCGCCGAGAGGTCCACGTCGACCGTCTCCGTGTACTCGGGGTGTTGCTCGCCGAAGAGGCCCTGCGCGTCGAGGTACTCGCGGACGAGTTCGATGTGTTCGGGCTCGCGGCCCGTGAGTTCGAGGTAGTCCAGCGTCGCCTCGTCGACCGGGAAGACGCTGATGGTCGACCCCTGTTCGGGGGCCATGTTGGAGATGGTCGCCCGGTCGGGGACCGAGAGGTTCCCCACGCCGGGGCCGAAGAACTCGACGAACCGGTCGACGACGCCGACCTCGCGGAGCTGTTCGGTGACGTGCAACACGAGGTCGGTCGCGGTCGCGCCCTCGGGGAGTTCGCCGTCGAGTCTGACGCCGACGACCTCGGGGAGTTTCATCGTGATGGGCTGGCCGAGCATCGCCGCCTCGGCCTCGATGCCGCCGACGCCCCAGCCGACGACGCCGATGCCGCCTATCATGGGCGTGTGGCTGTCGGTGCCGACGAGCGTGTCGGGGAGGAGCCAGCGGTCGCCGCGCCACTCGCGGTCGTGGACGACGCGCCCGAGGTGTTCGAGGTTCACCTGGTGGACGATGCCCGTCCCCGGCGGGACGACGCTGAAGTTGTCGAAGGCGTTCTGCGCCCACTTGAGCGCCTTGTAGCGCTCGGCGTTGCGCTCGTACTCCAACTCGACGTTCTTCTCGTAGGCGTCGGGCGAGCCGAAGAAGTCGACCTGCACGCTGTGGTCGATGACGAGGTCACACGGAACCTCGGGTTCGACGATTCTCGGGTCCTTGCCGGCGCGGTCGGCCGCCGACCGGAGCGCCGCGAGGTCGACGACCGCGGGCACGCCCGTCAGGTCCTGTAGCACCACGCGGGACGGCGTGAACGGGACTTCGACGTTCGGCACGTCCGGCTCCCACGAGGCGGCGTTTCGCACGTCCTCCTCGGTGACGATGTCGCCGTCGACGTTCCGAATCACCGACTCCAGCAGGATGCGGATGCTCACCGGCAGCCTGTCGAGTTCGCAGAGGCCCTGTTCTTCGAGAACGGTCAGGTCCGCCATCTTGTACGTGGTTCCGCCGTGTTCGAACTCACGGATGGCGTCCAGCGTATCTACGTCGCTCATCGTCGACCGTTAGGGTCTCCGCGGGCTTGAATGCGGGACTCGTTCTCACGTCGTCGGAATCGAGGCGAACGGAGGGGCAGAACGGTACCATCTACAGGGGGCCGCGGCTCACGGCGACCGCGGGTGGGACTTCCCCAGTTCGCCGGCGACGATGACGCCGCCGTGTTCGAGAAGCGCGTACGAACAGTCCCAACAGCTGTACCGCAGGTCGTGGCCGCGGGCGACGACCACGTCGGCGCGCTCGCCGCAGCGATAACAGGCACGGCGGCCCGCCGGGTGGATGACGCGCATCGCCCTCGGACTACTCCTCGGGGACGCCCGCGACGCCGACGAACTCGTTGACCTCGTCTTGGACGTACCGGCGGACGCGCTCGCAGTAGTCCCACAGGAGGTCGTTGAACTGCTCTCGCTCCGGCTCGGTCAGGCTCTCGCCGCCCCGGGACCACGACGCCGGAATCTCGGGGTGTCGGGTGCAGACGACCGAAATCGGGTGGTTCTTCGGATGTCCCATGACGACGGCGTACTCGTCCGTGCCCCAGAGCCCGTCGTCGCCGTCGCCCGCGAGTTCCGCGTCCACCTCGTCGAGAAGCTGTCGCTCCTCGGACGTGACGGCGGCGTCGTCCCCGGCGAACAGCTCGCGGTACGCCCGGTCGCGGGCCGTGTACGTCCACCCGTCGAGCCGCTCCCGCGCCCCTCGAAGGAGTCGTCTATCAGCTTCCATGCGTACCAAAAGGCGCGCCGAGGTGATAGGCGTAGGCCCGTTTCGCTCCGTCACCTCCCGTCCCGTCGATTCAGTCGAGCGACCGCGCCGCGGTCAGTTTCTCCCTGAGCCGGTCGGCGTCGACGCGGAACTTGAACGCGGGTCGGCCGTCGACGTAGACGTACGGCACGCGCTCGCCGTACGTCTCGCGGAGTTCGTCGTCGGCGTCGACGTTCACGAGGTCGATATCGACCGGGACGTCCGCCTCCTCGGCGACGTCGCGGACGGTCGCCTCCGCCTCGTCGCAGAGGTGGCACTCCGTGCGCGTGTAGATGACGATGGGGACGGCGTCGCTCATCGACGGATGTCGTCGCCGCGGCCTGTTGAGTCTTCTCGTCGGCGTCGTCCCCGGCGGCGGTTGTCCCGAACCGTCAGTCCTCGACGATGCCCGTGAACTCGTCGACCGGCATCACCGAGTAGTCGACGCTCAGGGTGTCGCGGGTCGCGCGAATCTTCCCGACGAACGTCGAGATGTCCGAGAGCTGTCCTTCGAGGACGAACAGCTCCATGCAGTAGTGGTTGCCGACGTGGTTGTGGAAGTTCGACTTCACGAGGCCCTCGTACTCGTGTCGCAGGCCCATCATCCGCTCTTCGACGGCGGTCGTCTCGTAGTCGAAGATGACGGTGACGACGGCCATCAGCTCGCGGTCTTCGAGCTTCTTGTCTTCGAACTCGCCGAGGAGGTTTCGGGCAGCCTCCCTGACGACCTCGCTTCGCCCCGTGTAGCCGTGCTCGCCGGCGAACGAGTCGATTCGTTCCAGAAGCTCCTCCGGCATGGAGACGCTGACGACGGTCATATATTAACTCCGATGGGTAATCCTATTAAAGATTCGTATCGCTCCCCGAATCGTCTTCGCTCGCGCCGCGACGGGGGAACGGTGCCTGATGTATCTGTTGGCCGACCCCGCCGCGGATATCGGTCGCCGATTCGCGTCGAAACCGCGGCTGACGGGGGTTTCGTCCGGGTGTTCTGCCGCCGTCGGCGTTTTCGATTCAGATACCGGAGGCGAACTGTTGATATAGGAGAAGCGACCAGTCACAAATCGATCGAATCCTCGTATGGCGACAACATCCGAACCCGGACTCTCCGAGACGCGAATTCACGAGGTACTGAGTAACGACCGCCGTCGGATGGCCATCGAGTTCCTCCAAGGCGGCGACCTGACCCTCCGAGAACTCTCGGAGCGCATCGCGGAAGCCGAGACCGGGGAGTCGCCGCCGCCGCGAAACATCCGACAGAGCGCCTACGTCTCGCTGCAACAGACCCACATCCCGAAGCTCGCCGAGCTCGACATCGTGACCTACGACGAGGAGTCGAAGGTCGTCTCGCTGGCCGAGGCCGGCGACGTGACGGTCTACATGGAAGTGGTCCCCGAGGGCGAACTCTCGTGGAGCGAGTACTACGCCGCCCTCGCCGCGCTCGGTATCGTCCTCATGATCGCCGTCGTCGTCGGCGTCCCCGTCGTCTCGAACGTCGGCGCGCCCGCCCTCGCCGCGCTCGTTTTCGCCGTCCTCGGCGGCTCGGCGGTCTACCAGCGTTGGTCACAGGAGCGCTGACGCGCTTCGTCGCCCCGCTTTTCTGTCGATTTCCCGTCCCCCGCCCTTCGCAACCGGCCGGACTCCCTTTCGACCGCTCGACGCTCGGAGACGACGGGGACGCCGACGCCCGCCGGCGTGACAGTTAGGTCGTCTCCGCCACGACTCGGCGTATGCACGACTCGGACGACCCGGACGGGCCGCCGACGGTCTGCGACGAGTGCGGCGCGAGACACTCGTTTCGGCGGCGGTACGTCACCGGCGGCGGCTGGCGAACCGTCTACCGGTGTTCCGAGTGCGGGTCCCGCGCGTCGAGCGACGCCGACGACGGCCCCGCGTGACCGAGCGAGTCGCGGCGGGAGTTGGCGGCGACCGCGGCGTCAGCAGTAGGTGTCGCGCATCGTCCGCGCGAACAGCCCCTCGCGGTCGAGCGCGATGGCGACGAGGACGAACTCCTCGTCGAGGGGGCGCAGGACGAACACCTCGCGGGGCGCGTCCGGCGCGTCGGTCTCGTCGTCGAGGCGGTCCAAAAGCGGGTCCAGCGGGACGACGCCGTCGCCGAACTCGTCGAACAGGTCGCGCGCGCCGGGCTGTTTCGCGAAGACGTAGAGCACGGCGTTCGGGTCGCCGTCGGTGCCGTAGGTGACGCGCGAGCCGATGGCCTCGCCGTCGCCGGTCGCCCGCCACGTCTCGCGGGCGGCCTCGAACAGCCCCGTCGCGGCCCCGACGAACCGAAAGCGGGTCCGGTCGCGGACCGTCACGGCCGCAAAGCGCGGGTCGCCGTCCTCCCAGCGCAGGGTGGCCTCGATTTCGTTGCCGGGTTCGAGCGCCGAGACGCGCTCGGCGAGGTCGCCGCCGTAGCCGGTCTGCGGCACGTAGGTCGGCGAGTAGGCGTCGTCGGCGTCGGTCTCGACGGCCGGGTCGGTCCAGTCGATACGCTCGTCGGGGAGTTCGAGCAAGAGGAGTTCGTCTCCGTCGCGCGGACTGCGATAAACCCGGAACCGGCCGGCCGTCGTGACCTCCATATCCGCGGCTACTGGGCGGACGGAAATACGCCTGCCGGTCGGCCGTCCGGTCGTCGGGACGCCCGTCGGCGTTACCGCGAGATGCCGTCGCCCTCGTCGGCGACGACGCGCTCGACGTCCTCGGGGTTGACGACGGCGATGTCGCCTTCGACCGTCCGCTTGAACGACGCCGTCGCCGAGGCCCACTCCAGCGACTCGGCCACGCTTCCCCCGCCGAGGTGCTTTGCGAGATAGCCGCCGACGAAGGCGTCGCCGGTGCCGATGGCGTCGTACGTCTCGGCCTCGTAGACGCCCTGTTCGAACACCGCGCCGTCGGACACCGCGAGCGACCCCGCCTCGCCGCGGGTGACGACGACAGTCTCGATGTCGTAGTCTTCGGCGAGTCCGCGGGCGACGGACTCGGCGTCGCCGTCGCGCCCGAGGACGGTCGCCGCGTCGCGCTCGGCGGCGAAAAGCAGGTCGATAGAACCGAGCAGGTCGCGGTAGGCCTCGGCGGCCTCGTCGGGCGACCAGAGCTTCGTCCGGTAGTTCAGGTCGAAGGCGGTCATCGTCCCGGCGTCCTGCGCCGCGTCGAGCACGTCGGCCGTGGTCTCGCGGAGCGTCTCGGAGAGCGCGGGCGTGATGCCGGTCGTGTAGCACACCTCGGCGTCGCGGACGGCGTCGAGGTCGAACTCGTCCGTCTCCAGCGTCGTCACGGCCGCGTCGGCGCGGTCGTAGACGACGTTCGTCGGGCGCGGGGCCGCCCCGTGTTCGAGGTAGTACACCCCCTGTCGGGAGTCGTCGGCCCAGACGACGCCGTCGGTGTCGACGCCGTGGCTCCGGAGTTCGCCGACGATTCGCCGGCCGAGCGGCGAGTCCGGGAGCTTCGAGCACCACGCGGCGTCCCGTCCGAGTCGGGCGACGGCGACGGCGACGTTGCTCTCCGCGCCGCCCGCCTGCACTTCGAGTTCGCGGGCGGTTTCGAGTCGCTCGCCACGCGGCGGCGACAGCCGAAGCATCGTCTCGCCGAAGGTCACGAATGCGGTCATGAGAGGCCGTTCGCGGGCGCGATATAAACCTCCGGCGTTGCCGTCGAACGAAGCGCCCGCGGTCGATTCGGCCGCCCTCCCGGCCGGGTCACGCGGAGGTCAACCGTCTGACGAGGTAGATGAACGCGATGGGGATGCTCAGGAACGGAACCGCCACGAGGTAGTACACGGGTGAGGGAACCCAGTCGCTCTCGCGGGCGAGGTCGAGTCGGTCGACGTGGAGCGCCAGCGGCCCGACGACCACGGCGGCCGCCGTCCCGTAGAGCCGAATCGCCTGCCCGACCGCGTCGGCCCACGGCGGCACGCTCGGCCCCGTCGCCGCGGTGAAGAGGTACGAGACGACGAGCACCAGCGGCCCGAAGCAGATGCCCAGAAAGACCAGCGGGTTCATCGCCTCCACCGTCTCGGTGCCCGGACTTGAATCCTCGCCGATGCTATCGCTTCCGAGAATCGGCGGCCGGGTCGCGGACAGCGGCGGGCAACGCGACCGACCCGCTCGGTTACTCCTCGCTTCGCCGCCCGCCGTGGCCGGGGTAGTCGCGCTCGAAGCGCGAGGCGATTTCGTCGCGGTCGAACTCGACGATGACCGGTCGGCCGTGGGGGCAGGCGTAGGGGTTCTCGCAGTCGTCGAGCGCCGCGAGCAGGTCGAGCACGGAGCCCTCCCGGAGCGACGTGTTGCCCGTAATCGAGGGGTAGCACGCGAGGTCGGACAGCAGTTCGTCGGCGACGGCGTCGACGGTCTTCCGGCCGCCGTCGACCTCCTCGCGGACGAACGCCGTCAGCGCGTCGCGGAGCAGTTCGGGGTCGAGCGCGGCGTCGAACACCGCCGGCACGGTCCGCACCGAGACGGTCCGCTCGCCGGTTCGCCCGGCGTGGAAGCCCACCTGCGCCAGCGCCTCGCGGTACTCCTCGAACAGCGCCGCCTCCCGCGCGGTGAGTTCGAGTTCGACCGACTCGGCCAGCGCCTGCGTCGGCGTGTCGCCCTCGACTTCGCCCTTCAGGCGCTCGTAGTTCACGCGCTCGTCGGCGGCGTGCTGGTCGACGAGGACCAGCCCCTCGTCGGTCTCGGCGACGATGTAGGTGTCCGCGAGTTGGCCGATGATTCGCATCGACGGCAGCGAGTCGAACTCGGGCGAGAGGTCCGCCTCCTCGCCCGAGAGGTCGCGCTGGGTCGTCGGCGCGGCGATGCGCGAGGGAGGGCTTCGGGACGCGTTTTCGTCCCCCTCCGACTCGGCCGACGACGCCGCGTCCGGCGTCGGTTCAGATTCGTCCCCGTCGTCGGTCGAAAGCGACGACTGGTCTGTCGTCTCCGGCCCCGGCGCGAGGTCGTACTCGCGGGGCGGCGTCGGCGGCGCGGACGACGGGTTCGAGGTCTGAGCGGGCGATTCGGCGGGCGTCTCGGTAGTCGAACCGGACGCGTCGCTGTCAGCCGAATTGTCGGAACCGACTCCCGCCCCCCGTTCAGTTGCAGGCGTGGTGTCCGGGTCGGCGTCGTCGGTCGCGGTCGCGTCCGAGTTCGCCCGAGCGCCCGACTCGCGGGCCGCTCGTGACTCCCGAGCCTCCCGCGCCGACTGCACGTCCCGCGCTGACGTGGGTTCCGCACCGCCCGATTCGCCGTCTGACGCCGACTCCCGGACTTCGTGGGGGTCCAGTTGCGCCGCGTCGTCGTCCGACGAACCGGGTTCGATAGCCGCCTCGTCGGCTTTCGACCGGCCCCGCGGGGCCGACGACCGGACGAGACCGTGGCTCAGGAGGGCGTCTTCGACCGCCTCGGTCACCTCGCGCTTGACGCCCGCCTCGTCGTTCCAGCGGACCTCCATCTTCCGCGGGTGGACGTTCACGTCCACGGCGTCGGGCGCGACGTCGACGAACAGCACCGCGAAGGGGTACCGGTCGGCGTCGAGTTGGCCGCCGTAGGCGTCGAGGACGGCCTCGCGGAGCACGCGGTCGGTGACGTAGCGGTCGTTGACGAACGTCGAGAGGTAGTCGCGGGCGCTCCGGGTCGTCTCGGGGTGGCTCACGAGCCCCGAGACGGAGACGCCGGGGGCGTCGTGTTCGACCGGGACCATCGACTCCGCGACCTCGCGGCCGTACACCGAGAGCACGGTCGATTGCAGGTCGCCGCGGCCCTCCGTGGCGAACACCTCGCGGTCGTCGTGTTCGAGCGAGACGGCCACGTCGGGGTTGGCGAGCGCGTAGTGGGTGACGACCGCGTTGACGTGGTCGAACTCGGTCGCCGTCGTCTTGAGGAACTTCCGGCGGGCGGGCGTGTTGTAAAACAGGTCGTCGACCTCGACGACGGTCCCCTCGGGACAGCCGGCGGGTCGAATCGACTCGACCTCGCCGCCCTCGTATTGCAACTCGGTTCCCACGTCGCCGCCGCGGGGCTTCGACCGGATGGTCAGCCGCGACACCGCGCCGATGGTGTGGAGCGCCTCGCCGCGGAAGCCGAGGGTGCCGACGCCGGCTTCGAGGTCCTCGATGTCGCCGATTTTGCTCGTCGTGTGCTCGCGGACGGCGAGTTCGAGGTCTTCCTCGCTCATGCCGACGCCGTCGTCGCGGATGCGAACGCCCTCCACGCCGCCGGCGTCGACGGCCACGGAGATGCGCGTCGCGTCCGCGTCGAGGCTGTTTTCGAACAGCTCCTTGACGACCGAGGCGGGTCGCTCGACCACCTCGCCGGCGGCGATGCGCTGGATGGTCTTCTCGTCGAGCTGTCTGATGTCGCTCACTTTCCGTCACCGCCGTCCAGCTTCGACTGCCACGCCTGCACCTTCGCCATCAGGTCCAGCGGCGACGTGTCGTTCACGTCTGTCGATTGCAGTTCGTCGAGAACGGCGTCCGCCTCCGGGTCCAGCGCGGCCTCGGCGTCCGCCTCCGTCTCGGCACTCGCGTCGGCGAGCGCACCGACCGACCCGTTTCCGGTCGCACCGTTCGCGGGCGCGCCGGAGCCCGACGAGTCGCCGCCGGAGCCGCCGGCCTCGGTGACGTTCATCTGCCCGCTTCCCACGTCGAAGACGGCCTGTACGGGCTCCGAACTGCCGGAGCCCTTCGCCTCGATGGCCTTCTCCTCGCGGAGTCGGTCGAGCACGTCGGCGGCGCGGTCGACGACCGGGCGCGGAACCCCCGCCAAATCGGCGACGTGAATCCCGTAGCTCCGGTCGGTCGGCCCGTCGACGACGGTTCTGAGGAACGTCACGTCGCCGTCGCGCTCGTCGGCCGCGACGTGGACGTTGGCGACGCGGTCGAGGTGGTCCGCGAGGGTCGTCAGTTCGTGGTAGTGCGTGGCGAACAGCGTCTTCGCGCGCACCTCGTTGTGCAGGTACTCGGTGGCCGCCCACGCGATGGAGATGCCGTCGTAGGTGGCGGTCCCGCGGCCCACCTCGTCGAGGATGACGAGCGAGTCCTCGGTCGCCGAGTGGAGGATGTTCGAGAGTTCCTGCATCTCCACCATGAACGTCGAGCGGCCCTGCGCGAGTTCGTCCAGCGCGCCGACGCGAGTGTAGATACCGTCGACGACGCCGACGGTCGCCGAGCGGGCGGGGACGAAACTGCCGACCTGCGCGAGGAGCGTGATGAGCGCCGCCTGCCGCATATACGTCGATTTGCCGGACATGTTCGGCCCGGTGACGATGAGGAAGCCGCGCTCGTCGTCCATGTGCAGGTCGTTCGGGACGAAGTCGGTCGTCGTCTCCACGACCGGGTGGCGACCGGCCTCGATGTCGAGCGCCCCGGCGTCTGTGAGTTCGGGGCGCGTCCAGCCGTTGCCGGCGGCGTGGGTGGCGAGCGACGCCAGCGCGTCGATTTCGGCGATGGTCCGGCCCACGTCCTGTAAGAGTTCGGCGTGCTGAGCAACGCGCTCGCGGAGGTCCTCGAACAGTTCGTATTCGAGGTCGCCGCGGGCCTCTTCGAGCCGGAGAATCTCGCGTTCCTTCTCCTCTAACTCCTCGGTGACGAAGCGCTTGGAGTTCTTGAGCGTCTTTATCTGCCGGTAGTGGTCGGGCACCTGGTCGGCGACCGACTTGCCGACCTGGATGTAGTAGCCGTCGGTCTTGTTTCGGTCGACGGTGACGTGCGAGAGGCCGTGGGCCCGCTTCTCGCGGTCGGCGAGCGTGTCGAGCCACGACTTCGCCGACTCGTGGCGCTCGATGAGGTCGTCGAGTTCGTCGTCGTAGCCTTTCTGGAACAACCCGCCCTGTGTGACCGTCTTCGGCGGGTCCTCGGCGAGCGCATCGGCGAGTTCCGCCCTGAGGTCGGCCGCGGCGTCTCGGTCGGGCCGCGCGACGACGTCCGCGAGCGGGGAGTCCGCGAGTTCGGTCCCCTCGATGGCGTCGGCGAGCGCGGGAAGCACAGAGAGGGTGTCGCGGACCGACAGCAGGTCGGACGCGCCGGCGCTCCCGGACGCCGACCGGGAGGCGAGCCGTTCGAGGTCGTACGCTCCGTCGAGCACCTCGCGGACGCGCTCGCGGGCGAGGGCGGCAGACGCGAGCGACTGGACGGCGTCGAGTCGGCGGGCGAGTTCGTCGCGGTCGCGCCGCGGGCGGGTCAGCCACTCGCGGAGGAGTCGGCCGCCGGGCGAGGTGACGGTGTGGTCTATCGTGTCGAACAGCGACCCCGAACGGTCGCCGTGCATCGTCTCGATGAGTTCGAGGTTGCGCTGGGTGGTCGCGTCGAGTTCGAGGAGGTCCGAAGGGTGGTAGACCTGCAGGCGCGTCATCGACCGGAGGACGCCCGCGCCCGTCTCCTCGACGTAGGCGAGGACGCCGCCGGCGGCCCGAGTCGCGAGGTCGGAGTCGAGGCCGACGCTATCGACCGTGGACGCGCCGAACTGCTCGCGGACGGCGTGGCGGGCGCGACCCGGCGCGAACGCCTCGGCGGAGAAAAGCGAGAAGGAGGCGTCGGTGGCCTCGCGCAGTCGCGAGAGCGTCTCGTCGTCGCCGCGCAGGTCCGGGCCGGGGAGGACCTCGACGGGGGCGAAGCGGTAGAGTTCGGCCGCGGCGTCGTCGACGGTCGCGGCCTCGGTGACGAGGAACTGGCCGGTCGTGATGTCGGCGAACGCGAGGCCGACGCCGTCGCCGCCGGTCACGACGGCCGCGAGGAACTGCGCGTCGGCGCGCGACGTTTCGAGGAGCGTCCCCGGCGTGACGACGCGCTTTACCTCCCGGCGGAGGTCGCCGGACTCGGTCTCGTACTGGTCGGCGACGGCGACCCGGTAGCCGCGCTCGACGAGCGCCTTGAGGTAGGGCGTCAGGTCGTTCAGCGGCACGCCCGCCATCGGGTACGACGACCCGTGCGAGGACTTCT
Organism: Haloferax sp. S2CR25; assembly: GCF_031624535.1. Taxonomy (NCBI): domain Archaea; kingdom Methanobacteriati; phylum Methanobacteriota; class Halobacteria; order Halobacteriales; family Haloferacaceae; genus Haloferax; species Haloferax sp. S2CR25. Next base: position 238,041 of record NZ_JAMQOO010000004.1, read on the forward strand.
GGGAGACCGTGAGGTCGAGTTCGCGGCCGACGGTCTCGGCGTCGTCGGCGAAGAACTCGTAGAAGTCGCCGCACTGCATGGCGAGCAGGTCGGCGTCGGTCTCCTCTTTCAGCGAGAGGAACTGTCCGACGATTCCCTGAGTAGTCATGTCCGCACGTGGGCGGGCCGGCGGATAAAACGCTACGATGCCCAGACCGTCGGGGGTGCGCGTGCCCCGGGTCCTGACCGCCCTGCTCGCCGACCCGACTACGGGTCGAATGGTACTACATCCATGTTTCGTGTTCGATATTGGACAATAATCCCAAAAATACAGCGTATGATAATCGGCGGCCCAAAATTATATACGGGAGCTGTCTCGGAAAATCTGTGACAGTCAGGTACGACAGACGAACGTTTCTCCGCACCGCCGCCGGCGCGGTGGGACTCGGCTCGCTGTCCGGGTGCGTGGGGACGTTCGGAACGGAGTCCGGGGAACCCGTTCGATTCGGGGCGATGTTGCCCGTCAGCGGGTCGCTGGAGCAGGTTGGAACGCACGGCAAGCGCGCCGCCGAGCAGGCGGTCGAGGACATCAACCGGGCGGGCGGCGTGCTCGGGCGACCGGTCGAACTGACCGCCGTGGACACGGAGGGGTCCGCGTCGGTCGCGACCGACGGCTACGCCTCGCTGGCCGACGCGGGCGTCGTCGGCTTCGTCGGCGGCCTCGTCAGCGACGTGTCGCTCGCGCTCGCGCCGAAGGCGGCGGCCGACGCCGTCATGGAGATGAGTCCGGCGAGCACGAACCCGCGGCTCTCGGACGCCGGGCGCGCCGACGGCCGGAAGTTCTTCGGCCGGACCGTCCCGAGCGACAGCCTGCAGGCGACCGCGATGGCGAAGATTCTCGACGCGCCGCAGTACGCCGACGCCGACCGAGTCGCCCTCCTCACCGTCGACGGAGCCTTCGGCTCCGACCTCGGAACCACGCTCGCCGACCAACTCGACGCGGAGGTCGTTACCGAGGTCAGCTACGACCCGAGCGCGGAGGGCTTCGGCGGCGTCGTCGACGAGGTGTTCGCCGACTCGCCCGACGCGGTCGGCTTCGTCAGCGTCCCCGGGCAGGAACGGGGCGTCCTCGACGCCTACGGCGCGTCCGACCACGAGGCCCCGTGGGTCTTCTCGGCGGGCCTGTTCGACGGCGAGATTCCGCCCTACTACGAGGGCTTCTACAGCGCCTCGCTGTCGTCGGTTCGAACGGACGGCTACTTCGACCTCTCCCAGCGGCTCTCCGACATCGCGCCGCTCCAGCCCTACGCGGCGAACGCCTACGACGCCTTGTTCCTCATGGCGACCGCGGCGGAGTACGCCGGCGAGGCGTCGGGTCCGGCCATCGCCGACGCCCTGCAGGTCGTCTCGGGCGGGACCGGCCACACTGTCTCCGTCGGCGAGTTCGACCGGGTTCGGACGCTCGTCGACGCCGGCCGCGAACTGAACTATCAGGGCGCGTCGAGCGGGGTCGACCTCACGGAGGCGCTCGAACCGCTGAGTTCGTACCTCGTCGAGCGGGTCCACGACGGCTCCGTCGAGCAGGTCGAGCTCCTCCAGCGCCAGTTCTTCGAGTCCGGAGGTGCGCAATGAACCCGTTCTCGCGGCTGACGAGCCTCCTCGAACGGGCGCTTCCGAACGTGATTCGCCGGCGCTACGCGGCGAAGTTCGGCGTCGTGCTCCTCCTCATCGCGCTCGTCATGGGCGGCGCGGGCGCGTACATCCACTTCGACACCAAGTCGGTCGTCGAGTCGCAGACCGAATCGCAGATTCGCGGCGCGGCGGCGACGGAGGCGAAGTCGGTCTCCGACTGGGTGACTTCGAAGGAGTCGACCGTCTCGTTCCTCGCCGAGTCGCTCGCCGACCAGCCGGCGGGCACCTCGGCGGCCGACCACCAGCGGTGGCTCGAAGGGAAGCTCATCCAGCTCTCCGGCGACGTTCGCTCGCTCCACTACGTCGACGCCGACACCGGGGCGGTCGTCGCCAGCACGACCGACAGCGCGACCGGCCAGTCGCTCGACTCGCTGTCCGCGCCGTGGGCCGACGACGCCGCGGCGCTGGCGTCGGGGCAGTCCGTGACCGTCTCCGAGCCCTACGAGTCCGGCGGCGAGCCGATCGTCGCGTTCGCCGCGCCCGTCTCCGGAGCCAACAGGGCAATCGTCCTGACGGCGTCGCTCGAAGCCGGCTCCCACCAGTTCGAGTCGCCCTACGCGACCGGTGACACCAAGGTCGTCACCGAGTCCGGGACCATCCTGTTCGACAACCGCAAGGCGTCCATCCTCGACCAGTACGCGGCCGCCGACGGCTCGTCAATCGAGGCCATCGACGCGGCGCTGTCCGGCCAGACCGGCTACGAGGTCGTCTCCGCCCGCACGGGCATGGAGTCCGGCGAGTACGCGATGGCGTACGCGCCCATCACCGGCACCGACTGGGTGCTCACCTACCACGTCCCGGCCGAACGGGCGTTCGCGCTCCAGTCGCAGGTGACGACGAACGTGATGCTCCTCGTCGCCTTCGCCGTCGGCGCGCTGTTCCTCGTCGGCGCGACCATGGGCCGCGGCACCGCGCGGTCCCTCTCGGTCGTCGCCCGCAACGCCGACGACATCGCCAGCGGCGAGGTGGACGGCGACCTCCCGAACACCGCCCGCATCGACGAGATGGGCCGGCTGTACGACTCCTTCGAGTCGATGCAGGCGTACCTGACGACCGTCGCCGGGCAGGCCGAGGCGCTCGCGGACAAGCGCTTCGACGACCCCGTCCTCGACGAGGACATCCCGGGTTCCTTCGGCGAGTCGATGGGCCGAACGCACACGGAACTGGAAGCCCTCATCACCGAACTCGAAGCGACGGCCGCCGAGTTCAGCCAGACGATGGCGGACGCCGCCGACGGCGACCTCACGCGCCGGATGTCGGAGGACGCCGACAACGACGCGATGAACGAGATGGCGCGGTCGTTCAACGACATGGCCGACGAGCTCGAAGCGACCGTCGCGGAGGTCGTCGAGTTCGCCGAGACCGTCGCCGCGGCCAGCCAGGAGGTCACCGCGAGTTCCCAGGAGATAGAGCGCGCCAGCCGGCAGGTCAGCGAGTCCACGCAGGTCATGGCCGAGGGCGCGCACGAACAGCGCGAGAACCTCCGGCAGACGACGAGCGAGACGAGCAACCTCTCTGCGACCATCGAGGAGGTCGCCTCCTCGGCGAGCGAGCTCGAAGAGACGGCCCAGCACACCCTCGAAGCGAGCGAGGACGGCCACGAGGCGGCCGCCAACGCCATCGACACCATCGAGACCGTCGAGACCCAGACCCGCCGGACGGTCGACCGCATCGAGGACCTCGAAGGCGACATGGCCGAAATCGGCGACATCGTCGAACTCATCACCGACATCGCGGAGCAGACGAACATCCTCGCGCTCAACGCGAACATCGAGGCCGCCCGCGCCGGGACGGCCGGCGAGGGCTTCTCGGTCGTCGCCAACGAGGTCAAGGAACTCGCCGGCGAGACCAAGGCCTCCGCCGAGGAAATCGAGGCGACCATCGAGGAGGTCCAAGCGAAGTCTGCGGCGTCCGTCTCCGAGATGCGCGAGACCCGCGACGCCGTCGACTCCGGCGTCGACGCGGTCCAGACCGCCCGCGACTCGCTGGACACCATCGTCGAGAACGTCCGGGAGACGACCGACGGCGTCGACGAAATCAGCCGGACCACCGACGAGCAGGCCGCCTCGACCGAGGAGGTCGCGTCGATGATGGACCGCGTGTCCGATATCAGCGACGAGACCGCCGAGCGAGCCGAGTCGGTCGCCGCCGCGGCCGAACAACAGACCGCCTCGCTCAGCGAGGTCTCCGACGGCGCGGACCGCCTCGCCACCCAGTCCGAGCGGCTGATGTCGCTCGTCTCCGAGTTCACCGTCGACCACGACGGCGCGGACCGCGACGGCGCGTTCACCGACTCCGACGCCGCTTCGGTCGCCGAACTCGACGCGCCGGCGACTGACGGCGGCCTCGACGGCGACGGCACCGACCGCACCGACGACGGCCGTTCCGACTGACTCGTCCCCGGTTTCGGCCCCCGCCGGTCCCCTTCGGCTCTCCCCCGCCCGACGACCGCTTTTCTCGACCGTTCCTCTCCCGCACCCACTCGGTAGAAGATACCGCTTCTGTACCATCGAATATCAACAATGATAGCTCGAAGCGTAGCGTTATACCGGCAATCGACGTGAGGTAGACGCATGGACCTGCTTTCGCGACTCGCGGCGCTGGTCCCGGGGGCCGGGGCTCGGACGCGGACCGACGGCGGCGCACAGGCGGACGAACGAGAGACGGTCGCGGCGGCGGCCGAGCAGTTGCACGCCGGTGCCCTGCTCGACGGCGTGGGGATGCCGGTGTTCGTCCTCGACGCCGACGGTCGAATCATCGCGTGGAACGCCCCGATTACGACGCTCACGGGCGTCCCCGCTGCGGAGGCGCTCGGGTCGGAACACGTGAGCGAACTGTTCTACCCGGACGGCCGGCGGGCGAAGACCCTCGCCGACAAGGTGCTCGACGACCCGCGGGGCGCCGACGTGGTCCACGGACTCGACGTGGTCGACGAGGGCCGCCGGCTCTACCGCGACACCAGCACGATGACGGACAGACACGGCGCGAAGCGGCACATCTCGTTCACCGCTCAACCGCTGTTCGAGGGCGACGAACTCGTCGGCGTGGTCGAGGCCGTCCACGACCGGACCGACGCGGTGGAGAAACAGCGGGCGTCCGAGGCGCTCGTCGAGGAGGTCTCGGCCACCATCGGGAGCCTCACCGCCGGCGACCTCTCGGCCCGGGCGTCGTTCACGGACGACCGCGGCGTCCTCGACGACGAGACGCTGGCGGTCGTCTCGGACCTCAACGAGATGGCGACCCGGTTCGACCGCCTCGCCAGCGAGGTCGACGCCACGACCGCCGACCTCGGCGGGGCGATTCAGCGGGCCGCGACCGCCGCGACCGACATCGAGTCGCAGGTCACGGAGCAGGCGGACCTCCTCTCGACGGGCGCGGAGGAGATGCAGGAACTGTCGGCCAGCATGGAGGAGATCGCCGCCACCTCAGACGAGGTCGCGTCGGCGGCGAACCAGGCCCGCGTGGCCGCCGAAAACGGCCACGAGGCCGGACAGAGCATCAGAACCGCGACCGACCAGGTCATCGATATCTCCGACGAACTGCTCGACAGCGTGACCGAACTGCAACAGCGCATGGGCGTCATCGAGGAGGTCGTCGAGGTCATCGCCGAAGTCGCAGACCGGACGAACCTGCTCGCGCTCAACGCGAACATCGAGGCCGCCCGGGCGGGCGAGGCCGGCGAGGGCTTCTCGGTCGTCGCCGACGAGGTCAAACAGCTCGCCAACCAGACCCACGAGCACACGGAGGAGATCGCCGACAGCATCACGGAGATTCAGGAACAGGCCGACGAGACGGTGCTGGCCTCCGAGCAGTCCCACGAGCAGATTCAGGTCGCCTCCGGCGAAATCGAGGACGTGCTCGCCTCGCTCTCCGAAATCGCCGACGCCGCGGATTCCGCGGCCAACGGCGTCACCGAGGTCGCCCGCGCGACCGACTCGCAGGCGACGAACATCGAGGAGGTCACGAGCACGATTCAGACGGCCCAAGAGCACGCGACCGCCGCCGAGTCGTCGACGACCGACATCACCGACGCGACGGCCGACCAGACGGTCGCGCTCGACGCGCTCGCCGACCGGGTGGACGCCCTCGTCGGCGGCGACGCCGCGGCGGTCGAGGAACTGGACGCGATGGACTTCGACGACGCGGTCGACGGCGCGGACGCCGACTCGGTCCGCGCGGCGACCGACGGCGGGTCCGACGACGAGTTCGGCGGGTTCCAGTTCGACCGGTAGCGCGACCGACTCGGAGCGTTCGACGACGCCGCGTTGGAGTTCTCTCCTCAGTCGAGGCTGATCGCGCAGCTCTCGACGTAGTCGATGTCCTCGATGGAGTCGACGCCGCCCTCGCCGCAGACGGGGCAGTCCGGGTTCTTCCGGTACGGGACCGTCTCGAACGTCATGTCCATGGCGTCGTAAAACAGGAGCCGCCCGTCGAGCACCTCGCCCTCGTCGAGCAGGAGCTTCATCGCTTCCGTCGCCTGAATACAGCCGACCGTTCCGGGGAGGACACCGAGGACGCCCGTCGTCGCGCAGTCGGGGACGGTCCCCGGCTCGGGCGCTTCGGGGAACAGACACCGGTAACACGGCCCCTCGGGGACGAGCGTCGTCGCCTGCCCCTCGAACTTGTATATCGCGCCGTGGACCAGCGGGATTCCCTCGAAGCGACAGACGTCGTTGAGCAGGTAGCGCGTCGGGAAGTTGTCCGAGGCGTCGACCACCACGTCCGCGTCGGCGACGATTTCGTGGACGTTCGACTTGTCCACGCGGGCCTCGACCGGTTCGACCGACACGTCGGGGTTGAGCCCGCGGACGAACGCGGCGGCGCTCTCGGCCTTCGGCGTTCCCACGTCGTCGTCGCGGTGGATGACCTGCCGCTGGAGGTTGCTCCGCTCGACCGCGTCGTCGTCGACGACGACGAGTTCGCCGACGCCGACCGCCGCGAGGTACTGGATGGCCGGCGCGCCCAACCCGCCCGCGCCGACGACGACGACCCGCGCGGAGAGCAGTCGCCCTTGCCCCTCCGGGCCGACCTCGTCCATGATGATGTGCCGCGAGTAGCGGTCCAACTGGGTGGCGTCGAGTGAGAGCGTCATATCCCGAGGTTGGCGTCGCCCCCGAATAAAGCCGCGGCACGGGCGCGCCCCGCGTCTCGACTCTCAGCCCGTCGTCGCTACCGCCGACGACATCGCCGGAAGCGACGCGCCTTTGGCGCTCCGCCCGCTCACGTCGGGTATGGTCGCCGAGACGACGCCCGACGAACTACGCGAGAGACTGGCCGACGACGACGAACTCGCCGTCGTCGACATCCGAGACCCCTCGTCGTACGCGTCCGGACACATCCCCGACTCGGAGAACCTCCCGGCGGCGACGCTCGGCCCCGAGGTGTTCGACCGCGAGTGGCCCGCCGAGGTCGTCGTCTCGTGTTACGTCGGCAAGAGTTCGAAGCAGGTCGCCTCGGTGCTCGACGACAACGTCGACGCCGACGTGTCCAGCCTCCGCGGCGGCTTCGACGCGTGGGACGGCGCGGTCGAAGACGGCTCCGCGGACGAGGGCGAAGCGGACCTCGGTCCCACGTCGCCGTTCTGACAAAATTTTATCAAGAGTCGCGTCGGAGTCCGGCGTATGGCTCTCCCTCTCGGATTGCTCCCCGTCTTCGTCCTCGCGCTGACCGTCGGTGTCGCCACAGTCGTGACGCTCGGCGCACACCTGTTGTGGCGCGGGTGGGACCGCCCGTTTCAGTTCGCCCTCCAGCGCGCGTTCTTCGCGGCGGGTGTGTTCTACCTCGGCGTGACCGTCGTCGTGTGGGTCGTCGCCGGCGGCAGTTCGATGTGGGAAGTCGCGGCGACGATTCTCGTCGCGGGCGTCGCCGCCGCCGGCGTGTTGTGGACGCTGCCGCTCCTCGTAGGACAGCGGCTCGTCGCCCGGTTCCAACAGCTCGACTCGGAGACTGCCCTTCGGTTTGCGACCTACGGGTGGCCGATTGCGATGTTGGTCGTCGCCACGCTCTTCGTCGCACCCGGTGGACTCACCGACGGCCACCTCTTTTCGCTCGGCGGTCCGCAGATGTGTCTCGTCGGATTCTGTGGCGTTAGCCGCGCCGTCGTCGCCGTCGTCGTTCTCCAAGTCGTCGTCGCACTCGTGGGACCGGGTCTCGTCGGTGCGGGACTGTACGCCACTCGATGGGACGCGCTATCGCTCGACGGTCGATAAAGAGAGAAAGTTGGCGCGGTGCGCGGGGCGTTACTTGCCGCGGCCGTTGCCGGAGCGGATGGAGGGACGGATGTGCTCCGTGCCCTTGCCGCGGTTCTGGAGACCGCGGTTCTTCTTGCCCGCGTTGGTGAGACCGCGGAAGGCGCGGCCGTCGTGGGTGTCGTCGCAGATCCAGTTGAGGTCGTCGTCGTTCTGGATGGCCGGGTGCTCGGGGTCGACGAGGATGACTTCCTGCCACTTCTGGGAGCCGTCCTGTCCGACGCCGTAGGAGTTCAGCACGCGCAGGTTGGGGTGCTTGCGCGAGGCGCGCTCCTCCGCGATGCGCGGGATGGACTTGCGGCGGCCGATGCGGTTGACGCCCTGGCGCTTCGTGCGGCGGCCGGCCTTGTGGCGCTGTTTGCGCGCGCCGCCCTTGCGGACGGAGACGCGGACCACGACGATGCCCTGCTTGGCCTTGTAGCCGAGCTCACGGGCCTTGTCGAGGCGGGTGGGGCGCTCGATGCGCTCGATAGCGCCCTGCTCGCGCCACTCCTGTTTTCGCTGCCACTGGAGTTCGGCCAGCTTGCCTTCCTTCGGGGTCTTCCACGCTTCCTTGATGTGGGAATAGAAGCTTCGTGCCATTGTGTATCACCGCGGGCGCTTGCGATTCAGTCCGTCGGGGAACTCCCCTGAGACCACATTTCGTCCCGTGCGTGACGGGTGCCCTCTGGCGTGCCCGCGTTGCCAGCGAGTTGGCGGATTTTCCCTATGGGGAGGGTTAAGAACTTCGGATTAACAGCGGGTGTGCGAACGAGAGCCAATGGTCGGCGCTGGCGAGGTGTCCTGTCAGCACATTATAATACGGCGGCGGTGTCGTATCGGAACGTGCCCTCTTCGGATACGCCTTCCACGCGGAAACAGGTCCTCGTCGCTGCCCTTCAGTGGGGTCTGGTGCAGGCCTTCGTCTTGGATACCCTCGGCGGACTCCTCGGGAACTACTACCGAGCGACGACAGCCGCGTTCTTTCCGCCCGACTGGGTGACGTCGATTCAGTTCGCCGCACCGCTCGGACTCGTCGTCGGCGCGCTCGGTGGGTACCGTTGGATTACGACTGGCCGGGGTTCGACGTCGCCGTCGGCCCACCGTCGTCGCGTCGTCTTCGTCGGGTCGTTCGTCGTTTGCTGGGCGCTTGCTATCGTCCCCACGATGGCGTTCCAGTTGCTGCTCGGCGAGCGGCTGTTTACGGTCCCGTTCTTCGTCCTTCCGACTCTCACCGCCGTCGCCGCATTCGGTGTCGCGCACCTGCTCGCCTATCGGGTCGACCGCGAGTGGTACCGTCGCCACCGCGGCAGGCTTCTCGGGTCGGCGAGGGGTGCTATCGTCGGGCTGATTCTCGGCATGGCCGGGTTCGCCGTCTACGGGAGCTACCTCGCGGCGACACGGACGAACTTCAGTCTCGACGGTGGGCCAGCAACTGTGGTGGCGACTTGTCTCGGCGCAGTTGCCGGCTACGCCCTCACCGACTCCGAACGCGGTGGGGACCGCGCGGCGGAGTTTCTCGTCGTCCTCCTGCCCTCGCTTCTCGTGTTGAGTCTCCTGATGGGACTCGTCTCGGCCGCGTTCACCGTACTCGGAGTGTCGGACCTCGTCTCCTCGTCCGCCACGTTCGTTCTCCCGGTTGTGTTCTCCCTCGGTTTGGCGAGTTATCTGACGTACCGGGCGGAGACGAGAGTCTACGGACGACTTGTTGGTCAGTGACGCGTACTCGGCGGTAGAGACCCCCAAACGGAAAGAGAGGCGCGCGTCGGCGGCCCGACGCCTATCCTTCCATCCCGCCGAACGACAGGCCACCTTCGATGTAGCGCTGTGCGAACAGGTAGATGAGCATGATGGGCGCGGCGAACGTGAGCGCGAACGCCGAGAACCGGGCCCACGGGATGGAGTACCGGCCGACGAGCGAGTACAGCCCGACGGGCAGGGTGTAGTTGTCCGTCGAAAGCAGCGTCTGGGCGACGACGAACTCGGTCCATCCGGTGAGGAAGGTGAAGATGAACACCGTCGCCAGCCCCGCCTTCGACAGCGGCAGGATGACCTCGGTGACGATTTTCCACGACGGCGCGCCGTCTATCATCGCGGCCTCCTCGTAGGAGACGGGAATCCCGTCCATGTACGTCTTCAGGAGCCACGTGTTGAACGGGACCGCGGTGGCGGCGTAGTACGCCGACAGCGCGAGCTTGTCGTCGTTGAAGCCGAACTGGACGAACAGGGCGTACAGCGCGATGAGGAGCGCGACGCCCAGCCCGCCGCCGATTTGGGTGAACAGGACGTAGCCGTACAGCACCTTCGAGCGGCCGATGAACTGCCGGCGCGACAGCGCGTACGCGCCGGGGACGATGAGACACATGGCGAGTATCACCGTCGGAATCGCCACGGTGAGGCTGTTGGCGAAGAACCGCTTGAACTCCGAAGTCTCCGTGACGCCGTACTGCGACACGTCGAGGAACGTCAGTTCGGGCGTCTGGAGGAACACCTCGTAGCCGCCGAGGCCGATGCTGATTCGGTAGCTCGGGACGATGAGGTCGCCGACGACCCAGAGGAACGGCTCGATGGTCGGGTCAGCCGGCCACAGGCGAATCCCGCTCGACGAGTACAGCGACGCGCCGGTGCCCGAGAAGGCTCCGACGGCGACCCAGTACAGCGGGAACAGCAGGAGCGCGACGACGACCGCGGCACCGAGGGTGACGCCGGCGGTCTTCAGCACGGTCGCGGGGCTGATGCGCCCCTCGCGGACGCCTTCGAGGGTGTACTTGGCGTCCTTGAGCGACTCGACGGGAGCCATCGCGGCGTTCCGCGCGTCGTCGGCGAGTTCGGCCGCGATGTCGGAGATGACGCTCATGCGTCGTCCACCCCGTCGGCGAGCTGTCCCTTCTTGACGTTCAGCATCATGAAGACGCCGATGACGGCCACGGCGACCAGCATGATGGCCGCGCCCTCGCCGTACTTCTGGAAGCGGAACGCCTCGCGGTAGCCGTAGACGATGAGGAGTTCGTTCGTCCGCGACGGCCCGCCCTGATTGAACACGTACGGGATGAGGAACTGCTGGAACGACGCCGCGGCGGTGAGAATCGAGGCGAACAGCACGGGGCGCTTGATAGAGGGGAGCGTCACGTGCAGGAAGCGGGCGAAGAAGCCCGCGCCGTCAATCATCGCCGCCTCGTGGAGTTCCTCGGACACGTCCTGGAGGGCGCTCACGGTGATGATGACCATGAACGGGTACGCCAGCCACGCCTCGGTGACGTTGTAGGCGAGGAAGGCCATCCAGCGGTCGGAGAGCCACGCGACCGAGCCGAGACCGGCCGCCCGGAGGAACTGGTTGGCGAGGCCGAACTCGGCCGAACTGAAGATGCCGCGCCAGATGGTGATGCTGAAGATGCCCGGGAGGCCGAGCGGGACGATGATGAGCGCGCGCATGAACCGCTTGCCGCGGACGCGCTTGCCCGTCACCACGAGACCGACGCCGAGACCGACGAGCACCTTGAGCGCGACCGACGTGGCGACGAACAGCCACGTCACGCCCATCGAGTTCCAGAACTGCCCGTCCGAGAGGACCCGAACGTAGTTGGCGAGACCGACCCACTGCTCTCTGCCCTGGAACAGCGTGGCCGGTTCCGCGTTGGTAAACGAGAGGTACACCAGATACAACACGGGAAACAGCATGAACGCGAGGAAGACGAACAGCCCCGGGAGCACCAAAACCAGGGGCAGGTCGTCCCTGCTCACCACCGGGCTGTCCGCGACGCGCTCGACGGCGCTGTCGACGACGCTCATCGTCCTTACTCCCAGTTAGACCGGATGTTCTCTTCGGCGCTCGTGAACGCGGCTTCGAGCTCCGCGTCGCCGTTTTTCACGCTGTTGAAGGCGTCTTCGAGCGGCCCCCACACGTCGCCCATGTTCGGGTGCGTCGGGATGGGCGTACCGAGCGAGACGGACTCCGAGAAGCCCCGGACGGCCTCGGGGAGGTCGTCGCTCGCGGCGAGTTCCTCGTGGACCGGGATGTAGCCGAACTCCTCGGCGTTCGCCGAGAGCACGTCCGTGTTCGTCGTGTACCACTCGGCGAACGCGCGGGACGCGGCCGCCGTCGCCTCGTCGCCCTCCAGCGTCGAGGTGAAGTAGAGCTGTTTGACCGTCGTGTACGGCTTGGGCTCCGCGTCGCCCTCGGGCGAGGGGAGCCGGGCGATGCCGGCGTCGATGTCGTTCGAGCGGACGTCGCCGAGGAACCACGGCCCGTTGATGGCGAAGGGCGCGTTGCCTTCGAGGAAGACCGCCGCCTGCGGGTCGTAGCCGGTGTCCTTCGGCTGGTACGGGACGAAGTTGTCGAGGATGAACTGGAACCCGTCGAGCGTCGCCTCGTTCGACAGGCCGAGTTCGACGTTCGACTCGTCGAAGTAGTAGCCGCCGAAGGCGTGCGCCCACGCGCTCATAAAGTAGGCGTCGAGCGGGTAGCTGAGCCCGTACATCCCGTTTTCGGGGTCGTGGTACTCCTCCATGACCGCCGTCATGTCGGCGACGGTCTCGGGCGCTTCGTCCACCATCTCGCGGTTGTAGATGAGGCCGACGGTCTCGGCCGCGTAGGGGAGCGCGACGGTCGCGCCGTCGAACTGGACCGCCTCCTGTGCGGGCTCGGTGTAGACCGAGAGGTCCACGTCCAACTGGTCGCTCTGGTCCGAGAGGAAGCCGTTCTGGTAGTACTCGCCGGTCCAGTCGTGGGCCCAGTCGAACATGCCCGCACCCTGCCCGGCCGGGATGGCGGAGGTCGTCTTCTTCCGGAGGTCGGCGATTTCGGCGGGCTTGGCCGTGTGGGTCGTCTCCGAGGTGAACGTCTCGGCGTTCGCTTCGAGCGCCTGTTTCTCGGCTTCCGCGCGCTGGTGCCAGAGCGTGAACGCCCCGCTCGGCCCCGCGGAGTCGGCGTCCGCCCCCGCGGTGGTCTCGTCGCCACCGTCGCCCTCCGCACCGCTCTGTTCGGGTGTCTGCGTCGAATCGGTCTCCGACACGCCCACGCAGCCCGCGAGTGCGCCGACGGCCGTCGTGCCTGCCAGTTGCTTCAGGATTGTGCGGCGGTTCATTGGCATAACGAATCTATGATGAACTATGTGTTCATATATTTAATAGTTCGGAATGACGCCCGCATTCGCGGCGAAAGTCGCCAGTTCGGCGAGCAGTGAGAACTTCGAGAACCGTCGATAGAAGGCGTCTCGTGGCATCGATAGCCGTTTGAAATTTAATACGAACTATTGCATCACAAATTCAGAAAATAGGAAAACGATTATGGACGATGGGGACAGACGGGGAGTAATGGCACGTCTCACGCTCGAAGCGCTTCGCAAGGAGTACGACCGGGGTCGCGTCGTCGCCGTCGAGGACCTCTCGCTCGACGTCGAGGACGGCGAGTTCATCACCGTCGTCGGCCCCTCGGGGTGCGGGAAATCGACGACGCTCCGCATGGTCGCGGGGCTCGAATCGCCCTCCGGCGGCGCGATTCGAATCGGCGGCGAGGACGTCACGGACCAGCACGCCCGCAAGCGCGACGTGGCGATGGTGTTCCAGAACTACGCGCTGTACCCGCACAAGACCGTCATGCAGAACATGGCGTTCGGCCTGCGGATGAGCACCGACCTCTCGAAGGACGAGCGCCGCGAGCGCGTCCGCGAGACGGCGTCGATGATGGGCATCGAGGACCTCCTCGACGACAAGCCCGACGAGCTTTCCGGCGGGCAGAAACAGCGCGTCGCGCTCGGCCGCGCCATCGTCCGCGAACCCGACGTGTTCCTGTTCGACGAGCCGCTTTCGAACCTCGACGCGAAGCTCCGAACCACGATGCGGACCGAGATTCAGCGCCTCCAGAACGAACTCGGAATCACCTCGCTGTACGTCACCCACGACCAGGAGGAGGCGATGACGATGGGCGACAGAATCGTCATCCTCAACGACGGGAAGCTCCAGCAGGTCGGCCGCCCGAAGGACGTGTACGAGAACCCCGCCAACGAGTTCGTCGGCGGCTTCGTCGGCTCGCCGTCGATGAACTTCCTCGACGTGTCGGTCGAACGCGAGGGCGACCGCCTCGCGCTCGTCGGCGACGGGGGCTTCTCGTACCGCCTGTCCGAGTCGTTCTCGGCGACGCTCCGCGAGGCCACCGACGCGACCGACCTCCGCGTCGGCATCCGACCTGAGGACGTACGCACGGCCTCGTCAGGCGCGAACGTCGTCGACTCGACCGTCGGCGTCGTCGAGCCCATCGGTTCGGACAACTACCTCCACCTCGACATCGGCCCGGACTTCATCGCCCGCGTCGACTCGGACGTCGAACCCGAGACGGGCGAGACGGTCGGCGTCACGTTCGACGAGTCGGACCTCCACGTCTTCCACCCGCGGACCGGCGAGTCGCTCCTCTCCCGCGAATCGAAGCGGCGGGCGGCCCCGACGCAGTAGTCGTGAAGAAGTAGTTCGCCGTTTTCTCTCGGTCCCCTCGCCGTTCGACAGCCGCGCCGCCGCCGACTTACATCCCGTCGAACGCGTCGTCGACGTCGAGCGTCGCCAGCGTCGCCAGCCGGAGCGCGTGCGGCCAGCCGAGCGGCGTCGCGCTGTCGGGCGTGCCGTCGTCGAAGAACTGCTCCGCGAGGTAGCCCCCGTCGGTGCACAGCGGGCCGTCGGGCAGGACGAGGTCGAGGAGCGCCCGGCCCTCGTCGGCGAACGCCCCCGCCCGGTCGTCGTCGTGGGCGGCCAGCAGGGCGGCGAGTTCGACGCCGGCGTTCGCGCCCCACGCGGTCGAGACGGTCCAAATCTTCTCCGAGGACTGCTCGCGCGTCCGCCAGTCGTCACCCTCGAAGCGGACGAGTCCCTTCACGTCGCTCTCGTCGGGGTCGTGCCAGAGCCCGTCGAAGACGGACTCGACGTGGCGGACGAGCCGGTCCAGTCGGTCGTTATCCACGGGTTCGAGTCGGTCGTAGGTCCGGTGGGCCGACGCGAGCGCGAGCGCGGCGGAGTCGTAGCGGTCGTCGAGTCCGCCGTCGGCGACGCGGAGCGCGTAACAGCCGCGGCCCTCGCTCCAGAGGAGGTCGATGCCCTCGTAGACCTCGCGGGCGCGCTCCGCGGCGCGGTCGGTCAGCGCCGAATCGAGGTCAGACAGCGCGAGTTCGGCGTAGGCTTCGAGGAACGTCGCCGCGGTGTGGCTGAACCTGCCGGTCATGTTCTCCCACGCGTTCTGGCAGTCCACGGGGAGGCCGTCGTCGCCGAGGGTGTCGTCGAGGCTGTCGAGGGCGAGCGCCAGCGTCCCCTCGATGTCGGCGCGGAGGTCGTCGTCGGCACAGCGGTCGTGGTAGGCCGCGAGGAAGGCGATGACGCTCCCGGTCTGGTCGGCCTGATAGTCGGCGTCGTCGCCGGATTCGAGGCGGGCGTTCGCCCAGCCGGGCGCGAGCGACCCGTCGAAGGGCCAGACGCGGTGGGGCCACGAGCCGTCCTCGCGCTGGGTGCGGCAGTAGGCGCGGGCGCTCCGCTCGTGCCACGCATCGAGGCCGAGGTCGAGTCGCTCGTCGGACTCGAAGAGGAATTTCGAGATTTCGGCGTCGTCGCGGAACCACGTGTAGCCGTAGCCGCCGGAGTAGGCGTAGTAGGGGTCGAAGTCGGGGCCGGCGATGCGGAGGCCGAGCGCCCCCGAAAGCAGCGAGAGCACGCGGACGTCATCTCGCATCGCGGCCGATTCGCGGTGGTCGGGAACCGCGCCCTCGACCTGTCCAGCGGCGCGCTCGCGGAGGTCGTCGAGGTCGCGCGCGACGAGGTCGCGGACGGTTTCGAGCGCCTCCTCGCGGTCCGTCTCGGTGTCGTCGGTGAGCAGGTGGCCGACCGCGGCCGCGCCCGCCTCGAACGGGACCGTCCCGACGATTGCGCCGCTCAGTTGGCCCTCCTCGTAGCAGTCGTCGGTGCGGGGCCGCGGCAGTTCGACCTCGCCCTCCGAGAGCAGTTCGTCGAAGCCCTCGGGAACCCGACCCTCGACGTGGTCGAACGCGGGCGACGACGCGAGGAAGTCGTGTTCCTCGGCGTGGTACGCCTCGACGGCGTCGCCGTGAGTCAGTTGCCCGACGAGCGTGTCGCGGCCGTCCGGCTGGAAGTGGACGAACGCGACGAGTTCCACGTCGGCGTCGGTCTCGAACCGACTGACGTGGCCGTCGCCGACCGCGAGGTCGTACTGGGTCACGTCGCCGTGGGGCGTCTCGTGGTCGGTGACGACGAGCGCGCCGTCGTCCGCGTACGACTGGCTCGCGCCCTCGTCGAACCAGTGGACGCCGGCCTCGTCGCCGACGGGACGGACGCCGAACCGGGAGCGCTCGACGCCCCAGAGCCCGGACAACGGGTAGCCGAAGTCGCGGAGCGAGCCGTCGGTCTCGACGTGGACCAACCGGCTGCCGAGGCCCGAAAACAGGCCGCTCGTCGTCCGTCGCTCGCCCGGGAACCGCGTCGGGTGGTCTGCGTGCCGCTTGTAGTCGGCCAGCGCGTCGCGTAGTTGCATCGCTGAGTCGTGGGGCCCCTGCAGATAATAATCTTGGTGTAATGTTCCTTCAAACTTTCATGCCGTTTCGAAACGGTAAGGGTCCCCCTCCCCCGAGGGTGGATATGCATCACCCCGGTCCGCCGCGAGTCACGACGGTCGGTCGTCCGGTCGAACTCGCTCCGAGAGCCCCGAAACGAGACGCAACGTACCGGTGGCGCGTCCTCGACGCGCCGGCCGAGAGCGCCGTCGCGGTCGGCTCCGGGCCGGTCGTCCACCTCGACCCCGACGTTCCCGGCACGTACCGCCTCGAACTCGACGCGCCGGACGACCGCCACGAACAGACCGTTCGCGCCTTCCCCGACGACCGCCGCCCGGCGACGATGACGGTCCCCGCGGCCGACCTCGAACCCGCGTCGCCCGACGAGGTGTCCGTCATCGGCCCGTTCAACGACCGCCTCGTCGGCCGCGACCGCCCGCGCCGCGCCGGCGACGACTACGCCCTCGACGTGGCGCTCCCGCCGGGCACGCACCCGTTCGGGTTCGCCCCGAACGACGACCTCGCGGAACAGGTCCGCGGCGAAGTCGCGGTTCCCGGACCGGGCCGCCCGCGGGTTCGACTCGACGCGCAGGAAGTTGCAGACGGAGACGAACTCGTCGTCGTCGCGGACGCGGAGCCCGCGCCCGACGCCGCGGAGGCGACGCTCGCCGTCGAGTTCCTGTTCGACGGCCGCGACGCGCTCGAACCGGGCGACTGCGAGATCGACGGCGACAGCCTGCGCGTGCCGGTCGAGACGCTCCGCGAGTCCGACTCGTCGGAACCGGTCCGCGTCCACGCCGTCGCGGTCCAGACGACGACCGAGTCGGAGGGGCCGTACGTCCGGCATTCGATTCTCGACACGCTGGTCGTGGACTCCGGGGACGCGGGCGGCGAACCCGGTTCCGGCCCCGCTGGCCTCGCCGTCTCGCGCCCCGGCGACGCGCCCGAGTGGGCCCACCACGCGACCGTCTACGAGGTGTTCGTCCGGTCGTTCGCCGGCGAGACGCCCGACCCGACGTTCGACGAACTCGCCCGGCGCGTCCCCTACCTCGACTCGCTCGGCGTCGACTGCCTGTGGCTCACGCCGATACTGGAGAGCCACACGACCCACGGCTACCACGTCACCGACTACTTCGAGACCGCCTCGGACCTCGGTTCGCGCGAGGACTTCGAGGCGCTCGTCGACCGCTGTCACGACGCCGGCATCCGCGTCGTCTTCGACCTCGTCATCAACCACACGTCGCGGGACCACCCGGCCTTCCAGTTCCACTCGACCGGCGTCCCCGGCTACGAGGACCACTACGCCCGCGTCCCCGAGCGCGAGGACCCCTCCGACGTCGACTGGGGCGGCCCCGGCGCGGCGGAACACTACTTCAACTGGACGCGCATCCCGAACCTCAACTACGACTCGCCCGCGGTCCGGTCGTGGATGCTCGACGTGGTCGCCGAGTGGGCCGGCGTCGTCGACGGCTTCCGCTGCGACGTGGCGTGGGGCGTCCCTCACGGCTTCTGGAAGGAGGTCCGCGAGCGGGTGAAGGCCGACGACCCCGACTTCCTGCTCCTCGACGAGACCATCCCGCGGGACCCCGCGTACCACGAAACCGAGTTCGACGCCCACTACGACACGACGCTGTACGGGGCGCTCCGCGAGGTCGGCGCGGGCGAGAAACCGGCGACGGCCATCTTCGACGCCGTCGCCGACGCCCGCTGGCACGGCTTCCCCGACGACGCCGTGCAACTCCGGTACGTCGAGAACCACGACGAGGAGCGCTACCGGAGCGCGGTCGGCGACGACGCGCTTCGGGCGGCCGCGGCCGCGACGTTCACGCTCCCCGGCGCGCCGATGATTTACTACGGCCAAGAGACCGGCGTCGAAACCCAGCGCGGGACGATGCGCTGGTACGACGCCGACAGCGACCTCGTGGGCTTCCACCGGCGACTCTCCCGCCTCCGCGACGCCCACGAGGTACTCCGCGTCGGCGGCGTCGAACCCGTCCCCGCCGGCGTTGCTCCCGCCGGAGACGGCGGCGTCGAGTCCGACCGCGTGGTCGCGTTCGCCCGCGACGACGGCACCGACCGATTCGTGGTCGTCCTGAACTTCGACGGGGAGCCGACGACCGTCGAACTCGGCGCGGACGTCGAGGGGACCGACCTCCTGACGGGCGAGCGAGTCGGCGCGAACGACGCGGTCGGGGACGACGGGGGCGTCCGCGTCACCGTCGCCGACGCGGTCGTGCTCCGCGCCGTCGGCGAGTCGAGCCATTAAGTACCATGGTCGATGACAGTCCGACCATGGACGACCGGGAACTCGCCGACCTCCTGAAGCAGTTCGGGCTCTCAGAGAAGGTCGTCGACACGTATCTGACCCTGCTCGAACTCGGGGAGGCGAAGGCGAGTCAGATCGCCGACGCGGCGGGCGTCTCCAAGCGCTACGTCTACAGCGTGAGCAAGGAACTGGAATCGCGCGGGTTCGTGGAGATCAACGACCACGTCGTGCCGACCACGATTCGGCCGCTGCCGCCGATGGAGGTCATCGAATCGCTCTCCGAGAGCGTCGAGTCCATGCGCCCCGCGCTGGAGGAACGCTACACGGCCACCGCCCGCGACGAAGAGCGCTTCGAGGTCATCAAGTCCCGCGTGACGGTGCTCAAGCGCATCGCCGAGCTCGTCGGCCGCGCCGACTCCGAAATCACGCTGTCGCTCCCCTACGACGTGCTCGGCGAGGTCGAAGACGAACTCCGCGCCGCCCGCGAGCGCGGCGTCCTCGTCTCCCTCGTCGTCAGCGGCGTCGAACCGCACGACGACCTCGCGCTTGACGGCGCGGCCTCGCTCGTCCGCGTCTGGCACGAACTCATGCCCACGATGCTCACCGTCGACTCGCGGACGGGACTCATCTCCCCCGGCGAGATGGTCGCCCGGTCGAACTCCGAGTCGCAGGCCATCGTCTTCGCACAGCCCCACCTCGGGCCGGTCATCGTCGGCTCCTTTTTCGGGAACTACTGGCCGATGGCCGCCGAGGCGTACACGACCGACCCCGACCCGCTCCCGGCGACGTACCACAACTTCCGCCACGCCGTCCTGCAGGCCGCCCTCTGCGACCGGGCGGGCATCGACCTCGACGTGACCGTCCGCGGGCGGATGGTCCACACCGACGGCCCGACCGAACTCCGCGGCCGCGTGGTCGATATCCGTCAGGGCCTCCTCGAACCCGCGAACAACTCCTTCCCGGTCGAGAACGCCTTCGTCATCGAGACGGCCGAGGGGACCTACAGCGTCGGCGGACAGGGCGCGTTCGTCGAGGACTTCGAGGCCGACTCCGTCGAGTTCGCGGCCGTCGAGTAGACCGACCGCCCCCGTTTCCGAGACGCCAGCGCCGCCGGCCGTGCGGTGCGTTCGCAGGCCCGCCACCGAATTATTACGTGGGCCTCTCGTTTGACGCTCATGGACCGCGACGGAGCCCGTCGCCTCGCCGCGCGGACGCTCGCCGTCACCCGCGAGAAGAACGTCACGGTGACGGCCGCGAGTCTCGCGTACTACGCGTTCAACTCGCTCGTCCCGCTGGCGCTCCTGCTTTTCGTCCTCGTCACGACGTACGGCCGGGTCGAGTCCCTGCTCCCCACGTTCGAACTGCTCCTCGGCCTCGACCTCTCGCAGTTCGAATCGACGCTCAGACAGGTGAGCGGGCAGTCGGCCGGGCGATTACGCGCGGCGGCGCTCGCCCTCGGCATCTTCCTCTGGAGTTCGTTCCGGCTGTTTCGGGGGATGGACAGCGTCTTCAGCGAGGTGTACGGCGCGCGAAAAGAGGTCTCGATGCTCAGGCGGTTCCTCAACAGCGCGCTCGTCATGGCGACGGTCGCGGTCGGCGTCGGCGTCATCGCCGCCGTCGGTCTCGTCGTCTCTTTCCGCGTGACACAACTGCTGTGGTCGGTCGCCGCGCCGATTCTCCTGTGGGTGGTGCTCACCGTGCTTTTCGTTCCGATGTACGCGCTGTTTCCGGGCGTCGACGTCGCCCCGCTCGAACCGGTTCCGGGGGCCGCGCTCGCGGCGCTCGGCTGGACGGCGTCGCTACAGGTGTTGCGCGTCTACTTCGGCGTCTCCCAGAGCATCGAACTCTACGGTGCCGCGGGCGGCGTCCTGCTCGTTCTGACGTGGCTGTACGTCGGCTCGCTGGCCTTGCTCCTCGGCGTCGTCGTCAACGCGGTGCTGGCGAACCGGGTCGACGCCGACGCCGACTGGTATCCCGGCGACGAGGCGACAGACGACGCTAACGGTGGCGCCTAGGCTCGAAAAACGTGTTCGGTCGTCCCTACAGCAGGAACGTGACGATGGCCAGCACGAGGAAGACGACGACGAGGATACGCGCGACCTTCATCGACAGCCCGGCGACTCCTCGGAAGCCGGCGAGTCCGGCGACGATAGCGAGTACGAAAAACACGATACCGTAGTAGAGGAGACCGCCGCCGCCGGCCTGCAGCGGCGCGGAAGCGGGCATGCCGAGCGCCGCGAGTGACGCGAGCGTCATCGACCGGCGGTGGGCGACGTCCCCCCGCGTTTCACCTCCCGCACGTGTGCGACGGGTTTCGGCGGCTTCGGAGCGCGAGCGTCTCCGGTCTCGTCGGCATGAACTGTGTGTCTCATCGCGGTCGTGATTGCCGCCCGCGCACAATGAGGCCGGTCCCTGCATTGGCAAGGCTCGGTCCATCGCGGGGCGTGCTTCGCCGACGCCGACTTAGCGGCGGTTCAACGCTTCGGTGGCGAGTTGCGCCGCGAATCCGGCGCTGCTCCACCGGAGCGAGAACGCTCCGGCAGCCACCAATAGCACTCCCCGTTTGGTTCGCCCCTTCGTCAGCGCTCTGGCCCCCGCGACGACCGAGGTCACCGCGCTCAGCGCTTTCGTCCACTTCGAGTCCAGCAGTTGGTGTCCGATCACGCTCTGAACGAGTATCCGAAGCGGTGTAAGCGGCGGGCTTGCGCGTGCCCCGGGCCGCCCGCTGGGCGCGCCGCCCGCAGACAAATGTACCACGCTCGCCTATCCACCGCTATGGCAACTATCGTACGGGGAGCGATCCCGTCCGAAGAATTCGCGTTAGGTCACACGCTCTCCGCGCTTCCGGACGTCGAAATCGAGTGCGAACGCATCATCGAAAGCGGTGAACACACCGTGATGCCCCTGGTGTGGATTCGTCACGCCGACCGCTCGGACATCGACGACGCCCTGCGGGAAGACCCGTCAGTCGACGAAGTCACCTGTCTCTCCGAGTTCGACGACGAATTCCTCTACCGGATGGCGTGGGTCGACCACGTTCACCTGCTCCTGCAGATGATAACGAACTCTCACGCGACGATTCTCGACGCGTACGGCTGGGGCGACGAGTGGCAGTTCCGCGTACTCTACCCGGCTCGCGACGACTTCGCGCGAACGCACGACTTCGCGGCGGAACACGGGCTGAGATTCGAAGTCGAGTCGATTCGAGAGATGGACGCCGAACCGGCCGGCCGGTACGGCCTCACCGAAAGCCAGTTCAAGGCGCTCGTGACGGCGGCGCAGGAGGGCTACTTCGAAGTCCCCCGACGAGTCTCGCTCTCCGAACTGGCCGACAAGATGGGCGTCTCGCACCAGTCGCTCTCCGAGCGACTCAGACGGGGGACAGATGCGCTCGTCGAAGACTCTCTGCTCATCGGGTCGGTCCCGGACGACTTCCGGGACTGAGACGCCGGAACCCGAATTTCATATCGCAGTATGTGGTTTATTTTCACCCGTCGAGCGGTCTCCCAGCGGTCGAGACCGGTAGCTGACGCTCGTACGGGTGGAAACCGGGTCGTCGAGCGAAAGGCCGTCAGGCGTGGGCGGTGACGCTCTCGAACTCGTGTTCGGCGATGGCGGCCGACAGCGCGTCGATGTCGACGTCATCGGGCATCTCGGCGGGGTACTTGCGGCGGAAGTAGCCGACGATGTTCTTCGCGTCGCGCGCGAGGAGCTCGCGGGCGTTGTCGTGGTCGGTCGGGACGGCCTGCGGCCAGTCGAAGACCGTGATACCCTGTTCGCCGACCGCGACGTTGTACTCGGACATGTCGGCGTGGACGTAGCCGGCTTCGTAGGCGTCGGCCATCTCGGAGAGAATCAAGTCGAGGACGCCCGTCACCTGCTCGGGTTCGAGTTTCGCCTTGGCGAGTTCGACGCCGTCGAGCTTCGCCATGATGATTGCGTGGCGGTTGTGGTCGACGGGACGCGGGACCGACACTTTCGGAAACAGCGTTTCGAGCGCCTCGTACTCGCGTTCGGCCGCCTTGCGAGCGGTGTAGAGCCACGAGACGTGGTTGTTCTCGGAGGTGTAGTCGCGCTCGCGGCGCACCTCGCGGAAGTTGGTGTACCCCTCGCGGTGGAACTTGAGCGCCAGCGGCTTGAACGACTGCACCTCGAACACGTCGCTTTCCTTGCCGACGCCGAGCGGCGCGCCGAACCCCTGGATGGTGTCTCGCTGGGCGAACGTCCGGAGGGCGAGCGCGTCGTACCCCTCGACCGTGAGCTTGTACCCCTCGTACTGGATGGTCTTGCGCTCGACGAGCTCGCGGGTCATACAGCGGTCGATGCGGTAGTCGACCTCCTCGGCGGTCAGCCCCGAGTTCTTCGGGAGCTTCCCCCGGTTGACCCACTCGCTGAAGCGCATGCCCTGCTCGACGCCCGAGAGGAGATAGAAGTCCTCGGGTTCGAGTTCGGCCATGACGCCGGCGACGTTCCGTACCATGCACGTCCGTCCGTCGGCGAGGCGTAAAAGGCCCGCGAGTCGGCGAACGTCGCCCGCGATAAATCTCATGTGACGATACGAAATCGGGTGTGGCGACTCGCGGAGTGTCGGAAGATGGTGCTGGCGGTCGGCGTCTCGCGTCAGAACTGACCGGAGAAGTTGCTACGGAGAGGTGGTCTACCTATCGCTCGGGACCGTTAGTAGTCCGCGAAACTGCCGTTACAGAGACACCTGCTCACC
The DNA here is from genome assembly GCF_031624535.1 of Haloferax sp. S2CR25. Classification (NCBI taxonomy): domain Archaea; kingdom Methanobacteriati; phylum Methanobacteriota; class Halobacteria; order Halobacteriales; family Haloferacaceae; genus Haloferax; species Haloferax sp. S2CR25. The sequence continues at coordinate 261,465 of NZ_JAMQOO010000004.1, forward strand.
GTCCTCGGGGACGAGGACGTTCTCGGTCTCCGCTCGCAGTTCCTCACGAGAGAGCAGACAGTGATTGATGGCTTCCATGTGGACAACTGCCACGGTCGCATCCGTGGCCTCCCGGACGGCCGCGATGTCCTCGACACCCATCGTGATTGGTTCGCCTTGGTCGAACTGTGCTTCCCCACCGTTGAGGACGACCATCTCAGGTTCGAACCGGTCGAGCGCTTCCGCTACCGGGTCGTACCAGATGGTGTCCCCGGCGATGTACAGCGATTTCTCGCCCTCGAAGACGAACCCGGAGACCGGACCCATCCCCTCGGCGAGTTCGCCGTGGCCGTGCTGGCCCGGCGTCCGGTGAATCGTCACCCCGTCGAACGACGTCTCGTCCTCGACGGGTCGCACGTCGGCGAAGCCCTCGTCACTGAACGCGTCTGCGTCCTCTGGTTGGCAGAACAGCGGCACGTCCGAATCGAGTTTCTCTCTGGCTGCCTCGTCCCAGTGGTCGGGGTGGCGATGCGTGACGACCACGGCGTCGTAGTCGAGTTCGACGTCCGGGAGCGGCACCAACGGATTTCGCTTCTGATTCGCCGTCGTGAGGAACTCGGGCACCGCCGGATTGTCCGTCACCGTCGGCATCTCGCCCTGCGGCGTGAACATGGGGTCAACGAGGAACGTGGTGTCATCGACCGTCGCAAGCACCGTCGCGTTTCGCACGAGTCGTACGCGAATCTCGGAGTCGCTTGTCATACGCACCTTGCTTGGGGAGTTGACCGGTTACGATTTGTTCTGAAATATTCCAACTCCCTCGGGTCGAGTGTGGTGGCGACTACTCGATGAATTCAACGTCTCCGAGGTCGAGGGACGTGTCGATATCGACCGTCATCGAATCGGCGGCGAACTGTTCGGCGAGCCACGCCTCGGCCCGGTTGAGTCGATACTGGAGCGTGGAACTCGGCACGCCGATTTCCTCGGCGATTTCGCTAACCGAGGCCTCTCGGGGTTCCTCGTAGTAGCCGTGAGTGAGTGCGGCTTCCAGTGCCGTCTTTTGCGCTGTCGTAAGGTCGTTCTGTGTTCGTCCGTCTTCGAGCAGGCAGGGCGGTTCGCCGAGTCGTTCGACCGTCAGCGAAAGTCCGTCCCGGAGATTCGCTCGAACCTCGTCGTGTAAGGCTCCGAGCGAGCCGTCGACGAGGAGGTTCCAGCGGAACTGGTCGCGGTGGCGTTCCGACCGCAGTATCACTCCCTCTCCGAGGTGGTTCGCGGCGGCGGTTGGGATCGACCGTCGGTCGTCGCCTTCCCGCTGGAGCGAGTAGATTTTCCGCGATTCCGGGTTCGACGAGAGAATCTCGCACCTGTACTCGGTGATCGGTGCGCCGCACATCCCAACCAGACTCGAATCTTGGGCGACCCGTTCGAGGCGCTCGTCGTACTCGTCGAGGCCGGACGGTGTGCCGACGAGTTTCTCGACGCCCCATACTGCCTCGCTGGTCGCTTGTACCTGCATCGACCGCGCGTACAAATCGGGGTGCTCGATGAAGGCGTCCATCAACGGGTCGACCCCTCGTTCGTACTCGACGGTGAACACGACCTCGCGCATTGTGGGATAGTTCCGCTCAGAGGGTATAACCACTCGGACTGGCCCCGACTCCAGAACCGCTCTTCTGGTCGGTTGTACGTCTCCCGAGCGGCCGATTCAGTCAGCGAACCCGAAAATAAGTCACTCCCCTCGCTTCCGCGGCTGTGGACTCACGCCGCGTCGAGGTGGAACTCGACGACTGCGCCCTCGTCGTCCTCGGTCGCCGGGAGCCGAAGCTCGCCGCCGTAGGCCTCCACGATCCACTTCGAGAGCCAGAGGCCCAGCCCGTTGCCGTGGGCGAGGTCGCTCTCTTCGACGTTCTGTTCGATGAGTTCGCGCTGGTGGTCGGGGATGCCCGGCCCGTCGTCCGCGATTCGCACGACGACCTCGCTGCCGACGCGCTCGTAGGTGATTTCGACCGTCGGGGCGGGGCCGGCGTGTTCGAGCGCGTTCTCGACGATTTCGCGGAACGCGATTTTCAGCTTCTTCCCGCCGACGACCGCGGCGGAGTCGTCGCCGCGGACGGTGATAGTCGCCTCCGGGTTGGCCGCCGAGCGGTCGTCGACCAGCGGTTCGAGGAGCGCGCGCGGGTCGACCGTCTCGCCCTCGGGGTCGCTGTCGACGAGTTGGGTGACGGTCTTGACCTGGTCGCTCATCGTTCCGAGGTCGTCGCCGGTCGCTTTCAGTCGCTCGCCGATGTGGACGGTCGCGTCGTCGCCGCCGTCAGTGGCGAGTTGGTCGCCCCAGCCGAGGAGCAACTGCGCGGTGTGTCGGAGGTTGTGGCGGACGAGCCGATTGATGACCGCCGAGCGCTTGTACTGCTCGGACAGCTCGCGGGCTCGAATCCGGCGCACGTCGTTGAGACCGATGAGGACGTGCGCGACGGCGCTCACGCCGACGACCACGGCGGCGCTGAAAAGCGGCTCGCTGACCGTTCCGCCCGCGGCCCGCTGGTAGCTCCCGATGAGTGCGAGGACGAACGCGGTGACGACGACGCCGAGGAGGTTCCAACCGGCGACGCGGGCGATGTGAACGGTCTTGAGGTCGCTTCGGTAGACGACTGGGCCGAGGGCGACGAAGAGCACCGAGATGACGAGTCCGAAGGCCGCAGCGACGAGTCCCGCGAGGTCGGATGCGACCGAGCCGACGCTGTTCGAGACGATGGCGAACAGGGCCAGCCCGGTGAGACTGAGCGACCCTGCGCTGACGAGACGAGAGACGTTCACAGTTCGTTGACTCTCGTTGGAGTAATAACGTTTCTCTGAAACGAGTTGTCACTCGGCGTTGACGCGGTACGGGAGGCCCTCGGGGTCGAAGACGCCGTCGGCGTCGCACTGCGCCGACACCGGGCCGACGGTCGCCTCGCTGTCGGTCGGATACCACGCGCGGCCGGCCGGCGAGACGACGAAGCGGGCGTCCCGGTCGCCGACGAACACGAGCTCGCCGCCCTCGAACGATTCCAGCGGTTCGATGCCGAGCGCCTCGGTCAGAGACGCCACGAACGACTCCACGTCGGGGACGGCCATCCCGACCTCGGTCGCGCCGCGGAGGTCGGTCGCCGGGTCGAACTCGCCGGTCGCGTCGCCGTCGTAGCAGACGTACTCGACGACGTTGCCCTCGGGGTCCTCGAAGTAGACGGAGTCACAGCCGAGGAAGTCGAACCGGACGCTCGGCCCCTCGTCGGTGTCGAGCACGGTCACGCCCTCGCGGTCGGTCAGCCACGCGACCACGGAGTCGACCGCGGCGGAGACGGTGAACGCGAGGTGGCCGGGGTCGGTGTCGCCGAGTTCGAACCACAGAGTCGTCTCCCCGGCGGTCGCCGAGCGCTGCGACCCGGGAACGGCCGCGAAGCCGAGCGTCTCGACGTAGAACTCACACAGCGAGATGGGGTCGGTCGCGGCGAGGGCGACGCGGGTGAACTTCATGGTCCCACGTCACCGCGACGCGGTTTAACGGAATCGCTCGCGTCGGCCGACTCTGCCGCGGCGGCGGTCGGTGACCTGACCGGTGACCGCCGCAGCGGGCCGCACGGACTCGCCGCGACGGTCGAGCGTCGAAATCGCTTTCTCCCGGATGGACGAAACCGACGTATGAACGACTCGCAGGAATCGATTGCCGACCGCGAGTGGCGGCTGATTCGCGAGGAGGTCCGACCGGGACCGATGCAGATGGCGCTCGACGAGGTCGCGGGCGAGACGGCCGCCGCGGGCGGCCCCCGGACCGTCCGCGTCTACTCGTGGGAGCCGAGTTGCCTCTCGCTGGGCTACGGACAGGACCCGGAGACGGTCGACTGGGGCTACTGCGACCGCGAGGGAATCGACGTGACCCGCCGACAGACCGGCGGCGGCGGCATCTACCACGACCGCCACGGCGACGTGGCGTACTCCATCGCCGCGCCGAAATCGGAGCTACCGGGCGACCTCATGGACTGCTATCACCTGCTGTGCGAGCCGATTTTGGACGCGATTCGCGCGGTCGGCGTGGACGTGGACTTCGTCGACGACGACGTGCCCGTCATCTGGCATCCCGCCTGCTACCTGCGGGCGCTCCACCCCGCCCACGACATGGTCGCCGCGGGGCGGAAGGTCGCGGGCAACGCCCAGTACCGCCGCCGCGACGCCGTCGTCCAGCACGGCTCTCTCACCTACTCGGTGGACGCCGAGACGCACCTCGACGTGTTCGACGGCCACGACGTGACGCCCGAGGCGTTCCGCGAGCGCGTCGTCGGCATCGACGAACTCGCCGACGCCTCCCGCGGGGAGTTCGTCGCGGCGCTGACCGAGTCGCTCTCGGGGTTCGTCGACGCCGACGAGGGGTCGTGGACCGACGACGAACTCGACCGGGCGCGGGAGAAAGTCGAGGGGAAGTACCGCGCCGACGACTGGGTTCGCCGCCGGCCGGGGTCGCGGTCCGAGTGAGCGGCGGCCGGCCGGGCCGCCGACTCCGAAGTCCCTTTGTTCGGGTACCCCGTCGGACTCTCCATGCAAGTCGGCGCACACGTCTCGATGTCCAGTTCGAAGGTCTCCTCCGACGAGGAGACGCCACCGCACGGTAACGTCGCCAACGCCGTCTTCCGGCAGGTCGCCTTCGGCGGCAACTGCGGGCAGATTTTCACCACCTCGCCGCAGGTGTGGCGCGACCCCGACATCTCCGACGAGGAGGCCGAACTGTTCCGCGAGGAGACCGCCGACAAACTGGCCGGCCCGTGGGTCATCCACTCGTCGTATCTCGTCAACCTCTGTACGCCCAAAGACGGCCTCCGGCAGAAGTCGCTTGACTCGATGCAGACGGAGGTCGACATGGCCGACAAACTCGGCATCGAGTACGTGAACGTCCACCTCGGGGCCCACACCGGCGCGGGCGAACAGCAGGGCCTCGACAACGCCGTGTCCGTCCTCGACGACCTCGACATCCCCGACGGCGTCACCGTCCTCATCGAGTCCGACGCGGGGTCGGGAACGAAGATGGGCGACGACTTCGCCCACCTCGGCTACGTCCTCGAAGCGTCCGAACAGGACCTCGACGTCTGTCTCGACACCGCCCACGCGTTCGCCGCGGGCTACGACCTCTCGACGGCCGCGGGCGTCGACGAGACGTTCGAGGAACTCGACGCCGAGGTCGGTCTGGAGCACCTCAAGTGCGTCCACCTCAACGATTCGAAACACGAGTGCGGGACGAACAAGGACGAACACGCGCTCATCGGCGAGGGCCTCATCGGCGAGGAGGGCATGCGCGCGTTCATCAACCACGACGCCATCGTCGACAACGACGTGCCGCTCGTCTTGGAGACGCCCACCGAGGACGGCAAGGGCTTCGCGTGGAACATCGACCGCGTCCGCGAACTCCGCGCCGACGGGGAGTAAGCCGCCGAACGGGGGGCCGCTGAGCCCCCGCATCGACTGTTTCGACTGTTTTTTGGGTCGCCGCGCCCGACTCCGCGTGTGCGACGTTTCTCGGAATCGTACCTCCGGCGGACGCGAGAGGGCATGTGGGACGACTCCCGAGCGGCCCTCGCCGACCTCGACCTCGGCGGTCGGACCCGCATCCTCGACGTGGGCTGCGGGACCGGCGAGTTCACGCGCGTCCTCGCGGAGGCCGCCGACGCCCGCGTCGTCGGCGTCGACGCCGACACCGACCTGCTTTCTGTCGCCGCCGACCGCGCCGGCATCGAGGCGGTCGCCGGCGACGCGACCCGACTCCCCTTCGCCGCCGACAGTTTCGATTTGGTCGTCTGTCAGGCGCTCCTCGTGAACCTCCCCGACCCGACGGCCGCGCTCAGCGAGTTCGCCCGCGTCTCGTCGGACCTCGTGGCGACGGTCGAACCCGACAACGCCGCCGTCGGCGTCGATTCGACCGTCGAGGCGGAGGCCGCGCTCGACCGCCGGGTCAGAGACGCCTTCCGCGACGGCGTGGCGACCGACGTGGCGCTCGGCGACCGCGTTCGTGGACTGTTCGCCGACGCCGGCCTCTCGGTCGTCGGGACCCGTCGGTACCACCACCGCAAGCTGACCGAACCGCCGTACGACGACCACGACGTTCGGAGCGCGGCCAAGAAGGCGACCGGCGAGGGACTGGACCGCCACGAGGCCGACCTCCGCCGCGGGCTCGACGACGACTCCTACGAGTCAGTCCGCCGGGAGTGGCGCGAGATGGGCCGCGAGGTCGTCCAGCAGATTCGAGACGGCGAGTACCGCCGGGCCGAGGTCGTCCCGTTCGACGTGACGACGGGCCGGGTGTAGCCGGGCCTGCTCGTCGGGCCGAACCGATGGCCGAGTCACCGGCCGAAAAACGAGACCGTCCGTTCAGTAGCCGACCGCGAGCTGTTCGTGGACGGCGTCGCCGCTCTCCAGTTCGTCAGCGAAGGCGATTGCGAAGTCCTCCATCGAGATGCGGCTCTCGCCGTCCTCGTCGGCGACGAGTTCGCCGCGGGCGGTCCGGAACTCGCCGGTCCGCTCGCCGGGTTCGATGAGCGCCGCGGGCGCGACGTAGGTCCACCGCAGGTCGTCGGCGTCTTCGAGCAGGCCGTACGCCTCGATGGCGGCGCTCGCGACGGGTTTCCACTCCTCGGGGAACTCCGGCGAGTCGATGAGTCGCGTGTCGGGACCGACGTTCAGGATGCCCGCGCCGCCGGTCCAGACGAGGCGGTCGACCGAGGCGCGGCGCATTCCGTCGAGGACGGCGTCGAGCATCTCGACGAGCGCTTCGGGCGACTCGTCGCCGCTCGGGCCGAGCGCGGAGGCGACCGCGTCGTGGCCCGCGGCGAGTCGGGCGATTTGGTCTGCGTCGGTCGCGTCGCCGGCGACCGCCGAGAAGTTGGGGTCGTCGACGCCGTCGACCGCGCCGCTTCGGGAGACGCCCGTAACCGCGTGCCCGCGGTTCAGGAGTTCGTTGGCGATTCGAGTACCGATTCGGCCGCTCGCACCGAGGAGGAGTACGTTCATGATGGGTGTGTTGTGTGTCGTGGGTCGTGTTCGTCGTCCGGTTCGCCGCGACGATGCGGTTACATCGTCATACTTGGTCAACGAGGGTGAGTTTAATATACCTAAGCGAACCTCGGTGTGAGTAGGTCACACCGATGTCACCGCACCAGAGCCTCGAAGCGAAGTACGAACAGTGCCCGGTCATCAAGACGCTCGAAGAGATCGGGTCGCGGTGGCGGATGACGGTTATTCACGTGTTACGCGAGGGTGACCTCCGGTTCAACGAACTCAAGCGCGCGACGGGCGCGAACTCTCAGACGCTCTCGCGCGTGCTGGACGACCTCCAGGAGTTGGGGTACGTCGAGCGGGAGGTCGAAGACGGCAGCCCCATCGCAGTGTACTACTCGCTCACACGGAAGGGCGAAGAGCTGCTTCCGGCGTTCGACGACATCTACGAGTGGGGCGAAAAATGGATGTCTGCGGACGGCGGTGCGGAGTCGTAACCGGCGGCGCGCGGGCGCTCAGCCGAGGAACAGGTCGACGAAGTTCCCGTTCGACTTGCCGCGGTAGAGTTCCGAGTAGCCGCAGTTCGCACACGAGACGACGGTGAACTGGCGGTTCTGGATGTCGAACATCTTCGAGAGGCCGCTTCCCGTGGTTGCGATGGAGTCGATTTCGGTCTCGGAGTGGCCGCATTTCGGACAGCCGTCTCGGTCGGCGCTTGGTGGAGGGCTCATGTTGAACCGTTGAACTACCCCCGTGAAAAATGTACCTCCGAAACCACTTCCTTTCTCGCGCCCGCTGGTGAGCGTATGCCCGCCGGTGGTCTCGTGTTCCTCCTCTTCGTCCTCCTCAGCATCGGTGCCGCAGTCGCCCTCTACGCCGCGATTCGAGACGAGACGCGGGACCCGCCGACGATGAGCCGCGACGAGGCGGAGCGTCGCGCACGCGACGAGGGGATGCGCTACAACGAGGCGCGCGGCCGCGAGACCGACCGCGCCGACGACCGCGACTGGTAGCCGGTCGCCCCCGACTCGGTCCGGCCTCGACTCGGCTCCGCCCTCAGACCACGTCGCCGCGGACCGACGTGCCGGTCTGTTCGGCCCGGTAGGCTCGCATCGCCTCGACGGCCGTCTCGGCCTCGTCTCCCTCCAGTCCGAGCATCTCCAGCGCGCCCGAGAGCGTCGGGAAGGCGAACTCGCCGTTTCGGAGCTTCGACATCGCGTCCGACGACCGCTGGCCGTCGGCGTAGAGGCAGACGCCGCGGGGGTCGAGAATCTGCTCGTAGGCCTCGCGTTCGACCGCGCCCTTCAGCCGCTGGGTGACGTTGTCCTCGAAGGAGGCGTTGCACACTTCGAGGTGAACCGGTTCGTCGTCGTCGGGGAGCAGGTGGGCGGCGAGACACTTCTCGGGGGCCGCGTAGCCGTTTGTGTTGGCTCGAAGCAGGTCGGGATGCTCGCGAGCCCACTCGGCGCGGACGCTCTTGCCGACGCCCTTCACGCCGTGAGACCGCTCGAACGACTCGGCCGCGCCGGGGTCGCCGCGGAGGAGGATGTCTTTCGTCACGTACACGTCGAGTCGGTCGAGGGGGTCGAGGCCGAGCGCCACGTCGCCGTAGACCCACACCTCGCGGACCGGGACGGGGAGCGTCTCGGACTCGACGGCGTCGACGACGGCGGCAACGCGGTCGAGGGCGGCGTCTCTGTCCATCGACTGTCCCTGGGGGTCGGAGGGCCAAACCGGTTGCGACCGAGCGCGGTCGGGTCGTCGGCCGAGCGCGCGAGCGACGCCGCGGTCGCCCCGAGGCGAAACCCGTATCCCTCCTGCCGGGCAACCGACCGGCAATGGAGTGCGACAAGTGCGGCCGCGACGCGGTGATGCACGCGGCCTACTCCGGGGCCCATCTCTGCGACGACCATCTCTGCGCCTCGGTCGAGAAACGCGTGCGCCGCCGCATCCGCGAGGACAACATGCTTCCCCGCGACGCCAGCCCGGAGAACCCCCAGACGTGGGTCATCGGACTCTCCGGCGGCAAGGACAGCGTCGTCCTCACACACATCCTCGACGACACGTTCGGGCGCGACCCGCGCATCGAACTCGTCGCCCTCACCATCCACGAGGGCATCGAGGGCTACCGCGACAAGTCCGTCGACGCCTGCGTCGAACTCGCCGAGGACCTCGACATCCACCACGAACTGGTCACCTACGAGGACGAGTTCGGCGTCCAGATGGACGACGTGGTCGAAAAGGACCCCGAGAACATGGCCGCCTGCGCCTACTGCGGCGTGTTCCGCCGCGACCTGCTCGAACGCTTCGCCGACGACCTCGGCGCGGACAAACTGCTCACGGGCCACAACCTCGACGACGAGGCGCAGACGGCGCTCATGAACTTCTTCGAGGGCGACCTCAAGCAGGTCGCAAAGCATTTCGACGCCAGCATCGGCGACTTCGAGAAGCGCCGCGACGCCGGCGAGTTCATCCCGCGGGCCAAGCCGCTCCGCGACGTGCCCGAAAAGGAGGTCGCGCTCTACGCCCACCTGAAGGACCTCCCGGCGCACATCACCGAGTGTCCCCACTCCTCGGAGGCCTACCGCGCCGAGATTCAGCAGTTGCTGTTGAAACTCGAAGAGAACCACCCCGGCACCCGCCACTCCATCATGGCGGGCTACGAGGAGTTGGCCGAACTGACCGCCCGCGAGTACCGCGGCGAGGGCCGCGTCGACCTCAACGACTGCGAGCGCTGCGGGTCGAAGACCGCCGGCGACGTCTGTCGGAAGTGCCGGCTCATCGAGTCGATAGAAGCGGTCTGAGCGGGACGGACCTCGTTTTCGGCGCGTGTCTTACGGGTCGGACAGCGCCGGGTGTGGAGTCGCATCGACCGAGTCGGCGGCAGCGCTCACGGTCGAAAACACCACGTCAGCAAAAAGAACCCACGAAACCCGACGGGCGCGGCGGCGTCCGCGCGGGTCGGACGGGGCGTTACCGGATGACGTCGAGACCGTTGTTCTTCTCGACTTCGTCGCGGCCGCCGTCGGACCACGTGCCGCTCTGCGCCGTCTGGGCTCGTTCCGAGCTATCGAACTCCGAACCCGAACCCGAGTGCTGTTGTTGTGACTCGCGCGACTGGATGCTCTGACGCGACTTGTCGGCCTGCTTCTGCGTCGTCGGGCCGAGGACCTGCGCGGACTGGACGCCCGTCATGATGGCCATGACGCGGACTTTCCCCTTGTACTCGTCCTGAATGCGAGCGCCCCAGATGACGTTCGCGGCGGCTTCCAGTCGTTCGGTGATGTTGCTCGCGATTCCCTCGGCCTCCTTCAGCGTGAGGTCGGGACCGCCCGTGATGTGGACGAGACCGCCGGACGCACCGCGGTAGTCCACGTCCAAAAGCGGGTGGTTCATCGCGTCGTTGACCACCTCTTGGGTCTTGTTCTTGTCTTGGGTCTCGCCGACGAGCATCACCGCGACGCCGCCCTGATTCATGATGGTCGACATGTCGGCGTAGTCGAGGTTGATGAGCGACGGTTGGGTGATGGTCTCCGAGATGCCCTTGACGGTCTCGGCGATGATCTGGTCCATGACCGAGAACGCCTTGCCGATGGGCAGGTTCGGGACGTAATCGAGGAGGCGGTTGTTGTCCAGCACGATGATGGAGTCGGCCTCGTTCCGGAGGTTTTCGAGTCCCTCCTCGGCCTTGACCGTCCGGGCGCGCTCGACGTTGAACGGAGTCGAGACCATGCCCACGACGATTGCGCCCTGCTCCTTTGCGATCTTCGCGACGACGGGGGCCGCACCGGTCCCGGTGCCGCCGCCCATCCCCGCGGTGACGAACACGAGGTCGGCGTCGCCGAGCACGTCCTTGATCGTGCCCTGTGCCATCTCGGTTGCACGTTCACCCATCGACGGGTCACCACCGGCACCGAGACCCTGCGTCAGGGACTTCCCGACGAGGATTTTCGTGTCCGCTTCGATCATCTTCAGGTGCTGCTTGTCGGTGTTGATGGCGACCGTGTCGGCCCCCTCGACACCGATGTTGTACAGGCGGTTGATGGTGTTGTTGCCGGCACCACCGGCGCCGACGATGACGATTCGCGGGTCACCGAACTGGTCGTCGCTGTCGTCGAGCGACGACTGCGTCTTGCGCTCGGCCTCGTCCCGTTCCATCGCCTCGCGAACGATATCCTGCATAGTTACACCTTTGCCCAGCCGCGCTTGCTGGTAGATTCGCGCTGTCGCTTGTCTGTCGTCTGTTCATTGAGCATCTCGCGAACGGCGGAACGGATTGCTTCGGATCGGTTCGGGAACTCTCCCGTCTCGACCATCCGCTCGACCTCCTCGATCTGCTGCTTCGGAATTCGTAGTGTCACACGCTCCATGTTTACATTCCCCCGGTAAGACGGCGCGCCGCACTCGTGTGCGTGTGTCTTACACCCGGAAACCGACGGACGACGCCGGGTTTCGGGCCGTCGTCGGGTGGCTGTAAGACAACCGTCTTACGCGATAATCACCACAGAGGGATAGAATATAAATGTAACGGCGATTGTAAGACAGGAGCTGAATATCCCGTATAGGGGGCTTTAATCGCCGGTTATGCTTGTTCCAGAACGTCGGCCGCGGGTGTCCGACGGCCGCAGTCGGGGCAGAACGCCCAGTCGGAGCGGAGCTCGTCCCCGCATTCACAGAACACGCGGTGGGACGTCTTCTCGCCGCAGTTCGGGCAGTACACGTGGTCTGGACCCACGGATTCGCCACATTGGCTACAGCTCATCTCGGAGCCGTCCGCGTCTGCAGACTCCAGTTCGTTCCGTGTCTTACGAACCGTATCCGGGGTCGATTCGCCGTCGACGCCCGCGTTTACGCGGGATTCGTCGCTCGAACCATCGACGTTGATGTTGACGTTCAACTCCGAGGGCGTCGGACGTTCGGCCTCGCGGGCCGCCGCGGCTTCCTCGACGAGCGACGGGAGGCGTTCGTCCAGTCGGTCGTCGACGAGTTCCTCGACCCGCGCCGAGAGCGCACCGTCCAGCCCGTCGTCCCCGGCGGCGGTGTCGGACGCGTCGCCCGCGGCGTCGTCACGTTCCAACTCGTCGAGGTACTGACGGAGCGCCTCGCGCATCACCTCGCTTTTCGAGGTGTCGAGGCGGTCCAGACGCTCGACGAGGGCGTCGTCGGCGCGGAACGTGATTTTACTCATTACTCGGGGATTATCTCGGCGGCATATCAATGTTCGCACGTGTCTGACACACAGCACACGCACGCGGCGGCGAGAATGATAATGGTTAAACGCGTCGACCGGATAGCAGTCGGTGACCGCTCTTAGCTCAGCCTGGCAGAGCAGCCGACTGTAGATCGGCTTGTCCCCCGTTCAAATCGGGGAGAGCGGATTGAATTTCAACACCCACGAGCGGAGCGAGCGGTGTTGTACGTGAAGGACGTCTCGACCCGATTTGAGCAGCGAGCAACGCGAAGCGTTGCGAGTGAGTTCAAATCGGGGAGCGCGGGCCATCGTCGAGAGGGGACACGGCCACACTCGTTTTCGATTCTCCGCCGCCAAATCCCTCACGAACAATCGGAGTATATCTCGCCGCGACCCCGTGATTTACTGCCGTCTACCCGCAACCCGACAGCATGAATCTTCGACCGCTCGGCACGACCGGATTCGACGTCTCTGAAATCGCGCTGGGTACGTGGCAACTCGGCGGAAGCTGGGGTTCGGTGACCGACGAGGAGGCGTACGACGCCATCGAGGCCGCCCTCGACGCGGGCATCAACTTCCTCGACACCGCGGACGTGTACGGCGACGGCGACAGCGAGCGCCGAATCGGAGACGTGCTCGCCGACCGCGACGACGACGTCACCGTCGCCACCAAGGCGGGGCGTCGGCTCGACCCGCACGAGGCCGACGGCTACAACCGCGAGAACCTCGAACGGTTCGTGGACCGAAGCCGGGACAACCTCGGCGTCGACTCGCTCGACCTCGTACAGCTTCACTGCCCGCCGCGGGACGTGTACTACCGACCCGAGGTGTTCGACGCGCTCTCGGAGCTCCGCGACGCCGGGAAGATAGACCACTACGGCGTGAGCGTGGAGAAGGTCGAAGACGGGCTCAAGGCCATCGAGTACGACGGCGTGGAGACGGTCCAGATTATCTTCAACCCGCTTCGACAGCGACCCGCGGAGCTGTTCTTCCGGGAGGCCGAGCGCCGGAACGTCGGCGTCATCGTTCGCGTCCCGCTCGCGTCGGGGCTGCTCACCGGTGCCCTCTCCGAGGACGCCGAGTTCGGCGAGGACGACCACCGGAACTTCAACCGACACGGCGAGGCGTTCGACGTGGGCGAGACCTTCGCCGGAATCCCGTTCGAAGACGGCCTCGCCGCCGCGGACGCGATACAGGAGGTCGTCCCCGAGGGGGTGTCTCTCGCGCAGTTCACGCTCCGCTGGATTCTCTCGTTCGACGCCGTGAGCACCGTCATCCCCGGGTCGAAGTCGCCCGAACACATCCGCGACAACGTCGCCGCGGCGTCGCTCCCGCCGCTGTCGGCCGACCAGTTCCAGCGCGTCGAAGAGGTCTACGACGCGTACGCGCGAGAGCACGTTCACCATCGGTGGTAAGCTAGCCCAGTCGCGGGCTCGGGGTGTGACTCCGCGGTTCCGTGGACGGACGGATAGTTGCTACCCTCCCACAGAAGACACTTACCACCCGACACGTTCGGTTCCGGTAGTGCCCTCCCGCAAGACGCTTCTTTTGGCAGTCGCCGTTGGGGTCGCGCTCGTCGGCGGGTCGGTTGCGCTCGACGCGACGACCCCCGACAGGACGTACACCTACGAGGCGAGAGAACTGTCTCCCGCTCCTGAGGACGCTGCCGAGGCCGTCGTGGACGACACCACGGTCGACCCGGCGGGGCCGTCGGCGGTGTTCGTCGCCAGCGACGGTCCCGGTGACCGACCGGAACGGACGGCACTCCGCGATGCCGCAAACGGGTCTCGAACGAAGGCAGAGTTCCCCGACTCGCTCGTCGACCGCCGGTACGCCGTCGTCGGGACTAGCGGCATCACCTCGGACGTCGATGAGGTCTACCGCCTCCACGAACGCGAGGACGATGGGACGGTGCGAGTCACCGCCGAGCGAGTCGCGTTGCACGCGTTCTACGACGAGCTCGCGGTCTCCGCCACCACCCCGCGACGACGCGAACTCGTTCGAACGGGGGAACTTCGGACACACGAACGCCTTACTGCGGTTCTCATCGCGTACGACGGGCGGTACTACCGCGTGACCCAGCCACCGCTATCAGTCCGATTCGAGGGTGTGAGAACCGACCTCCACAACGCGGGGTACGTGCTCGGAAACGGGATTGTACTCGTCGCGGGGGTGTGGTACGTCCTCGAACGGTGGGGGCGATACGTCTGGGGAGATGGCCCCGAGGTCCGTCGCTGACGGCCAGCGAGAAACCCGGCGAGACCGGGACGGCCGAACCCCCCGCTTCGCTATATTCAAGTACAGTTTCGCCAATGAAATTCTAGTGGCAGTCACGTTCGACCTCTTCGGTACGCTCGTCGACGCCGAGTACCCGTCAGACCCCGGTGCGGCGGTCGCAGACGCGCTCCGCGAGTACGGCGTCGCCGTCCCCGACGACTGGGACGACGCCTACCGCGAGGTCCACATCGACGCGCCCGAGGGCGCGGAAGTCCCGCTTCCGGCCCACGTCGCCGCGGCGCTCCGCTCTCGGGGCGTCGACTCGCCGGACAACGCCGCCCGACGAGCAGTCATCACGGCGTTCGACCCCGAGGTGACCACCCGTCCCGGCGCGGTCGACGCGGTCGCGGCTGCCCGCGAGGCCGGCGCGGTCGGCCTCCTCTCGAACTGCTCGGTCCCCGAACTCGTCGCTCGGACGCTCATCCGGTCGGACCTCGACCGGCGCGGCTTCGACGACATCACGACGAGCGTCGCCTGCGGGTGGCGAAAACCCCACCGGCAGGCGTTCGAGGCGGCCGCCCGCGGCCTCGGCGTCGACGCGGCCGAGCTGGTCCACGTCGGCGACGACCCGGACGCAGACGGCGGTATCGAGGCGGTCGGCGGCCGGTTCGTGAACCTGCGGGAGACGACGCTCGAATCGGTCGCGGCGAGACTGCGCGCCGGGGAGGACCCGTGCCCGTGACCGCCGCGGCCGCCGTCGTCGCCGCCGCGGCGCTGGACAGGGGCTTCGCCGAACCCCCAGCACGTATCCACCCGGTCGCGCTGTTCGGCCGACTCGTCTCGCCCGTCGACCGCGAGTGGTCCCGTCCGACGCTGGTCGGCGGGGTCGCCGCGGTCGCGCTTCCGGCGCTCGCCGCGGGCGTCACCGCGGGTGCGACGTGGGCCGCGACGCTCGCCTCGCCGTGGCTCGGCGCGGCCGTTGCCGCGCTCGCGCTGTTTTCGACCACGAGCCTTCGCATGTTGCTCGACGCGGCCGAGACGGTCGTCTCGGCGACGGCAGACGAGTCAGACCTCGACGCGGCCCGGTACGAACTCCGGGCGCTGGCCGGGCGCGACCCGTCGTCGCTCTCGGCGGCCGACATCCGGAGCGCCGCCGTCGAGAGCGCCGCGGAGAACCTCGCCGACGGCCTCGTCGCCCCCTTGCTCGCGTTTGCGCTCCTCGCGCCCGTCTCGCTCTCGCTCGCGGTCGGCGCGGCCGCGTGGGTGAAAGGCGTCAACACGCTCGATTCGATGCTCGGTTACCGACACAAGCCGGTCGGCCGCGTTCCGGCCCGCCTCGACGACGCGGTGATGTGGGTCCCGGCGCGCGTCTCGGCGGTCTTACTGGCCGTCGTCGCCGGCGCGCCGGCCGCGGTGACGCGGGTCGGCGAGCTGGCGCGGCGGCCGTCGTCGCCCAACTCGGGGTGGCCGATGGCGACGCTCGCGGTCCTCCTCCAAACGCGACTGGAAAAGCCCGGTCACTACCTGCTCGACGGGGGGCCGGAGGCTCCCGACGCGGCGACCGCCGCGCGGGGCGTCCGACTCGTCTCGCGGGCCGGCCTCCTCGCGTTCGCAGTCGCGGGGGTGGTCGCGTGGTTCTGACCGCCCTCCGCGGCGCGCTCGGCTTCCTCACCCGCCTCCCCGTCGGCGGCGACGAGTCCAACTGGGACGCGTTCAGGCGCGCGCCCGCGACGTTCCCGCTCGCCGGCTACGTCGTCGGCGCGCTGGCCGCGCTCCCGTTTTTGCTCCCCCTGCCGATACCGACCGCGGCCGCGCTGTACCTCGTGACGCTGTACCTCGTGACGGGCGTCACCCACGCCGACGGCCTCGCGGACCTCGGCGACGCCGCGGTCGTCCACGGCGACGCCGACCGCCGGCTGTCGGTCCTGAAAGACTCGCAGACGGGGGTCGGCGGCCTGCTCGCGTTCGGGCTGACGCTCGTCGTCCTCGCGCTCGGCGCGTTCGGCCTCGCGGGCGCGGGGGGTCGCGTCGGCCTCACGGCCGCCGTCGCAATCGCGCTCGCCGCCGAGGTCGGCGCGAAAGCCGGCATGGCGACGCTGGTGTGTCTCGGCGCGCCCGCCCACGAGGGACTCGGCTCGGCGCTCGTCGGCGAGAACAGCCCGTCGGGGCTCCTCGCCGTCGCCGTGGCCTGCCTCCCGGTCGTCGCGCTCGCGCCGGTCACGGGCGGTCCCGC
Organism: Haloferax sp. S2CR25; assembly: GCF_031624535.1. NCBI lineage: Archaea > Methanobacteriati > Methanobacteriota > Halobacteria > Halobacteriales > Haloferacaceae > Haloferax > Haloferax sp. S2CR25. The sequence goes on from NZ_JAMQOO010000004.1 coordinate 278,099, forward strand.
CGTCGTCGCGGCGCTCTGCTGCGGGCCGGTCGTCGCGCTGCTCGTCCGCTCGTGGGGTCGCGCCCGACTCGGCGGCGTCTCGGGCGACCTGCTCGGCGCGACGAACGAACTGGCCCGCGCCGCGGCCGTCCACGCGGGGGTGGTGACGTGGACGCTCTCGTGATGTGCGGCGGCCGCGGCACCCGCCTCGACGCGCCGGTCGAAAAGCCGCTCGTGGACATCTGCGGGCGGCCCATGCTCGACCGAGTCGCCGCGGCGCTCCGCGATTCGAGCGTCGGGACCGTCCGCGCGGTCACCTCGCCGCACACGCCGAACACCCGCGACCGCGCCGCCGACCTCGGTCTCGACCCCATCGAGGCGCCCGGCGACGGCTACGTCTCGGACCTCGGATACGCGTTAGACCGCGTCTCTCGGCCGGTCGTCACCGTCGTCTCCGACCTGCCGCTCGTCGCTCCCGAACACGTCGACGCGGTCGTCGCGGCCGCGGACGGCGGGGCCGCCACCGCGTGCGTCCCCGTCGAACTGAAGCGCGACCTCGGAGCCAGCATAGACGACGCGCTCGTGTTCGACCACGAGGGGACCGCCGTCTGCCCGACTGGGCTGGGCGTCGTCGGTCCCGCGGGCGCAGACGCCGATATCGACGCCGAGACGAACGCCGGCACTGACACCGACGCAGACACAGACACCGATTCGACCATGTACCTCTCCGCAGATTCCAGACTGGCACTCAACGTGAACCGCCCGACAGACATCGCGCTCGCGGAGGACCGATGCGAGTAGTCCTCGTCGCCGGCACGACCGAGACGGCGAAGATTCCCGGCATCAGCGCCGCGGGCGCGGACCCGTCGCTCGTCGGCCACACGCCGAGCGCCGACGCCGAAATCATCGAGTACGGCGAGCCCGTCCGCTCGCCGGTGACGCCGGTCAGTCCGACGGGCTGTCCGACGCCCGCGGCCGTCACCCGCGCCGTCAAACAGCTCACCGGGTTCGACGTGCTCACCGTGGACGCCGGCCTCGCCAAGCCGAGCGCCGCGCCGACCATCGACGTGGGCGCGCGACCCGGCCGCGACATCCGCGAGAGCGAGCCGGTCCCGACCGCGCCCGGCGCGTTCGAGGCGGCCCGCCGGATGGGCCTCGCGCTCCCCGAAGACGAACTCGTCATCGGCGAGACCGTCCCCGGCGGGACGACCACCGCGCTCGCCGTGTTCCGCGCGCTCGGCGAGGAGTTCCCCGTCTCGTCGTCGCTCCCGGACAACCCGACGAGCCTGAAAGAGGATGTCGTCGCCGAGGCGTTCGAGGCCAGCGACGTCGAACCCGGCTTCGCGGCCCACAAACCCCGGCGCGCCGCCCGCTATCTCGGCGACCCGGTGCTCCCGGTCGTCGCCGGCCTCACCGTCGGCGCGCTCGAAAACGGCGTCGACGTGACGCTCGGCGGCGGGACCCAACTGCTCGCGGCCGCCGCGCTCGCCCGCCACGCCGGCGCGAGCGGCGACCTGACGCTCGCCACCACGTCGTACCTCGCCGAGGACGTGCCCGAACTGGCCGACGCCGCCGAGGCGTTCGACCTCGAACTGACCGTCACCGACCCCGGCTTCGAGACGCACCCGCTGGACCGCTACGCCGCGGGCGAGGCCAAGGAGGGCGCGGGCATGGGCGGCGCGCTCATGCTCGCCGACCGGATGGGCGTCCTCGACGACGTGGAGGCGGCCACGCTCGACGTGCTCTCGACGCTGGACCCCGAGGCAGTCGAGACCGGGACCGGAACCGGAACCGCGGCGGCCGACGCCGGCGGCGCCGACGCCGACATCGACGATGGACCCTGAATCCGTCCGCGCGGGGAGCCGCGTCCCCCACGGCGGGACCACCGACCCGACCGTCCTCGACTTCAGCGCGAACACCAACCCCGAGCGACCCGACGACGTCGAGGCCGTGTATCGGGAGGCGTTCGACGCCGCGACCCGCTACCCCGACGACGACTACGCCGACTTCCGGGCGGCCGCCGGCGACTACGTCGGCTGTGTCCCCGAAGCGGTCGTGCCGACCGCGGGCGGCCTCGAAGCCCTGCGGCTCGCGTTCGAGGTGACGCTCTCGCCGGGCGACACCGCGCTCGTCCCCGAACCGAGCTTCGGCGAGTACGACCGCGAGATTCGCCTGCAGGGGGCGGAGCCGGTGGCGGTCGCCCACGACGAACTCCTCGACGCCGACCCCGCGGGCCACGCGGTCGCGGTCGTCTGCACGCCCAACAACCCGACGGGTGAACTCGCGTCCGCGTCCGACCTCCGGGCGTTCGCGGCGCGCTGTCGCGAGGCCGACACAGTTCTCGTCGTCGACGAGGCGTTCCTCGACTTCACCGACGAGCCGAGTCTCGCGGGCACATCCGGCGTCGTCGTCGCCCGGTCGCTGACGAAGATGTTCGGCCTGCCGGGCATCCGCGCCGGGTTCGCCGTCGCCGTCGGCGACCTCGGCGACCGACTCGCCGTGGCCCGGCGGGCGTGGTCGCTCTCGACGCCCGCGGCCGCCGTCGGCGCGCACTGCATGCGGGACGAGGCGTTCGTCTCGCGCACCCGAGCGCGCGTCACAGACGAACGCGAGCGACTCCGCGAGACGCTGTCTGAGGCCTTCGACGTCTCCCCGTCGGACGCGCCGTTTCTCCTCGTGGACGTCGGCGACCGCGACGTCGACGCGGTGGTCGAGACCGCCCGCGACCGCGGCGTCGCCGTCCGGGACGCGACGACGTTTCCGACGCTCGACTCGCACGTCCGCGTCGCGGTGAAACGCCCGGACGAGAACGACGAACTGCTCCGGGCGCTCGCCGCTGTCGCCGACGATGTTTGAGGCGACGCGCCGCGACGGCGTCTGCCGGCTGGTTCGCCCGGAGACGCGCTGGCTCTCGACTGGCTACGCCGGCGGCGAGTCGCGGGCCGACGCCGCGTTCAACGTCACCGTCCCCGAGGGCTGGCCCGAGACCGACCTCGACGCGTATATCGAACGGCGGCTCTCGGCGGCCGGCTTCGACGAGCGCGGACCGACGCTCCTGACTGGCGTGGGGCAGGAACACGCCCGGCGCGCCCGGTTCGGCCCGGTCGAAGTCGTCGCCACCGCGGGCGTGTCGAACCCGGCGGAACTGCCGATAGACGGCGAGCCGAGCGACTGGGACGACGCGTCGCCCGCCTCGGACGCGGCGGCCGGCGACGACCGAGAGGAGCGGGACGACCCGGTCGGAACGGTCAACGTCCTCGTCGGGACGACGCGGTCGCTGGAGCCGGGCGCGCTCGCCAACCTCGTCGCCGTGGCCGCCGAGGCGAAGGCGGCGACGCTCCTCGCGCGCTGCGGCGCGCCGGGGACGACGACCGACGCGGTGGTCGCCGCGTGCGACCCCGCCGGCGACCCGGTGACGTTCTCGGGGAGCGCGACCGAGGTCGGCAACGCGGCGCGGGTCTGCGTCCGCGACGCGGTGCGCGCGAGCCTCGATTCGCGGTACGACGCCGACTCGATTCCGCGGGGCGTCGGCGAGGCGAGTTACGGCGTCGTCGCCGACGAGCGCGCGACCGTCTCTCCGATCTGAGAACTGCCGGCCAAACGCCTTCTCGGCCGAGAAATCGACGCTGGTAGCTAAGTGGTTCCCGCAGAAGCCTTGATTATGGTCGGTAGCTAGCACGTTGGTATGGACCCCGGTTCCGTTTCCGACGTCGGCCACGTGACCCACGGCGGGACCGCCGACCACTCGCTCGTCGATTTCAGCACCGGCTCGAACCCGGAGCGACCGTCCGGTCTCGCCGGCGTCTACGAGTCGGCGCTCTCCACGGCGCGGCGGGACTCGCTGGACGACTTCTCGCGGTTCCGCGTCGCCGCCGCGGAGTTCGTCGGCTGTAACCCCGACGAGGTCGTCCCCGCCGCGGGCGTCGTCGAGGCGATGCGGCTCGCGGTGGGCGTGACCGTCTCGCCGGGTGACAGCGTGGCGCTTCCGGCTCCCTGCTGTGGCGAGTACGCCCGCGAAATCCGGCTCCAAGGGGGCGAACCGGTCCACGTACCGCACGACAGACTCTTGGAGCGCGTCGACCCCGCCGCGCACGCGGCGGTGGTTCTCAGCTACCCCGCGAACCCCGTCGGGACGGCGTACCCGAGAGGCGAGCTTCGGGCGTTCATCGACGACTGTCGCCGGGCCGACACGCCCGTCGTCGTCGACGAGTCGTACCTCGGATTCACGCGCCTCCCGAGCACGGCCGGCCTCGACGGCGTTATCGCGCTCCACTCGGTGACGAACGTCTTCGGCGTCCCCTCGCTCCGAGCGGGCTTCGCGGCCGCGACCGGCGACCTCGGCGACCGGCTCTCGCGGGCGCGCTGTACGCGGGTGCTGTCGGCCCCCGCGGTGGAGGTGGCGACCTTCTGTCTCGAACAGGACGACTTCCTCGAAGCGACGCGCGACCGGGTCGAGCGGGAGCGCCCGCGGATACTCGCGGAGTTGGACCGACTCGGCTACGACCCCCACCCCGCCGACAGCGCGCTCGTGTTGTTCCGCGCCGCCGACGTCGACCGCGTGCTCCGCGAGACTCGGCGGCGCGGCTTCGCCGTCCGCGACGCCCGCGACTATCGGGGTCTCGACTCGCACGTCAGAATCAACGTCCGCCGCCCGGACGAAAACGACAGCCTGCTCGACGCGCTCGCCGAGGCGGCCTGAGCGCCGCGTCGACGCCGCCGACCCGACTCACGGGCGCGAGCCGCACCGACCGACGGTCTCAGCTTCGTTCCGGGCGGGGCGCGAGACTCGTTTGCACGCCGTGATTCGAACAGACGTCACCGATTCAGGTACACGATGAACGCGATGGCGAGGAGGGTCGCGTACACCGCGAACGTCGAGTCTTCGACCACGAAAGCGAACGATTGGATAACTATTCTGAACATCGGTGGTCGTTTCACACCATGATGTCCTCGCTATTAATGTTCGTTACCTATTGACACGATGTTCGTCGGCGCGCGTCCATCCCGTTCCGAACACTTATGCGAAATCGCCGGACACGTGGGGGCATGGTCGAGGCGTTCGCCGTCGCCAGCGGGAAGGGCGGCACCGGGAAGACGACGAGTACGCTCGCGCTGGGGATGGCGCTCGCCGAGGACTACGACGTGACCGTCATCGACGCGGACACGGGCATGGCGAACCTGCTTTTCCACGCCGGATTGGACGACGCCGACGTGACGCTCCACGACTTACTCGTCGACGAGCGCGACGCCGCGGTGTCCGACGCGGTGTACGAGCGATTCGGCATGTCGGTCGTCCCCTGCGGGACGAGCCTCGCGGCGTTCGAGGCCGCGGACCCCGGCCGTCTCCGCGACGTGGTCGCCGAACTCGCCGCCGGCACGGACGTGCTCCTCCTCGATTCGCCCGCCGCGCTCGGCTCGAAGAGCGCGGTGCTCCCCGTCGTCCTCGCGGACCGCATCGTCGTCGTCCTCCAACCCACCGTGCCGTCTCTGTCCGACGGGCTGAAAGTCCAGGAGTACGCCCACTCCTACGGCACCGACACGGCGGGCGTGGTGTTCAACCGCGTGCGCCCCGACGAGAACGTGGATACAATCGCCGAGCAGGCCGGCCGCTACTTCGGCGGGCAGACGCTCGCGTCGGTTCCCGAGAGCGACGCGGTCCGCGCGGCCCGCCGCGAGGGGAAACCCCTCCTCGCACACGCGCCCGACGGCCCGGCCGCTGACGCCTTCCGCGAGGCGGCCGCCCGACTCGACGTGCGCGACGGTGACGGCCGCGAGGTCGCAGAGCGGTTCAAAAGCGCCGTCGTCCCCGAGCGGATATGAGAATTCCACGGGGCGAACTCCGCCGGTCGCGCGTCGTCGACGACGCCGCGGCGGTGCTTCGGACGGTGCTCGACGAGGAACTCACCGGGTACGTCGTCTTCGAGCCGCAGGACGCGCTGCTCCTCGGCGAGGCCACCCGCGGCGTCGTCACGTTCGAAGACGGGGTCCCCGTCCTCGCCTACGACACGGAGCGCGAGGTCGGCGGCCGCGACGGGCTGGAGGGGTTCGCCGTCACCGGCCCGACCCGCGCCGCGGTCCACGCCGTCGACGCCGACGCCCTCGCGGACGCCCACGAGGTCGAGGCGTTCCGCGTCCCGCCGGGCGAGCCGGCCCGCGTCCTCGCCGGCGACGAGCGGTTGGCGGCGAAGACCCTCGACGCCGCCCCCGACGCCCGTCGCGAGGAGGGCCGCGACCAGAGCGCGGTCGAATCGTTCCTCGCCGACGCCGACGCCATCGAGGAGATTCGGTCCGAGGCCCGCGAGGAGGCTCGCGCGCGGGCGTCGGAGTGGGGACTCGACGACGTGCTGGCCGACGACGCCGGCGATGCCAACCCCGGCGACGACGCTGACGCCGCCGCGATAGACGCCGGCTCAGACAGTCGCTGACACGCTTCTCGACGGCTGAGAACCGTCTTCTGTGGCTATCGCTCTGCGGCGTCTCTACGGAAGTATGTCCGCCGAGAAATCCCAGACTCAGACCCTGACCTTCGCCGTCGCCGCGGCAGCCGAATCGCCGACCGAGACCCGCGTCTCCGCCCGCGACTTCGAGTTCGTCGTCGACGAGCCGCAGTCGCTCGGCGGGGAGAACGCCGGACCGAACCCCGTCGAGTACGTCCTCGGCGCGCTCGCCGGCTGTCTGAACGTCACGTCCCACGTCGTCGCCCGCGAGATGGACCTCGACGTTCGGGACCTCGAAATCGCCATCGAGGGCGACCTGGACCCCGGGAAGTTCATGGGCAAGCGCGAGGACGGCGCGCCGGCTACGAGGAGATCCGCGTCGCGGTCACCGCCGACGTCGACGCCGACGCCGAGACCATCGGCGCGTGGCTCTCCGCGGTCGAAGCGCGCTGTCCGGTCAGCGACAACCTGAACAACGCGACGCCGCTCGCGCTCTCGTTCGACCGGCGGGAGTGAGCGACGGTCGCCCCGCGGGGACAGAGCCAAACCGCCGTCCTCCGTAGTGCCCCTGTGACCGTCCTGCGCCTCCTCCGACTCCGCCGCCCGGCCGACTTCGCGGACTGGTACCGAATCGGTGCCGAGTACGTCCACGACGTGGCCGCGGGGATGGGGCTCCGCGTCGGCGACTTCGAGTCGCGGGTGGTCCGCGCGACGGACGCCATGCGGGCGGGGCGGACCGACCTGCCGCCGGACCTCGCCCGCTCCGTCGCCGCCGACCTGCTGGCCGACGCGGTGTTTTGCGACCCGTTCTGTCAGTGGATGCCGTTGTGGTACGAACTCGGCCTCGCGGCCCCGTGTGCCTACGCCGAGTACCGGCTCCGCCGGGTCGCCGAACAGTACGCCGACGACCTCCCGCACCTGTCGGTGCCGCGGTTTTCTCGCCCGGAAGACGTGTACGTCGACGGCCGGCCCGCGACGGCGTACGTCGACGGCTTCGCCGAGCGGTTCGTCCTCGCCGACGCCGTCCTCCACCTGGAGTGGTTCGCCTACGTCGCCCGCGAGTCGGGCATCTTCGTCCCCCCGATGTTGATCGAGCGGACCAGAGAGCAGACCGTCGCCTACTACGCCGGCCGACGGGCGGAACTCGACCCCGACGTGCGGACCTTCCAGCGACTGCTGTTTTCGGACGACGAGTGGGTCCGCCGCATCGCCGACGTGTACGACGTCGACAGCGTCCTGTTCGACTACTGGGCGCGAACCCTCGCGCGGGAGCGCCGCCGACTGTCGACGTTCGACGGCTGACCGACCGGTCGCCGAGGTGTGCGTTCAGTGCACACGCATCATATGACATTTAAAAAATGTTTTAACGGTGGAGGTAGTACGCGTCTACTGCAGGTAGATACCTGCACTTGGGTTGCGTATACCGGGGAGGTTTTTCCCCAGTGTCCGTGGAGTGCGGGCGGGTGCCCGGTCGTCCGCGCTCTTCCTTCTCATCCGTCGAGCCGCGCGTTCGTCGCGCAAACGGTATCGGCTTCGGCGTCGGTCACGCCTCGGGGAGTTCGACAGCGCCGAGTTGCGTGAGCATGCCGAGCATGTCCGGCTGGACCCACCGCTCGGCGATCACGCCGTCTTCGATGCGGGTGAACACCATGTTTCCCACCTCGATGGACTTCCCGGTCGGTTCGATGCCCATGAACGCGCCGTCGTGGGTCCCGCGGAGCGTGACGCGCATCGCGACCGTGTCGCCCGCCGAAACCGTGTCTTCGACCGTCGCCGAGAAGTCGCTGAACGACGCTTTGAGCCCCGAAATCTGGGCTTTGAGTTCGTCGCGTCCGCGGACCTCGCCGAGCGGACTGTGGTCGCGGACGTCCGCGGCGCAAATCTCGTCGACGAGGCCGATGTTCCCCTCGCTCGCGACTTCCTCCGGGAAGCGTCGAGCGAGTCGCTCGTTCCCGGTCGGCGTCGGTGTCGGTGTGCTTGCTGATGCCATCTCTGTGTTTCCTTCTGTCGCACCCGTCCACAGACGGCAACCCTCTCACTTCCCGTCGGCGGCGGATACACCAGCGTATACGCCGTGCGAGATGTTAACTATTATTCGTTGTAAATAGAGTGTCGCGGAAGCGTCTGTGTTTTGTTAATGCATGACTCGCGGCGCTCACGAACACGACCGACGAACGCTCAGCGAGTGGAAAATGAATAATACGATAGAAAATTCCCCAAACAGACGTAAATAAACCAATTCTGGATTAATACGGCGGTATTTGCACGATGTTCGAACACACACCCGAGTCGGGGGTGTTGCCCTCGATAGTGCTTGTGTGTAAAGCGAGCACAACTCGATTCGCGCACGGTATCCGGGTGCGGTAATCTTTGTAGCGAACCTGAGTACATTTCGGGCCGACGCACGTACGGCGAACCCTCAGTGATGACTCTCTCACAGCAGACGGGCCGACGGTCGCGGTCGGCGACCGACCCGTTCGAACGCAATACGTATATGGGTGTGCTCGCTCGATTTCCGACAATGAACGACACGGTAGTACGGTGTTGTGCGGATGAGTGAGGTCCGCAACGACGTTCAGGCGTACACGCTCCGACTCGAACTCGTCGACGAGCCCGGCGAACTCCTGCGCTCGTTGCAACCCATCGCCGAACACGGGGGGAACCTCCTCTCGATTTTCCACGAGCGCGGCAACGTCACCCCGCGCGGCTACATCCCGGTGGAAGTCGACATCGAGGCGACGCCCGACCGCTTCGACAACATCGTCGAGGGGCTGAGCGAGGCCGGCATCAACGTCATTCAGGCCGGAACCGAGCGCTACAGCGAGCGCCTGACCATCATCCTCTCGGGTCACCTCATCGAGACGGACCTCTCGGACACGCTGACGCAGATAGAGGCGACCCGGAACGCGACGGTCACCGACATCTCGCTGTCCGCGCCCGCGGGCTCCATCGACGTCTCCAGCGCCCGCCTGCAACTGGCCGCCGAATCGGGGTCCACCGAAGACGTCCTCTCGGCGATGCGCGACATCGCCGACGAGAAGGACCTCCAGCTCGTCGAGCCGCTGACGGTGGGGGGTCGCGCGTGAGGCTCTGCGTCCTCGGTGCCGGCGCGGTCGGCAGCGCCGTCGTCGAACTGGCCGCCGAGCACGGCCACGTCGTGACCGCGTTCGCGGACTCCGAGAGCGCCGTCGTCGACGCCGACGGCATCGACGCCGACGCGGTGCTCGCGAAGAAGCGGGAAGACGGCGTGGTCGGCGACGCGGACCCCGAGTCGGTGTTCGACGCCGACTACGACGTGTTGGTGGAGGCGACGCCGACGACGCTCGGCGACGCCGAACCCGGCTTCTCGCACGTCGAGCGCGCGCTGGGCGACGACCGCCACGTCGTCTTGGCGAACAAAGGTCCGGTCGCCGAGCGCTACGCCGACGTGCGCGCGCTCGAAGCCGAGAGCGAAGGGACCGTCCGCTTCGGCGCGACCGTCGGCGGCGCGCTTCCCATCCTCTCGACTATCGAGGACGTGGGCCCGTCGCGCGTGTCGGCTGTCTATGGCGTGCTGAACGGGACGGCGAACTTCGTCCTCTCGCGGATGGCCGCCGAGGGCCTCGACTACGAGCACGTGCTCGCGGAGGCACAGGACCTCGGCGTCGCCGAGGCCGACCCGACCTTCGACGTCGACGGCACGGACACGGCGCTCAAGGGCGTCATCGTCGCCAATGTCCTCTCGGACGGCGAGACGGAGTACGCGCTCGACGACGCCGAAGTCGAGGGGATTCAGGAGCTTTCGGGCAGTATGCTCGACCTCGCCGCCGAGGACGGCCAGACGATTCGACTCATCGTCGAAGTCGCGGACGGCGCGGTTCGCGTCGGCCCGCGGTTAGTGCCCGAGCACGGGGCGGTCGCCCCGTCGGGAACGGAAAACGCCGTCCAAATCGAAGCCGACTACTGCGGTCGACTGGGTATCACCGGCCAAGGTGCCGGCGGTCCCGAGACGGCGAGCGCGGTGCTGACGGACGTCGAGCGGCTTGCCGACTGACGCCGGCGGTCGAGTCCGCGGCGAGAAGAGATGAAACGAGTCTGCTGACGGCGGGCGGCCGCAGGGTCGCCGGCGTCAGTCCGAGAGCGTCAGTTCCTTCGGCACCGACACCTCGCTCCGGATGGTGTCGATGACCTGTCCGTCGACGCGCTCGTTTTTCGTGAGTTCGATGAGCGAGGCGAGCTTTTCGAGCGGAATCTGCCCCGGCGCGTAGTCATTGTCGTCCGCGAGGAGGGGCGCGTATCCGAGCTTCGACCCGTAGAGGTGGCCGATGACGCGCGTGTGGCTCCCGATTTCGCCCATCGAGATGCCGGCGACGTCGATGCCGCGGTTGGTCGCGTCGTTGACGGCCTCCAAGAGCGTGAGCGTGTCACCTTGATTCTGGGGGAAGACGGCCACCTTGGCGACGTCACCGAACTCCGCGCACTGCTCGATGATGGCGTCGAGCACGTCGCGGTCGGGCGTCTCCTCGAAGTCGTGATGCGAGATGATGAGCTGCACGTCGTTCTCGCGGAACTCGTGGGCCAGCCACTCCTTGGCGCGGACGGTTTCGAGTTCGATGTCGACGAACTCCACGGCGTCGTACCGAGATGCGGAAAACAGGTCGTCCAGCCGGCCGGTGTCGCTCGCCTTTCCCCCGAACCAGCGAGCGCGATTGGTCGCGATTATCGGGAGTTCGCCGTCGTACGCGGCGAGTTGTTCGAGCGGGTCGTCCGCTTGGTCCATTCGGAATTCGATGAGGTCTGCCACCCCTCGCGCGTCCACCTCTCGTGTGAGGTCGTTTGTTGTCGCCGCCAGTGCAGACTCGTCGAGTTTCATGTGAACGCCTATCACCCCGCCGCCTATAAATGTTAGCTGTCGACGCAAGAGTTCTCACCTCCTCGTAGACGGTGAGAGACGCCGTTTTCGGCGGATTTTCAGGAACGTTCATCGATGATGTCGAGTTTGAGCCGAACAGTTATCAGTCCCAACTTGAATGTAGCCGAGAAATCGTCGATATTCGGGAGTCAGAGTCGGCCATCTGTTCTTCGACGGGGCGAACGGGCACCGGCAGTCGGCGTCCGTCGGCGACGCGATGCCTCCGTGAGCGGCCGGCCGTCCGGTCGTCCGGGACCCTCGGTTCGAACGGCGTTCGCTCGGGCCAAAACGGCTCTGTTTGAGCCGAATATGACTGTTCTCATTGAATATACTATATCTGATATAATTGGCGGATTATCGAGCACGACGCTCCCGAACCGAGACGCTTCTCGCTGTCGACGGTCGCGGGCGGTCCTCGGACGCACTCGCCGGCTCGGCGCGAACTGTCGCGTCGATGCGCCACGCGTGTTTCTTCAGGGCTCACCTCGCCGAAGCGACCCATTCGAGGAGGTTCGACAGCGTTCCGAGGTCGATGTCGTCCTGAGCGCGCTCGTCACTCACGATGGGCGCATAGGCGATAGACGCGCCGTAGAAAACCCCGATAACGCGGGTGTGGCGGCCGATATCTCCCAGCGCGTAGCCGGTGACTCGCACCCCCCGCTCGGAGGCGGCGTTGAACGACTGTAACAGCGCGAGCGAGTCCGACTTCTCCTCGGCGGCGACGACGAGCTTCGCCACGTCGCCGTAGTCACTACATTCTGATATTATCGTCGATAACTCCGATTTCTGAGGAGTCCTCTGTCGGTCGTAGTGGGAGACGATTAGTTCGACGTCATGCTCGCGCAGTTCGTCCCGAAGCCACTCGCACTCGCGGATCGTCCGCAGCTCCACGTCGACCATCTCGACGGCGTCGAACGCGGCGGCGGCCGCGAGGGTCTCCAGTCGGTCGGACTCGCCGGCGGTGCCGCCGGCCCACTCCGGCCGGTTCGAGACGATGAGCGGGAGCGTCCCGTCGTAGTCGTCGAGCGCGTCGAGCGGGCGGGTCGCCCCGTCCATCCGGAACTCGACGTAGTCCGCGATGCCCTCCGCGGCCGCCGCTTCGGTCAGCGTCTCGGTCACTCCGGCCAACGCGTATGCGTCCGCTGCCATGGAACTCGATACCGAACACTCGCATAAAACAGTTCCCCGCCGAGCGCTCCTCGGCGTCATCTGTCAGTCCCCCGAAACCCGACGCTCAGTCACGCACGTCCGCGTTTCGATACTGTTGGAACGGTACGAGAGTCACGGAATCCCCGTCGTCGACGCCGCTCCCCCGACTACAATTACAACATTAATTCTGTAATCATCATGGTCTTACAGGCCAAATTCGTTTCAACGATGTCGAAACGAGAGGCGTCTGTGGCGGCGGGTTTCCGACCGAGACGAACTTACCGCCGCCACCAAGATTTAAATCGGGGAGTTCCGTATCCCTCAGTATCGATGGTTACGCAGCAAGTCCTAGTCACGGGTCCGTTCGGTGAGGCGGGCGAAGCGATTCTCAACCACCTCGCAGAACGCGACGAGTACGAGTTCACGTATCTCGACCGGACCGAACATCCGGAGTACGAGACGTTCGTCGCCGACATCGCGGATTACGAGGCCATCCGCCCGGCGTTCGACGGGCAGGACGCCGTCATCCACCTCGCCGCGCAGTCCGACGCGGGCGCGGCCTTCGAGGACATCGTCGAGCCGAACATCATGGGGACGTACAACGTCCTCAAGGCGATGGAGGACGCCGGCGTCGAGAAGCTCATCTACGCCTCCTCCCAGCGCGTGATGGGGCTGTACGAGGAGGACCTCGCGCCCGACCTCTACGAGGAGGACTACCCCAGCGAGTACGACCCGCTCCGACTCACCCACGAGACGCTCCCGAAGCCCGACGGCTACTACGGGGCCTCGAAGGTGTTCGGCGAGCACATCTGTCGGACGCACGCCCGCCGCGACGGCGCGCCGAGTCAGGTCTACTCGATTCGCATCTCCAGCGTCCGGACCGAGCGGTACGACCACCCCTACGGCGACGCGGAGCGCGGCGTCGACCGCGGCGACGAGCACAAAGTCGAGGAGGGCGAGGTGTGGGACCAGTCGCAGACGGGGTCGTGGGAGCGCGGGAGTCCCGAGTACGAGGAGATGGTCAAGCGGCTCAAGGCGACGTGGACTTCCCAGCGGGACTTCGCGCACCTGCTCGAATGCTGTCTCGAAGACGAGTCGGTCACCTACGACACGTTCTACGCCGTGAGCGGCAACAAGGCCCGCTGGTTCGATATCGACCACGCGAAGGCGGTCCTCGACTACGAACCGGCCGACGACGGCTCCGAGTGGGACAGCCCGCCCGAGTGAGACGACGAAAAACCGTCACCGCGAGCGACGGCCACGCCCGGCGGCGGTGAGATACCTCGCTCAGTACTGCTTGATTTTCAGCTCGATGATGTTCTTCTTGTTCAGGAGCGCCGGCCCGAGTTCCTCTTCGATGCGGCCGTCCTCGATGCGGCTCATCGGGCCGCTGATGCTTATCGCACCGACGGCGTCGTCCGGTTCGGAGACGATGGCGGTCCCGACGGCGCAGACACCGGGGTAGTGTTCCCCGCGATTGATGGAGTAGCCTCGGTCGCGAATCGCTTCGAGTTCCTCGTGGAGCGCCTCGCGGTCGGTGATGGTGTCGTCGGTCAGGGCCGGGAGGCCGCGGCGGTCGACGATGCGGTCGACCTCGTCCCGCGAGCGCTCCGCGAGCATCGCCTTCCCCGTCGCCGTCGAGTGGAGATAGAGGTGGTCGCCGAGCGGCGCGTCGTCGTCGATGGACTCCGGGCTCTGGGCCTTGTAGAGCTGGACGGCGAACCCGTTTTGCTCGACCGTGACGTTGGTGTGCTCGCCGGTCTGTTCTTTCAGTTCGTCGAGCTCCGGCTTGGCGACCCGGTACAGCGCCATCCCGTCGCGCATCGCCCCGCCCATCTCAAGAAACCGGAGGCTACAGCGGTACTCGCTTCCGACCTTGGCGACGTAGTCGGTGTCGACGAGCGTCGCCAGGTGGATGTGCGCCGTGCTGACCGGCATCTCCATGTCCTCGGCGGTCTCCGACAGCGTCGCGCCGTCGACCTCGCGGAGGTATCTGATGATGTCGAACGCCTGCTCGACGCTCTGTATCCGCCGCGAGCCCGACCCGGTGGAGTTCGTCATGTCCCGACCATGGGCCACCGCGTCCCTAATAGCACCGATTCGTTTCAACGATGTTGGATTTCGAGGTGGCGAACGCTTCGGCCACCGGCGTCACGTGCCGAGGCGTCGCTCGTCGTCGGTCGGGTTCTCGGGAAAAAACGCGGGCCGCGCGGATGGCATGACTGTCGGTGGGCGGACTGTTCGGAGCGTTCGCAGTCGCTGTCCGCCGCGTCTTCGGTGGCGTTACTGAATCGAGTCCTCGGGACCGACGATGGTCAGGTTCTCGAACAGTTCGTCGTAGCCGTTGAGTTCGTAGAGATACTCGCCCTCAAGGACTTCCTCGCGGACGGAGTCCTCGGCGCTGAGCTTCTCGTGGGCGCGTTCGAGGACCTCGTCGGCCCCCTCGCGGGGGATGACCGCCAGCCCGTCGTCGTCGCCGATGACGATGTCGCCGGGGTCGACGCTGACGCCGCCGACGGAGACGGTGACGTTGATGGAGCCGGGGTCCTGCTTGAGCGGTCCCTGCGGGTTGACGCCGCGGCCGTACACCGGGAACTCCATCTCGGCGATTTCCCGGCTGTCGCGGTACGCGCCGTCGATGACCAGTCCGGCGAGGCCGTTGGCCTGACACGAGGTGCACATCAGTTCGCCGACGTGGCCGGTGTCGGTGTAGCCGTCGCAGTCGATGATGAGCACGTCGCCCGGCTCGGTCAGCGTAATCGCCTTGTGGATGATGAGGTTGTCGCCGGGCGCGGCCTTCACCGTGACCGCGGTCCCGGCCATCTCGACGCCGTCGTAGGCGGGGCGAAGGCCGGCGTCCATGGTCAGTCCGATGTTGCCGGTCACGTCGGAGACGATGGTGCTCGGAATCTCCTCGAACGCCTCGACGAGTTCGCGGTCCGGTCGCTCTACGTCGGGCTCTATCGTGTGCATACCCGACCCGATGCGGACGATTCACGTTAAACTATCGGTCGGTCGAACGCTTGCGGTCCGCGTCGCGCCTCGCGGGCGCGCTTCGGGCCGGACTGCCGTCGCTCGCGGTGACGTGAGAGCCGGCGAAAGGGAGAAGGGCGCAGGTACGTGTCGCGTGGTGAGTCGGTCAGTCGCGGGGCTCGGAATTCGACTGCGGCGTTACTGCTTTTCGATGCCGAGTTCGTCGACGAGGTTGCCGTAGAACTCGTACTGCTGGTCGAGGAAGTCCTGGAGCTCGTCGGGGCCGCGTTCGACGCGGATGAAGTTGTTGTTCTCCATGAACTCCACGAACGAGTCGTCCTCGTAGACGGCGCTGTACACGTCGGCGAGCTGTTGTTTCAGCTCGTCGTCGATGCCGGCGGGCGCGAAGTGCGCGAGCCACGAACCGATGGAGATGTCGAGGCCCTGGTCAGCGAGCGTCGGCGTGTTCGGCAGCGCCTCGACCTGCTGGTCGAACGCCACGCCGAGGGCGGACAGCCCGCCGTCTTGGACCTGCGGGGCGACCTCGGCCGCGCCGACCGCGGTACAGTCGACCTCGCCGTTCACGACGGCCGTCATGGCCGGGGCGGCTCCCTCGTAGGAGATGTGCTCGACGTTGACGCCCGCCTCGCTGGCGATGCCGGCGGCCGCCATGTGCCACGACGAGCCGAACCCGGAGTTCGCCATCTGCAGGGTGTTGTCCTGCCCGTAGGTAATCCACTCGTCGAGCGTGGAGAACTCGGCGTCCTCGCTGACGACGAGCGCCGCGGGGAACTCGGTGTACTGCATGATGGGCGTGATGTCGTCGGGGCTGAGGTCGGCGATTCCGAGGTGCTCGAACAGCGCGATTTCGGGGGCCGTACAGCCGATGGTGTGGCCGTCGGGGTCGGCGTTGGCCGCCGCGTTCATCCCGACCGAGCCGGAGCCGCCGGTCTGGTTGCTGACGTTCCACGAGACTTCGGTGTGGTTCTCGGCCGCGTCGGCGACCGCGCGGCTCGTTCGGTCGGCCCCGCCCCCGGCGGACCACGGCGAGATAATCTCGACCGGGCGGGAGGGCCACTCTTGCTCTCCCGAGAGGCTGCCGAGACAGCCGGCCGAGAGCGCAACCCCACCGACGCCGGCGGCCTTGATGAAGTTCCGTCTGTTCAGCGCGCTGCGTCCACTCCGATTGCTAATGGTGTCGTCTCCCATTGTACCCGAATGTTTGAACAATCCATACAATAAGCATTGTGGTCGCTCCGAATATGGCGCGGCGGTCGATATCGCGTGCGGTCGGACGGTTCGCGCCGCCGCGAGCGCCGGGTCTGCATAGAGAGTCGCGCTCGACGGCGCGCGAGCAGACTCCGCGAGCCGCGGGTCCCCGTCGACCGACCCCGCAAGCTTCTCCCCCAAGAACGTAGATTTATACCCCGGCGGTTTTCAAGGAGATGTATGCGCGGGTTAGCCAAAACGAGCCGAGAGCCCGGAGCTATGGAACTCGTCGACGTCGAGACGCCCGAGCCGGCGTCGAACGAGGTCCTCATCGAGGTCGACTACGCCGGGCTCTGCGGGAGCGACGCGGGAATCTACAAGTTCAAGTCCGCCTTCGAGCGGATGGAGATGCCGACCATCATCGGCCACGAGTACACCGGCCGCGTGGTCGAACGCGGCGACGACGCCACCCGGTTTTCCGTCGGTGAGCGCGTGGTCGAGCGGCCGATTCGCGGCTGCGGCGAGTGTTTCCAGTGCCAACTCGGCGAGGAGAGCATCTGTCAGGACGCGGTACTGACCGGCATCGACCTCGACGGGGCGTACGCCGGCTACATCGCCGTCCCCGAGTCGGCGCTCCAGACGGTCCCGTCGAACGTCGAACCGAGACACGCGGCGCTCGTCGAGCCGACGGCGATCTGCACGCGCGCGGTCATCCGGAACTCTCGCGTCAAGGCCGGCGACCGAGTGCTCGTCGCCGGCCCGGGGCCCATCGGATTGCTCTGCGCGCAGGTGGCTGCCTCGCAGGGCGCGGAAGTCGTCGTCGCGGGCGTGGGTCGGGACACGAACTACCGACTGCCGCTCGCGGAGGAGCTCGGCTACCCCGCGGTCAACATCGAAGAAGACGGCCTGACCGCCACCCAGCGCGACCTGACCGGCGGCGTCGGCTTCGACGTGGTGTTCGACACGACCGGCCACCCGTCGGGACTGCCGATGGCGGTCGAGCAGGTCCGCAAGGGCGGCCAGATCGTCCTCGTCGGCCAGACCGGCGAGACCACGATGGAGTACACGCCGCTCGTCCGCGCGGAGGTCGACCTCCAGTGTACCTACGGCGCGACCTTCGAGGACTTCGAGCGGGCGTTCCGACTCATCGGCTCGGGCGACGTGGACCACGCCACGTTCCTCGACGACCGGTTCCGGCTCACCGAGTCCGAAGACGCCTTCGAGGCGTTCCTCGCCGGCGAGACCTGCAAGCCGGTGTTCGACGTTTCGGTCCTTCGGGACTGACGCGACCGATACCGTCTGGTTCGCATCTCGCTCCTCTCAGTCACCGTTCCGTCACCCCCGTCCGCGTTCCGGTCGACATCTGCGTTCGGAGCGGCCGCTCCGCGGTCGGTCGTCTGAAAAGCATGCCGTTGGTGGGCTATCGAGGGAGGTGACGCCGCCGGTGCCGCTCGGTTCGACGGGGCGGGGTCACTCCGGGCGGGGGTCCCACTCGCGCTCGACGAGGAAGTCGTCGAGTTTGCCCTTGGGGTCCTCGAAGACGTGCGAGCCGTGGAAGACGAGAAGCGTCTCGAAGTCGTACTGCAGGAGGTCGTAGAGGTTGATTTCGGCGGCCTCGTGGTCGTCGTTGAACAGCGCCGGCGGCGGGAGGAGATACCCCGCGGGGAGGCCCGCGCGGTCGGCCCCGTCGAGGGCGTCCCCGGAGATGAGGATGCCGCGGTCTTCGAGCAGGAGCGCCGACGTCGCCTTCGTGTGGCCCGGCACCTCGATGACGCGGATGTTCCCGTCGAGCACGTCGCCGTCGGTGAACGTCACGTCCGGTTCGTAGTCGATGGCCTCGTGGAGCTTCGACTCGTTGGCCGACGCGACGAGTTCGGGGTCGAACGCCTCCATCACCGACGGGAGGCCGCCGTGGTGGCCGTGGTCGCCGTGGGTGATGATGACGCGGTCGACGCCGCCGTACTCCCGCTCCAGAACCTCGACTAACTCGTCGCCGTCCTCGTCGAAGCCCGTGTCGACGAGCGTCGTCTTCCCCGCCGGCGTGTCCTTCAGGACGAGGACCCGGACGTGTTCGAACTGAATCTGGTCGATACCCTCGGTGACGCTGCTAACACTCATTCCGGTGGAACAGTAGTTCGCAGCGCTGGTTAATTCTATCGATGGACGCGAAACGCGGCGTCGCCGTCGACGAACGTATCTGATTCGTGACTGTTCCGGCCGGCGGCCGCGACCCGTCCGTTGGCGGCTTTCCGTCGGTGGGAGCCGGTCCCGAGCGTAACGGGATGGTCACTTCGACCACAGCTCGTCGTTCGTGTCGAAATCGTGACTTTCAGCGCCGAACGGGCGCGGAAAGACCAATATGTTTATTACACACGATTGCTTGGTATCATACCACGAGGCAGAACAAATAATGGTGATTCAGAAAGTCGGGGCCGCCCTTGATAGAATCGGCTTGGAGAGCGTTCGTTCAAGTCCGCTGTCAGTCTTCTTCATCCTGTTTTCGGTCGTCGTCATTTTCTTCGCGAGCCGGTTCCCGTCGGGGGACGGCGTCGGGCCGTCGTTCTTCCCGATAGCGGTGTCGGTCGGCATCATCTTGTTCGCGGGTATCGACGTACTGACCGGTTCCGAGACGGAACTCGAAATCTCGGAGTTCGACTTCAGGCCGGCGGCCGCCGTCGCGGCGTTCCTCGTCGGATACGTCCTGTTGATGCCGGTTTTGGGGTTCCTCGTGTCGACCATGCTGTTCATGCCGGTCGTCCTCTACTACTCGAACATCCGGTCGAAACTGCTGGGTGCGGCGCTATCGATTGGATTCCCGATCGCGCTGTTCTACATCTTCGCCCGGATTTTCCTCGTGCGCCTGCCTGAAGGGGTTATCCCGGTGTCACGGCTGCTGCCGCAGCTTCCGCTGGTGGTGACCTTCTGATGGTCGTCGAATACATCACCCAGGCGCTCGTCAACCTCGCCGACCCGTTCGTCCTCCTGCTCATGGTCGGCGGGATACTCCTCGGCATCCTCATGGGCTCGATTCCGGGGATGACCGCGACGATGACCATCGCGGTCCTGCTGTCGTTCACCTTCACGATGGAGCCGAGTCAGGGGATGATTCTCCTGTTGGGCATCTACGGCGGCGCGGTCTACGCGGGGTCGATTCCGGCGATTCTCATCCGCACGCCGGGCACCCCGTCCGCGGCGGCGACCATCTTCGACGGCCACCCGCTCTCCCAGAAGGGCGAGGCGGGTCGTGCGATTCGCGTGAGCACCATCGCGTCGTTCGTCGGCGGCGTCATCAGCGTCTTCGCGCTGATGTTCTTCTCGCCGGTCATCGCCGACGCCGCCCTCCGGTTCCGGTCCCCGGAGTTCTTCGCGCTCGCCTTCTTCGGACTGACCATCATCGCCAGCGTGAGCGGCGACTCGCTCACGAAGGGCATGGTCTCGGGGCTGCTCGGGATGCTCGTCGCGACGGTCGGTATCGACCCCGTGACCGGCTTCCACCGCTTCACGTTCGACGTCCCCGAACTGCTCACCGGCGTCGAGTTCATCGCGGTCATGATCGGCCTGTTCGGCATCGCCGAGGGGCTCCGCAAGTACTCCCAAGGCATCAACAGCGGGAACGACCGCGTCGACCAGGAGATAACCGGCGTGTTCCCCTCGCTTTCCGACCTGCGGTCCATCGCGCCGGTCAGCGTCGGGTCGGGCATTCTCGGCTCGTTCATCGGCGCGATTCCCGGTGCGGGCGGCGACATCGCGGCGTTCATCACGTACAACGAGGCCACCCGCTGGCTCAAAGACAGCGTCCCGTCGTTCGGCGAGGGGAACATCCGCGGCGTCGCGGCCGCCGAGTCCGGGAACAACGCGAGCACCGGCGGCGCGCTGATTCCGACGCTGACGCTCGGCATCCCGGGCGACTCCGTCTCCGCCATCCTCATCGGCGCGCTGTTGGTCCACGACGTGAACCCCGGTCCGGGCCTGTACCAAGAGGAGCCGGTCCTGCTGTACACTATCTTCGTCGGGTTCCTCCTCATCTACGTGTTCATCCTCATCTTCGGCATGCTCGGCGCGAACTACTGGGCGCGGCTCATCAACATCCCGAAGTCCCACATCTGGCCCGTCATCCTCGTGCTGTGTGTCATCGGAGCCATCGCCCTCCGCGGCAACGTGTTCGACGCGTGGATTATGCTCGGCGCGGGCGTGTTGGGCTACGCGATGCGGCTCCGTGGCTACCCGCTGGCCCCGATGGTGCTCGGGCTCATCCTCGCACCCATCGCGGAGGAGAATCTCCGTCGGTCACTCGTCCTCTCGGGCGGCTCGCCGACCATCTTCCTCACGAGCCCCATCGCCCTCGTCATCATCCTGCTCGGTCTGGGCGCGATTGCGCTGCCCGCCGTGCGCTCGATTCGCGCTAACGCGTAACGCCGCTTCCGTCCCCGCCGCTTTTCTCACGCCGCGTTCGGTCCGCCGTCTGGTTTCCTCTCGTAGTTCTCACCCGAGTTGGGAACCGACTGCCCGGCGTTATCGACGCTCACGGCGCTTCGACGGCTAGCAACGCGAGCGCTCGGAGTCGATACCGGAGCGGGCCACTCGAACTGAGCGGCTGTGTTCCGAGGATGTTGAAATACAGTGATAATTTTCTACTAGTGGGATGCGAAATTACAGACATAGAGATGTAACGAAAATGGGGCGATTTCGGTCGAATTACGACATCATTGAAAGGTGTGCCCGTCCGACGGTCGACGCCGCGTGTTGGCGGGGGGGACGGCCGTCGAAACGGCGAATCGCGTCGACGCGGCGCTCGGCGGTCGCTTCGAGTGGGATTCGGCGAAACGATATTATATCCCACCGTGGTACACACGGGTATGGTCGTTGTTGCAGCGGTCGACCGTTCAGGTCGGTCATCACACGTTGTCGCGGAAGCCGCATCGCTGGCGGCGGCGTTCGACGAACCGGTCCACGTCGTCCACGCGCTGACCCGCTCGGAGTTCGTCGACCTCGGGCTGACGAGCGCGCAGGCCGAAGCGCCGAAGGACATGGAACAGATTCGGTCGGCCGCCGCCGAGATGGCCGAAGACTCGGTATCGGGGCTGGACGTCCCGTCCGAGACGGTGGGGCTGGTCGGCAGCCCGGCCGACGAAGTCATCGAGTACGCCGAAGCCCAGGACGCGAGCTACATCGTGGTGAGCCCGCGACGCCGCTCGCGCACCGGAAAGATGCTGTTCGGGAGCGTCGCCCAGTCGATTCTCCTGAACGCGCCGTGTCCGGTCGTTTCGACGCTCGCCGACGAGGAGTAGCGTCGCTCCGGGGCGATTCGCCGACCGGCCGCCGCTCGGTGCCGACTGTCGGACGCCCGTTACACGCGGCTGAGAACGCGCGTTTCCCTTTTTAACGCCGCTCGTCGTAGCGTCGACCGCACATGACCGTGACAGCAGTCGCAGACGGAGTGTACACGATACAGTTCGACCACGTCCGCGTGTTCGTCATCGAAGACCGGCCGACCGGCACGACCACGCTGGTCGACGCGGCGTTCCCCGACGACGCCGAGGAGTTGGTGTCCGCGCTGGACTCGGAGTTCGGCGGCGTCGACCGACTCGTCGTCACCCACGGCGACGAGGGACACTTCGGCGGGACCCCCGCCGTGCTGGACGCGTTCGACCCCGAACTGCTCGTCCCCGGCGGCGCGAAGGGATTCTACGACGCGCTCGACGTCGAGGCCGACCGCCACTTCCGCCACGACGACGCGCTCGACGGCGGGATTCGAATCGTGCAGGTCCCGGGGCACACGGTCGCAAACAGCGGCCTGCTCTTGGAGGACGACGGCGTGTTCATCGCCGGCGACGTGGTCGAGGGGTCGGACCGCCGCGGCCTCCCGCCGGGGTACCTCGTCCCGCCGGCGGCGCAGTTCAACGACCTGAGCCACGAGGAAGCCGAGCGAAACCTCGTCAAACTGTTCGACTACGACATCGAGACGGTCCTCGTGAGCCACGGCACGCACGTCGAGGAGGACCCGCTCGGGAAGTTGGACGACTGGCTCATCGACCGCCAGTGGACGCTGTCGTACTGAGCCGTTTCGAGTCGGTTGGCGACGCGCCCGACGGGCCGCCGCGGAGACGCACAGCTAGCGGCGATTCGAGAGCCGGCACTGTCTGGTTAAGTCAGTTTGAGAAACGGGCCGGTCGTTGAGATAATTCGGGATGAAGTCCGCAGACCCGCTCAGCCAGCGCTTTGCGGCAGGTTCTGAAGAAACCGAGCGCGTGAGTTGACGGCGACGCGACGAGACGCGCAGCGTCTCGTTTGCCCACCAGAAATCAAAGATTTCTGGGGACGTCCCAGACTCGCAGAGCGGGTTTGTGGGCTCGAAAGACGCACTGCGTCTTTCGGACGTTCACGAGCGCAAAGCTCTCGTGCGCCCGTTAGGGCGTTCGACGCCCGGCTCCGGACGACTAACTGTCCGCTTAAAGAACAACAGAGACTCTCCGGATACTTGGCGTTCAACGCTCTCACCAAGTCGTCTGGAAGTTCACATGTCGGCTGGCTGTTAGTGGTCACAACCCGCCTGAGACGAAACCGAAACGGATTGCGGTCGACGAGGCCGCTGTCAAAATCAGTGGCGAGTGGTATTGTTCATTTAACACAATAAAAATCGGGACAACCCCGATTTTTGACGTCGAATCGTTCGGACGAACTAGTGCTGATCCGACTGCAGCGTTTCTCCATCGGTTCTCTGAGAAATACGGCCTCTAAGGCGCTGTACTCTCCGTTGACGGCTACGGTTATCCGACTGTGATCTCTCGATTAGGATTGAGCGGTCGGCTTGACGACGTTGAGCGAAACCTCGCCGGAACGTGGTTTCACACCCGCTAAATCCGAGTCGAACGCTTCTGTGATACCTCGGTGGTCAGTCGCGCGGTCGCCTGCGGTGTTCTTGTCTTATATATTCAATACTGTGTGTCCAACGACCGCATCAATCGCTCGACGGAAGAACACCGGTCGAAGGTCACAACTAGACAGTGCCAGCGGGCGAAACGTGTTAGGTTTCTCATTGACATCCCCCCGCCCTGAAGGACGGGGTTTTAGCCTCGAATCTTTCATAACCACAGTGGGACTCCGACGAGCGCGCCGACGCTCGACCACGCCACCAGCGGCGCGAAATTGTGACCGTCGTTCGTCCGCTTTACATCGCTGGACGGAGACGCGCCAACAGGTCGAGATCCCATTGCTGTGTTCGTTCCCAGAGCAACACTGCGGGCGGGAGTGCGATCACCGCCGCCAGGAACGAATAGGTGACACTCAGGCCGATTAGGACGCCGAAGTTGCCGAGAATCGGGGTGATGGCGAGCGCGAGCGCGCCGGTCCCCAGCGCGGTCGTCAGCATACTGCCGAACAGCGCGCCTCCCGTTCCGGTCAGCGTGATCATCATCGCTTCGTGCGCGCCCGTCGTCGCGTCGTACTCGTCGATGAAGCGATGGGTCGTGTGTACCGAATAGGCGATACCGACCCCGACCGAGATGGAGAGAATCGTCGCGGTCAGCGCGTTCAGCGTGATGTCCAGATACCGCATCGTCCCGAGCAAGAACGCGATGGCGATCAGTATCGGGAAGACGTTAACCACGCCGAGGAGCGGTTTGCGCTCCAGGATTCCGTATATCGCCACGAGGAATGCGGCGGTCAGCACGACTGCGAGGACGAGTCCCTGAATCGCCGACTGGAAGATGCGGTCCATCACCGCCGCACGGACGACGATATCTCCCGTGGACGTCGCTTTAAACTGGAACGTGTCTGCCAACTCGTCCCCACCGGTCGTCACCGCTGTCTGTGAGGCATCGGAGTCGGTCTGATATTCGACCAGCCCGGACCGGTAGTCTTCAGTGAGGTACTGTTCGGCCCGCCCGCTCGCCGAGGATGCGAACAGTTCGTCGTAAATTCGTTCGAGATTCTGGTCGGGTATCCCGTTATCGTTCTGGTCGTTCCGAGCGACTAAGGCGGCGAACTCTTCGTCTTGATCCGCGTGGGATTGAATGACGGTCACGATGCTCTGTGCCTGTGCTTGCCCACCGGGTCCAACTGCGAACGACTCCGGGGGGTTGTCGTTCGGAGCTACGAGGGTTTCGAGCGCGTGATCTTCCTTGAAGTTTCCTTCGGCATATATTTTCACGGTACTCCCCTGACTGCTCCCGAACTTATCATCGAGCAAGTTGATCGTTGACGTGATCGTGTACTCGCCTGGCGCGAACGGTTCAGGCAAGCCCGTGACGTAGGCCGGGAGCTCCTCGGGCGGGAGGAAGTCCTCGTTTTCGAACGAGGTGCCGACGCCGGCCCCGTACGCGCCCATGGCGACACTTGACAGGACTAGTCCCAAGACGATTACCGTCGGTGCGTGCTGGCTCACCCGTGCGGGGAACGCTAACACCCGTCCGAGGGCTGAGTCCTCGGACGCTATCGGGGACGAGTTGAACTCCGGGACGCCGAGACGCGTGCGCACGTTATCGCACACCAACTTGGCTGCGGGTAGAAACAGCCCGAAGATGAAGAACGTAAACAGGATACCGACCGCTGACGCGATGCCCAAATTCCGAATCGGCGTCAGGTCAGAGATGACGTTTGCACCGAATCCGAACACCGCAGTCACGGTGACGATGACGAACGCGATCAGGAGCTGGGCGTTCGCTTCTCGCATCGCTTCGACCGCTTCGAACCCGCGTTCCGTCTCCTCTCGGTAGCGGTTGATGATGTGGATCCCGAAGTCGACGCCGACCGCAAGCAGTAACACCGGGACCGAAATCATCTGCTGGCTGAACGGAATCCCCGAATACCCGAGGAACCCAAACGTCCAGATGATCGTCATCACGAGCGCGACCAGTCCCAACAGGACGTCTATCGGGTCACGGTATGCGACCACCAAGAAGAACAGTAACAGTAGAATCACGACGGGCATCACAATCAGGAGCGAGTCCTGCACAGACTGCGAGATCTCTGTTTCGGTCGTCCCTGACCCGAACGCACGAACGTCGCCCGGCGTATCGTCAGCGACCGCTTGAAGGTCCGTCTGGACGGCAGTCAGGTCGTCATCACCGAAGCTCCCGGGGAAGTCATGCGAAATCGTCGTAATTGACGCAGACGCGGAGACGCTGGTCGGATTGAAATCGTTCGACACTACTCCGGCAAATCGGGGTCCATCTCGGAGTTCTCGAACTGCCTGTCTGATTTCGGACGGAGTCGCACGTTCGAGCGTTCGCCGATGTTCTGCCGGCGTCGTCGCCGACGGGTTGAGATGCTGCGCAATGATTGGAGCCGGGCCACGAGCCGATTCCATCCGGAACTCGTCGCGTTCGGCAACGCGTTCGAGCAGGCGAGCGTCACGGACGAGTGCCTCCTTCGTCAGGACGTTGCTGTTCGTCCGAATGAGTTGCGTCGTCGTCTGGGCATCCGTCTGGAACGGCTCCTCGAAGTTCTGCTCGACCTCTTCGAGGGTCGCCTGTTCGGGTAAGTCATCCGTGAACGCGTCAAGCCCGCCCGCGCTCATCTGTACAGACCCTAACCCGCCGATGAACACGCCCGTGAGCAGCAAAAAGGCGATGACAACTACGCGCGGGCGGTCCACGATTGTCGTGTTGAGTCGTTCTGTCGCCGTTTCAATCCTCTCAGCCAGTGGCATTACTTACGCCTCCAGTAGACGACTGCGACACCGCCTGCGACAACCACCCCCAATCCTACGATGAGCGTGATGGGCGACACGCCGCTGTTCTGCGGTTTGACAGCGTCCAGCGGCTTTCTGAACGTGTCGGTGAGATGGGTGCTGCCGTCGCTGTCCGTATACCGGAAGTCGAACGAAATCGGATACGTGCTTCCCGCCGTTGCAGCGGACGCCGCAGTCACTTCGAACGCCAGCGTCGTGGACTCACCGGGCTCTAAGGTCTCGATATAACTCGTGTCCGAGGCCCCGGCGCTGAGGGGGTCGTCGGCGAACAGCCGCGCTTCGACGTCGGTGACCGTCTCGTTGAGGTTGTTCGTCACTTCGACGGTGACGACCCGCGATTTACCCACGGTGATCGTCCGGTCGGAAACCGCGAGTCCGAATTCGTCTCGGTCCGGGCCGATAGTCGCCAGGAGGTCGAGTTTGTCGTAGGTCCGCCGATCTCCGTCGCCGTCACGATACCGAACCTCGACGTTGAGTAATTTGTCGCCGACCTCTGCCTCACTCGTAACTTCCATCGGGAGTCGGAAGGACTTGGATTCGCCCGGAGCGAGCGACCCGACGGCGGTGGAATCCTCGCTCGGGACGACGGATGCCGGATTGTCCACCGGCCGAATCGTCACGCTTCGTACCGTGTTGGGGCCGGTGTTCTCGACTGTGCCGACGATCTCTCCGTCTTCGCCCACTCGGAGCGACGAGGACACGTCCGAGAAGGCGAACGACTGTGCGGGGAGCGATTCGACAGTGGTCGTGATCGGGTCGGACGTACGACTAATGCCGTCGGTGTCGTCGTAATTGACCACCAGATCCACCGCGTATGCGCGCACTGCCGAGTTGGACTCTAGCGCGGCACTGTACGTGACCGTCCGGTTTTCGCCCGGCTCCCAGTCGCCGACGGACGCCGTCGAGGACGTGTCGCCGGACTCGAACGTCAGGGAGCTACTCTTTGACTCTGCGTTCACACTCGCGGCTTTCGCAACTTCCGAGCCGGTGTTCCTAAGCGTGACCGAGATATCGTTATCGTCGCCGACTTGGGCCGTCGCGTTTGTCTCGATGACCTCGAACCGAGCGTCGTCCTTGATCTGAATCGTTATCGAGCCGGTCTGCGTTCGCGTGGAATCGGTTCCTTCGGTGGTTCCGCTGGGACCGTACCGAAGTTGGCGGGTGTACGAGTACTCGTAGGTGACGGGAATCTGATAGGTCCCCGGCTCGGCGTCTTCCGGAACCGTGACCGAGACTGTCTTCTCCGTGCTTCCAGTCGGGAAGTTCCCGATAGAAACCTGTCCGGTTTGGACGTTGATTGGTGCGTCTTCGTCGTCTACTTCGAACGTCAATCCCCTCGCAGTCATCACCTCCTCTTCGTACTGCGATGGACCGTGTTCGATAATCAGTCCGCGGTTGACAACCGAGATTGTGAGCTCGTCAGTCGTGCCAGCTGAAAGCGTCCCAGACGAAGTTGCAAACGTGATATCCGGGTTCCCAACGATGTCTCCGGACTGTGATGTCTGAGCGGTCGCAACAGTGGGGACCGCACCAGCGATGAACCCCACGACGAGAACGGCGGTGAGCGCGATGGCCAGCGGCCGCGAGCTACGAAGTGTATCCTGTATCATTCTGACCCTTATTGAGTACTTAGTCAAATCCGTGGCGGGGAGATTAATGTGTCGGTTCAGGTCAACAGCGTGCGTGACTCTGACGCGGAGACCCCGCGTAGATGGCAGATAGATAGTCTTCAGCGACCATCATTCGAAGAGGGTAACCGCTAATTAGGTGGAGGGGCAACTCGACAGCATGGACAAACGGGCCCCTCTTTTTGTCGACGAGCCTGACGATACCAAGACGGAGATATTGAAAGCGACGTTTGACGCCCTTGCCGAGCACGGATATGCCAATCTGACGATCGACCGAATCAGTCAGCACTTTTCCAAGTCAGAGGGGTTGGTCTTCTACCATTACGATGGAAAAGACGACGTTCTTTTGGACCTTCTCAACTACTTACTTTCTCGATTTAGACAGGTCGGGATGCCCGTCTCTGACGATGGAGACCCGGAAACCAGACTTCGGAGCCTCTTTGACCAAGTTATCCCCGAGCCCGACGAGCAACAAATCCGAGATTACGAAACGGTACTGACGGAGTTGCGAATGCGGGCCGCACAAGACGAAGCGTTCCAAGAGTGCTTCAATCAGTCTCAAGACATTTTCCGCGAAACGATACGGGAGATACTGCAGGACGGTATCGAATCTGGCGATTTCAGGGAGATGGATCCGGAGTTAGTCGCGAATTTTCTGGTAACGCTCGTGAGCGGGCGGACGTTTGAACGGGTGACGACAGGTATCTCTCGCCCCATCCAGTCAGAGCTGGATAACTATATCAAATACAGGCTCTTGGCAGACGCGGAAGACAACGTCTGAGAACGTGGGAAGACAGCTCTCCCACTGTTCACCCCTTAACTAGACGGTGCCCCGAGAACCCGATAGATAATAATCGCAGATATACTAGAAAATGGATAGTTCCGTATCGCGGAATTGGCCCGATTAACGGTTCGAAAACGGAATGTTCCCACTACACACGGTCGAAATGGCTAACTTCGCGTATTACTCGGTCGCAAGTGTTCTCGTAGTTTGGCGATGACTCATCACTGCTAATATCTACACGAATCGCTGATTTAGCCATCCTATGGGGTGGTTCGCTCCTACAGTCTCTCTCCGCTGTACGAATCGCCGGAACGTATCTCTCGAAGGTAATTCGTGGGTTTAGTCTGATCGTTGTCGTTAACGAGAGTCCCCGACGGACCGGCCGTTTCTCCGGCCGCGCGACGCCCGCCCCGGCCCTCAGTTCGGACGCACGGCGACCGTCAGGTCCGTCCGCGACCGCGGCGTGGCGATGCGCACGTCCACGAGGACGGCGACGACGGCCGTCTCGCCCGCGCGCTCTTGCACGACGACGCCGCCGTCGGCGACGCAGGTTCCGAACTCCCGGTACGGACCGTTGGGGCAGTTCCTGAACGCCCAGGTCCCGGCCGCCGAGTCGTTCGTCGTCAGCGCGACGCCGCCGGGCCGCGCGCGTTCGACGTTCGCCAGAGCGGGGTCGAGCCGAGAGCGAAAGTCGGCGACTGCGGCGTCTCTCTCTGCCCAGTCGTACCGACCCGCGACGCCCGCGGTCGCAAGTTCGACCGCGTCCTCGGTCGTCTCGACGACGTCGTCCAGCGGCGGTGCCTCCGTCGTCTCGGTCGCGCCGGCGAACCCGAGTTGCGCGTGGACGACGAGGAGCGCGAACAGGGCGACGACGACGACGGCCCCGGAGACGAGCACCAGTTGCCCGCGGTCGCCGGTCGGTGCGGCGGCGCGGTCGCCCGAACCGCGGCTGGGTCGGCTCACGGATACCACACCTCCAGCGTCGCGGTACAACGCGGGGCCACGGCGGTCGCGGTCCGAACCCGCGCGGTCTCCGGCGGCGGCCTGCCGACCGACCCGACGTCGGTTCGGAGCGAGACGAACGCCCCGTCCGGGAGGCCCACCGAGGCGGCCTCGTGAAGTCGCGTCGCACGGGCGTCGAAGTCGCTCGGCGAAGCGCAGGCCTCACCGAGAAGCGTTCCCGACCCGGCCGCCGGGACCGACGCTACGAGCGACGCGGCGTCCGCCGCCTGCCGCGCCAGCGAGTCCGACTCGGGGGCCGCCGCGGGCGGTGCGAGCGCGAACCCCGTCGTGACGGCGAGGACGAGCAGCGTGGCGACGGTCGCCTCGATGACCGTCAACGAGAGCTGTCCGCGGTCGGCCGCGCGGGCGGGTGCGTCGTCCGCGCGTTTGCGGTGCCGTCGGCGCGAGCGCTCCCGGCGACCCTCACGCATCGACGGTCACCTCGATTCGCACGACCGTCGAGTCGAACGCCGTCGCCGACACGTCGACGGTCCCGTACGGGTCGGAGCCGGCGGTCTCGACGCGAATCACGGGGTCGGTGCGGGACGGCACTCCGACGACGCGTCGCCCCTCGATTCCGCCCGGCCGGTGGAGGACGACCCTGTCTCCGACCCGAATCGTCTGTACCGTCGTGTTCGGGGCGGGGTCCACGTCGAGCTGGGTGCGGTTCGTCCGCCCGGTGAGCGTCGTGTTGGTCTCCGCGGAGAGGTTAATCGACCCGCGGACGTTCCGCCGGGTGACGGCGACAGCGCCGCGGCTGACCGTGGCTCCGCCCGACGGGTCGCCCCGCTCGGCCACCGTTCGACCGTCGATTCGGACGCGGAACGCGGCGTCGCGGAGCGGCGGGACGGCGGCGGCGAGCACGGTCGCGTTCGTGTCGTTGGCGAGCGCGAGGTCGATGGCGTCGCTCCCGTTGTCGGACCAGGTGATGGGCGAGTCCGTGAGGAGTGCCGCGGCGGCGCGCTCGGCGCGCTGCTGTTCGAGCGAGTCGCCGGTCGCACCAGCGAGGGCTCGGTCGGCGGCGGCGACGGCTCCGACCGTGACCGCGGTCACGAGCACGAGCGCCACCGCGAGGCCGGCGAGCGTCGTCTGTGCGCGCGTCGTGCGGCGACTACGCATCCGCCCCTCCGTTCGCGAGTTCGAGCGTCGTGCCGTCGTCGCCGACGGCGACGCGAACCACGCAGTCGTTGCCGCTGTCCCACTCGCCGGAGACGGTCACGGAGTCGGGGAGCGTCACCGGGAGCCGCCGGTCGAACGCGTCGTTCGGGTGGTCGAGGACGAGCGCCGGCGCGGTCACGTTCGGGTCGGTCGCGAGCGTGGCGTTCGGGACGTACGCGATTCGGTAGGACTGCCCGCGAATCGCTCGGGGGAGGTCCGCGTCGGTCCGTCTGGTCCCGCGGACCGCCGACTCGGGGACGACGGCGGTCGTCTCGACCCGCTCCGTCGCCGCCGCGAGCGTCCTGTCGGCGAGTTCGTCGCCGACCGCGGCGCGGTGGTCGGGGACGACGCCGCCGAACAGCACGGTCGTCAACAGCCCGATGAACAGCACGGCGATGGCCGCTTCGAGCGCCTTCCCGACGACGGGGACCACGGCGCGCTCGGCGGCTCGAACGCCGGTCGCGGGCGTCGCCGGCCCGGACGCGTCGGACGCGGTCGGCCGCGGGTCGGGCGCGTCAGCCACGGTCGATCACCACCGAGACGTCGTACCGGGCGACCGTGAGCGTCCGCTCGTCGGGGACGGCCGCGACGACGCTCTCGGTGCCGTCGCCGTCGAAGTCGTCCCTGC
Source organism: Haloferax sp. S2CR25 (assembly GCF_031624535.1). NCBI lineage: Archaea > Methanobacteriati > Methanobacteriota > Halobacteria > Halobacteriales > Haloferacaceae > Haloferax > Haloferax sp. S2CR25. The sequence continues at coordinate 309,628 of NZ_JAMQOO010000004.1, forward strand.
TCGTCTCGAAGCCGCGGCGCTCGAACGCCCGCTCCCACGCCTCGGGGGTCGCCGTCTCGACGGCGACCGCGTAGCCGTCGGCCGGGCGGTCGGTCACGGTTCGCGTCGTTCGCGCTCGGAGCGCCGCACCCGACCCGAGGCCGCCGCCGTCGGTGGCGTCGGCGGTCAGGGCGGGAAGCGCGAGAAACGCCGCGTCGCCGGCGACCGACACCGGGACGGGGGTGACGAGCGAGGCCGCGTCGCCGGTGCCGCGGACGACCGCGCCGCCGACGAACGCGACCCGTCGGCCGCCGAGGTCGGCGACGTAGCCGTCGGCGTCGTAGGTATCGGTCGCCCCCGTCTCCGAGACGACTCGGACCGTCCTGTTCACCCGCGAGAGGTCGCCGTCGGTGACGCGAATCGGGTAGCTGTCGTTCGCGGCGGCGACGACGCCGTCCCGGAGCGACGAGAAGCCGTCCGCGGCGGCGTCGGCGTCCGCGGTCGCTATCTGGGCGTCCACGAGCCCGCCGACGCTGGCGGTCAGGAGGCCGATGGCGACGACGCCGACGCCGAGCAGGAGCGCGACGCCGACGACGTTCGCCTGCCCCCGTTTCGCGCTCATATCAGCCCCACCCCGGCGTAGACGAGGTAACACGCGACGACGAGCGCGCCCGAATGGAGGAGCGCCTCGTAGCGCCCCCGACTCGCCGTGCCGGCGAACCAGCCGGAGGCGAGCATCGTCGCCTGCGTGACGACGTACAGCTGGTAGCGGTCGCGGTCGAGGTCGACCGCGCCGGCGTTGATGGCGAACGACCCGCCGGTCGAGAGCGTCGAGAGCTGGGCGAAGCCGTCGAAGACGTGGACGTTGACGGCGACGGTGATGCCGACGACGAGGAGTGCGGTCGTCCAGCCGACCGCGACGTAGACGAGCAGTCCCGACCGAAGCGCGCGCTTTTCGTGGTAGAGGCGGCCGATTTCGGTCTGGAGCGTGTCGAAGACGGTCCCCGTGTCGCTGCCGCCGTCGAGCGCGCCGACGACGAGGCCGATGGTCTGTTCGGCCATGGGCGTCCCGACGCGGTCGACGAACCGGGCCAACGCGGCCGTCCGGAGGTTCACGTCGGTCCCGGAGCTCGGCGCGGTAAAGCGGAGGTTGAGCGCGAGGTCGGCCACGTCCGAGTCCAGCGGGCCGAGGTCCACGTCGCGGCCGACGCGCTCGACGGCGTCCCCGAAGGGTCGCCCGAGGCTGACGTGGCCCGAGACGGCGTGGACGAAGTCCTTCAGTTCGCGGTCCTTCGCGTCATCGAGGCGGGCGCGGCGGACGCCGACGAGTCCGACCGGGACCGCGTAGGCGACGTAGCCGGCGAGCGCGACGCCGACGGCGTCAGCGCCGACGAGCGCCGCGATACCGGCGCAGGCGAGCGCCGGGAGGCCGAAGACGACGGCCGCGCTGGCCGGGTTCGACAGCGCCGAGTCGAGGACGCCGAGCGCGTCGCCCGGGCGGTCGTACTCGACGGACTGGTCCGGCGGGCGGAGGCCCGCGACGAGCACGCTCGCGCCGAGGCCGACGCCGACGATGAACGCGGCGCTCGCGTAGACGACGACGCCGCGGGTGGTCGTCTGTCCGAGCGGCGTGACCACGGGCGCGGAGAGGCCGGGCGCGATGACGCTCATCACCGTGAGGACGATGACGAGCAGCGACGGGAGCACGAGGAGCACGATGAACAGCTCGGCGAGCAGTTCGAGGAAGCCCTCGGCGCGCTCGCGGGCGCGGTCCTGCCGGTGGCCGAGCATCCGGCTCTCCATCCGCAGGTAGTTCCGGAGCGCGTCGTCGCCCTGTCCGGCGTGCTCGCGGAACTTCAGGAGGAACGGCGAGAGCATCCCCTCGGAGGGCGTGTCGCGGGCGACCCGCCGCAGGCCCTCGTTGACGTTGCCGGTCAGCGAGGCGGTGTTGAGGACGCCCCGGAAGGCGACCGCCGTCTCGCCGTAGGCGTCGGTCTCGGCGACGCGCCGGAGCATCTCGCGGGGGCCGTCGCTCCCCGACGAGAGGACGTGCAGGTAGCGGACCGCGCCGGGCAGGGTCCGCTCGATGTTCTCCCGCCGGGCGGTCGCCCGCCAGCCGAGGTACCGGCCGGCGACGGCGAGGACGACCTGCCGAATCGCCACCGCGACCGCGAGCGCGACCGCCCCGGCCACGGGGAGCCGCGGAACGACGGGTATCGGGACGTGTTCGAAAAGCGGGAGCGCCGCCCGAAGGACGGAGAGCGCAGCGTCGACCGTCGAGTCGGGAACCGCGAGCGCGACGAGCGCCGTCGGCAACGCGACGAACAGGCCGGTCGCCCACGCGAGGCCGTAGGCGCGGGCGAGGTAGAGGTCGAAGCTCATCCGCAGGTCGGTGCCGCGGTAGCGGCGGCGGTCCCGGTCGTGTTTGGCGGCGTCGACGTGGCGGGCGAACAGCGCGTACAGCGCCCTGTCGAGGACCGAAAGCGAGCGGACGCGGCCTACTCGCCGCTCGCCGCGGCCGGCGTCGAACCCGGTCACGGGTCGGCCTCGTCGCCGCGGTCGCGGCCGTGGACGCCGTCGTCGGTCCCGTCGCGGGCGGCGCTGTCGCCGTCGGACGCCTGCTCGGCCATCCGCCGGCGGACCCGCTCGACCGTCGCGGCCTCGTCGGTTCGGAGGTCAGAGAGGAAGCCGAACAGCCGGTCCACGTCGGTCACCTGCTCGCGGACGAGATACTCCACGTAGCGGTGCTTCCGGTGGAACTCGCGCTCGACGGCCTCCACGTCGCGGTCGGTCGCCTCGGCGATGCGGTGGAACAGCCGGACGCCGACGCGCCGGCGGTCGTCGCCCAACTGCGGGTGCTCGTACGAGAGGTCGAACGAGCCGTCCGGCGTCCGCCGGGCGACCGTGTTCCAGTGGAGCGTGCGCCCGTCCTTCTCGATGACGCCGCGTCGCCCCCACGTCTCGTCGTACTCGGACTCGGGGACGAGTTCGACCACCTCGGAGACGTACCGCTCGCCGTCGACCTTGTGCGGGAAGACGACGAGGTCGAGTTCGCGGAGGAGGTACGGCGGGAGCCCCTGTTCGATGACGCGGTTGACGAGCGTCTCGATGTCGGCGGCGTGGGTCGTGCCGATGACGCCGTGGCCGGTGTTGAGCGTCTCCGCGAAGGTGGCGAACGACTCGGGCGTGTTGATTTCGGCGATGACCTCCACGTCGGGGTTGAGGTAGTTCGCCTCCGTCATCAGGTCGGCCATCGTGACGCGCTTGAACTCGGACTCGTGGTCGCGCGTCGTCAGTGAGACGCCCGTCTCGTGGGGGAGATGGACCTCCCGAGACCCCTCGTCGATGCTGATGGGCCGGTGGTCGTAGGGGACGAACGGCATGCAGGCGTTCATCAGAGTGGTCTTCCCGACGCCGGTCGCGCCGGAGTAGAGGACGACGCGGTGGTGTTCGTAGCAGAGCCACAGCAGCGTGACGAGCTCGGTCGACAGCGACCCGCTTTCGACGAGGTCGACCGGCGTGAGCACGTCGCCGGTCTGCTTGCGAATCGAGACGTGCGGCCCGCCCTCGGAGATGACGGGGAGGGCGACGGCGCAGCGAATCGTCTCGTCGGTGGCGGCCGACTCGGGGTCGCCGCCGACCGCGCCGGGCCGGAGGTTCACCTTCGCGCTCGGGTTCGAGGCGTTCAGCTCCACGCCGTCGGCCGCGGCGAGTTGGGTGACGACGTTCGTGAACTCGGTCTCGTCCTCGAAGACGAGGTTCGTCGGCACGCGCAGGCCGCCGCGGCCGGTCACGCCGGCCCGCGGGATGACTTTCACCCGCTCGCCGACGCGGTTCGCCTCCACGTCTTCGAGGTGCGGGTCGCGGATGGGGACGGTGAGGACGCCCTCGCCGACGTAGTCGCGGAGGACGTAGTAGACGAGGTCGTCGAGGCGGTCTTCGGCGAACCGGCGGTCGACCGGCGGGAGCGCGAGACCGTACTCAGAGAGCGCGGCGCGGACCCGGAACGTCGTGGCGTCGACCCACGCACGCGTGTTGCGGGCGGTGAGCCGCCGCGAGAGGAACTCGCGGGCGCGGTCGCGGACGAACTCGATGCGGTCGGCGACCACGTCGTCGACGTTCGCCTCCCAGATTCGCTCTTTGCACTCCTCGATGAGCTCGGCGTCGCCGGGGACGAGGTCCGGTTCGAGGACGGCGTACTTGGTGGCGAAGCGGTCGTCGCCGAGGAGTCGGTCGCGGTAGACCACCACGTCGACGTCGTAGCCGGCGAAGGGGACGGTGTAGTGGTCGACCCGCTCGGCGGCGATGCGGTCGGCGAACGGCACGTCGGAGTCGAACGCCGTCGTCGCCGGCGCGAAGTCCTCGGTGTGGACGACGAGCCGCTCGGAGCCGTCGCCGCGGCCGGCGTCGACGACCTCGATTCGCTCGTCGAGCGCCAACGGCGTGACCTCCCCGAGGAGCCGCAGTTCCGAGAGGGCGTGGCGCTCGACGCGCCTGCGAGCGGTCGGCGTCAGGTCGAGCAGGCGGTCGAAGATGCGACGGTACTTCGACGAGAGGCCGGTCTCTGCGCGGGTGACGGTTCCCTCGCGGGTGAGCGGCCGTCGGCGGACGACCGTCGAGAAGTGGTCGCGGACGGTCTCCAGCGCGTCGGTCTCGCGCCCCCCGAGCGTCGCCTCTCGGACCGCGTAGTCGAAACCGTGGTCCGCGTCGCTGATGGTGACGACGGTGTCGGGGGCGACCTCGTACTGCGAGCGGACGGTCGGCGCGTACCACGCGCGCGGGTCGTCCGGGGGGACGGGCGCCGGGACTGCACCCGTCGCTGCGGGGGTCGAGGTAGCACCGAATTCGAGGGTCGGAGCGGACGGCCCCGCCCCGTCGTTATCGCCTTGGGTAGGCATACACCGTGGTTTGCCGAGTGTTCATATTTAAGAATTTACTGCGCCGTGTCACTGACATGGGTGTTTCTGAAACCACTGGATTCGAGGAATTGGGGCACTGTATGGCGATATTGGCGAACCGAAGAATCCGATAATGGGTGCGAGATTGAACTGTAGGGCCGGCGTAAATTATCAAAAATGGAATCGAACGTGCGTTCGGAGGCGGTTCTCGGTTCGCGTTACTCGGCCCGCACCGCCTGAATGCGAAGCACCACCTCGGTCCCGCCCTCCTCGCGGCGGTGGTACGCGACAGTGCCGCCGAGCTGGTCGACGCCCCACTTCACCAGCCAGAGGCCGAGGCCGCTCGCGTGTCTGAGCTGCGTCTCGCCGTGAGCGTTGATTGCGGCGAGTTCGCTCGCGTTGATTCCGGGCCCGTTGTCCTCGATTCGAATCACGAGTGCGTCGCCTTCCCAACTCGCCGCCACGGAGACGACCGGCGTCGACGACCCGTTGTGCTGGACGCCGTTTTCGACGAGTTCGCGGACGATGGGTTCGAGCGTGGGCGCACAGATCACGTCGTTGTCGGGGAGTTCGAGGAGCCGAACGTTCGCACAGGTGAAATCGGCGCGGACGGCGTCCGTGGCGGCGCGTATCTGGACGGCCGCGGGGTGCAGTCGTGGATCGCCGTTCCCGTCGCTGCCGCGGGTCGCGCCGAGCTTTCGCGCTTTCTGACTGATGTTGACGAGCGTCTTCGCGCGGTCTTGGAGCGTCTTCGCGTGGTCCCGCGCGTCGTCGAACTCGCCGCCGTCGATGTCGTCCAAGACGAGGTTGGCGTAGCCTTCGAGGAGGTTCGCCTCGGTTCGGAGGTTGTGGCGGAGGACGCGGTTCATCACTTCGAGTTGCTGGAGGTTCAGCCGGCGGTCGGTCACGTCGCGGAAGACGAGCGCGTGGCCGATGTCGCGGCCGTGGTGGTCGCTGAAGGCGCTCGTCCGGAGCTCGAAGTATCGCTGGCTCGACCCGAGCCTGACCGTGACCTGGTCCGTGTCCCGCTGGTCGGGCGAGAACTCCTCGACGACGTCGCCGACGGGGCGGCCTTTGAGTTCGGCCGCGGTGTCGTTCAGAATCCGCTCGGCCGCCCGGTTGACGTCGGTGACGCGCCACTTGGTGTCGGTGACGACCACCGCGTCGGCCATCGTCTCGACGACGCGATCGCGGGCGACCCACCGGGGGACCGGCCGGGATTCGAGGAGTTCGTAGCGGCTGATAGCGACGGTGCAGGCGAGTCCCGCAAACGTGAACGCCGCGGGGGTCATGTCGATCGCCGCGCCGTAGAGTTCCAGGAGGGTCGTGGCGAAGTTCCCGAGCACGGGCATCAGCGTCCCGAGGATGAGTGTGGTCGCCTGGACTCGGTAGATGTTCGGCATGTCGAGCGCCGTCCGGAAGATGACGACCGCGCCGGCGAGCCACAGCAGGTAGCTGTATCCCAGTACGATCCAGTACAGCGGGCCCCACTCCGTCTGGAGGACGGTGATGGTCCGCCCCACGGCGGGAACGACGGTGACCGAGGTCCACATCAGGTGGTGTGCGGAGTTGGTCCAGACGGCGACGAGGCCGACCGCCGGGAGCAGCGAGAGGGCGCTAATCGCCGGCGACGAGGTAAAGCGGTCCCGGCCGGCGTAGGAGAACGCGAAGAAGAACCAGGCGATGGGGGCCGCGAGGACGCCGACCCACTGGAGTTTGGCGAGCGTGAGCTTGAGTGCGACGTCCGCGACGACGAGTTCGAGGAGATAGCCCGACGACCACCAGCCGCTGGCGAACGCGAGTACGGCCAGCCCGCTGGCACCGGGCATCGACCGCCGCCGCCACGCGAACAGGGCGACGTAGCCGCTTACGACCCCGGTGGTGACCATCAATCCGACGACGACGACCACGAGGGCGGTCGGCTGCGCGAGGAGTTGGGAACCCACGATTCCTCCGAACACCAACTGTTCGACGGTTCCCCACTCAAGGTTCGGAGTCACTACAGTGGTAATTTACATCATGTGACAAAAGAGTATTCGAGAATTTCGGTGGCTGTCTCGACGCAGTGCCGGCTCCCCGCGGGTCTCTGGAGCCTCGGCTCCGGCCGGCGGGTCACCCGAGCGTCCCGCCGGTTCCGGCGACCGCGGCGACGACCACGATGCCGGCGGCCATCAACGCGCCCTCGGCGTCGCGGAGCGTACAGAGCCGTTCGACCGAGCGGTCCGACCCGGTGAGCGCGTGGGTTATCAACGTCGAGTAGGCGACCGCGGGCAAGAGCGCGAACGGTGCCCACGCGGGGACCACACCGACTCGGGCCGCGGCCCACACGAGTCCGAGCGACACCAGCTCCAGCGCGTAGAGGCTCAGTTGCGTGCGGCGGACGCCGAGGACCGTCGGCAGGGTCTCGACGCCGTTTCGCGCGTCGCCCGTCACGTCTCGGACGTTGTGGACCTCGACGGAGATGGCCGAGCGGAGGAAGAACCAGACCGCCGCGACGGTCGCGCCGGCGGCGTACTCGGGGGTCGTCGCGGCGACCGCGAGCGGGGCGAATCCGACGAGGACCGCCCACGCGAGCGACACCGAGGCGGTGTTGACGAGGAAGACGTCCTTGAGCCGGTCGACCGAGGGAAGCGGCACGAGCGGGGCGCTGTAGAACACCGCGACGACGCCCGGGAACAGCGTCAGCCCGAGTCCGTAGACGCCGCCGTGCCGGACGGCGAGCCAGAGTGCACCGACGATTGCGAGCGCGGAGAAGCCGGCGTACATCCGCGGGTGGGCGGCGACGAACGCGGTCCGCTCCGCGTAGTTCTCTTCGTCGGCGTCGAGGTCCGCGAGCTTGTCGAAGTTGTAGATGCCGACGGTGATGAGAAAGCCGACGACGAGGGCGGCGTTCGGCGGGATGCCGGCGAGCGAGGACGCGACGAACACTTCGGCGATGGTCGACGCGCCGAGGAACACTGAACTGTGGACGACCGCACCGTACAGGCGGGGTGGAACGATTCGCATTGCACCTTCGAATCGGTTCGCCGACGAATTAGATGTGCGGCAGGCAACAGTTCTTCCCGGTTGTTCGCTTCGCGCTCGCGGTCGAACGTGTTCGGGGCCCCGCTCATTCTCCCTCGGCGCGTATGTGGACGCATGAAGACGCCGACAGCCGAGCGGGAGGAGACGACGGCGACAGGAGAGGCGTCGTCGACGACCGAGCCGGCGGAGACGACTGTCGAGGTCAAACTGACCGGCCACGTCAGGTCGGCCGCGGGCACCCACCGGACGGAGTTCACCTTCGAGGGCGAGACGCTCCGGGCGTTCCTCGACGCGTTCTTCGCGGCGTACGACGTGCGCGACCTCGTCATCGCCGAGCGGGAGGCGGACGCGACGACGCGGGGGTGGGCGCGAGTCGACCGCCCGCCGGGGACGTGGCGGAAGAACCCCGAAGGGGAGCAGACGCGGCCCTACGCCCGCGTGCTCGTCAACGGCGTGTTCAACGAGAACCTCGACGGCTTCGACACGCGACTCGAAGACGGCGACCGCGTCGCGCTGATGAAGCCGTTTCTGTTCTGCCTGTGAGCGGGGTACCCGAGGAGGCGTCCCCTCGGGCGCGGCCGCGAGTCGTCCCGACGCTTGACAGCCGCAGGACTGACGTTCGCGGCCGACAGATAGCCGGTATGGAATCGCCCTCCACGGACGACTCGACTCGCGACCGCGGCCCGGACGAGGCCTTCTGCCGCGACTGCGGCGCGGTCATCGACGCGCGCGCCGAAATCTGCCCCGAGTGCGGGGTCCGCCAGCGCGACCCGCCGAAGTCGTCGGTCGACTCGGCGCTCGACGACCTCCTCGAAGGCGGCAACCCCTTCGTCGCGGCGGTGCTGTCGGCGATTTTCCCCGGCCTCGGACAGCTGTACAACCGCGAACTCGAACGCGGCCTCGTCTTCGCGGTCGGCTTTATCATCGCCTCCGTCTCGGTGATGGTCTTCGTCGGCTTCCTCCTCGCGCCCGCCGTGTGGCTCTACGCGGTGTACGACGCCTACACGCGCGCCGAACTCCGGGCCGAGGAGTTACGGCGGGAGTCGGAGCGGGACCGCGAGACGGAGATTTCGGTCGACGAGGAGCAGGGCGACGAGGCGGCGGACGACGAGCGCGAGGAGTAGACCAGGACCACAGGGCCACGGGCCGAGTGCGCCACTCAGCGGGTGACCAAGACGATACCGAGCACGGCGAACGCGATACCCGTGAGTTTCGTCAGTGTGAGGTTCTCTCCGAGAACGACGATTCCGATGACGGCCGCGACGACGAAGTACATGGCTCCGAGGGTCGAGACGACGGTCGTCGAGCCGTGGGTGAACCCGATGTACATCGAGATGAGGCCGATTCCGGTGAACAGCCCGGCCACCCCGGCGAGCAGTCCGCCCCTCGCCGTCACTGCGAGCGACGCGTCCGAAACGACGATGAAGCCGAACGCGAGAAGCGCCGCGACGAGATACGAGATGGCGGCGGCGGTCCGCGGGTCCATGGACTCGGAGGCGGCGTTGCCCACGACTATCCAAATCCCCCACGTCACCATCGTAATCAGGCCGAACAAGACGGCCGAGTCCACCTCAGCGAATCCCATCGGTGACGCCTCGCGTCGCTATTCAAAAGAAACCGGACCTCCATTATCATCGGTGTATATACGGGGCGGCTACCTGCGTGTGGGACTCGGTTCGGCGAGCCGACGACTACGCGAACTCGTCCGAGAGGTCGGCGTCCCAGTCCGGCGGGAGGAGCGGGTCGGGGTCCTCGTGGACGAACTCAACGCCCTTGTCGGGGTCGAGCGGGTGGACCTTCGTTCGCATCGTCTCGCCCGCGTCGAGGAGCGAGAACATGCGTTCGGACTCCGCGAGCCGGTAGTACAAGGGGAGACAGACGGCGACTTCGTCGTCGGTGGCGCGGACGACGAGCGCGAGGTAGACGAGACCGCCGGAGACCGCGCGGAACGCCTCGTACTCGTCGAACGTCGCGCCCTCGACGGCGGCTTCGAGGTCGGGGTAGACGTCGTCGCCGACGACCACGTCGAGTCCGACGTGTTCGACCACCTCGTCGCCCGTGCCGGGGACCGGAACCACGTCCCCCGGGAGGGCGACGACGACGGTCCAGTCTCGCTCCCGATAGTCGTCGGCGAGCGCCTCGCACTCTTCGACCACCGTCTCCCACGTGCCCGACTCGTCCGAGAGCGGATGTTCTTCCATGCGGCATGGTGTCGGAGTCCGGTACCTAAACTTTGGCTTCTCCCGCTCCCGCCGCCGTCACCCCCGTTCGCACGCCGCGCGGGCGGTCGCGGGAAACGAAAACGAACTGTCAACTCCCCCGCATCAACTGGCAAAAATTGAAAAGGTATTTCACGCCATGCAGGTCATTCCCAGTCAATGAGGAATCTACTCTCTCTTTCGGACCTCCGCACGCAGTTCTCGACCGGCCGGGGTCAGGTCAAGGCCGTCGATGGCCTCGACCTCACGGTCGGCGAGGGCGAGACGGTCGGACTGGTCGGCGAGTCCGGGTCCGGAAAGAGTGTGACGGCGCTGTCGGCGATGGGGCTCGTCGACGACCCCGGAGAAATCGTCTCGGGGTCGGTCGAACTCGAAAGCGCCCGGCTCGCAGACGAGTTCCGCGAGGAGTACAACAACCCCGCCTTCGTCGACGGCGACGTGGTCAACCTCGTCGACGCGCCCGAGGAGGCGCTTCGGGCCGTCCGCGGGCGCGAACTCGGGATGATTTTCCAGGACCCGATGACCTCGCTGAACCCCTCGCTGACGGTGGGCGAGCAGGTCGCAGAGAGCCTCCGACTCCACCAGTACGGCGGCCGCCGAAAGGACTCGTGGTTCAACGCGGTCCGCGAACTGCTCCCCCGAATCAGCCGCGACATCGACGACGAAATCGTCGAGCGGACCATCGAGGTGCTCGAATCGGTCGGCATCCCCGAACCCGGCGCGCGGGTCGACGAGTTCCCCCACGAGTTCTCCGGCGGGATGCGCCAGCGCGTCCTCATCGCCATCGCGCTCGCCTGCCAGCCGCGCGTGCTCGTCGCCGACGAACCCACGACGGCGCTCGACGTGACCATTCAGGCGCAGATTCTCGACCTCATCGACGGCCTCCAAGAGGACCTCGGCATGTCGGTGCTCATGATTACCCACGACCTCGGCGTCGTCGCCGAGACCTGCGACCGGGTCGCGGTCATGTACGCCGGCGAAATCGTCGAGGAGGGACCGGTCGAGGAGATTTTCAACAACCCCTCGCACCCCTACACGTACACGCTCCTCGAATCGCTCCCGAGCGAGGAAAAAGAGCGCCTGACGCCCATCGAGGGCAACGTGCCGGACCTCATCGACATGCCCGAGGGCTGTCACTTCGCGCCCCGGTGTCCGTGGGCCCAGCCGGAGTGTACCTCCGGTGAGATACCGTACAAGCAACACGGCGACGACGCGGTCGACCACCGCTCGAAGTGCGTCCTCGACGACTTCGACACGAGCGAGTACGGCGGCGACGCCATCGAGTCGTCGACGGGCACCGAGCCGACCGACAGGCCGCTTCTCGAAGTCGACGGCATGCAGAAGTACTACGAGCAGGCCGACGGCATCCTCGACCGGTTCCTCGGGGCGGACGACCGGAGCGTGAAGGCGGTCGACGGCATCGACTTCACCGTCTACGAGGGCGAGACGCTCGGTCTGGTCGGCGAGTCGGGCTGTGGGAAGTCCACCGCCGGGCGGAGCCTCCTGCATCTGACGCCGCCGACCGGCGGGCGCGTCGTCTTCTCGGGGACCGACCTCTCGGGCCTCGACAGCGACGAGCTCCGGGCGATGCGCCGCGACATGCAGATGATCTTCCAGGACCCGATGTCGTCGCTCGACCCCCGGATGACCGTCGGCCAGACCATCCGCGAGCCGCTCGACGTCCACGACCTCCCCGTGTCCGACCCGGACGTGCGCGGCGAGGTCGACGTCACCGTGACCGGCATCGATGCCGACCGCGTCTCGGTCACCGCGAGCGACGAAATCGACGCCATCGTCGGCTCCTCGAACGGCGTCGCCACCGCCACCGTGACCGTGACCGTCGCCGACGGCGAGGTGGACGTGGCCGTCGAAGAGCGCCTCCGCGCCGAGGTCGAAGTCGAGCGCGAGGGAGACGTCGTCTCGGGCGTCACCGTCCGCGTCACGCCGGGTGACTCGACCAGCGAGCGCCGCCGTCGCCGGGTCCACCAACTGCTCGACGCGGTCGGACTCGAAGTCGGCCAGTACGACCGCTACCCCCACGAACTCTCCGGCGGCCAGCGCCAGCGCGTCGGCATCGCCCGCGCGCTCGCGGTCGACCCGGACTTCATCGTCGCCGACGAGCCCGTCTCCGCGCTCGACGTGTCCGTGCAGGCGCAGATTCTCAACCTGCTCGAAGACCTCCAGGAGCGCTTCGGGCTGACGTACCTGTTTATCGCCCACGACCTCTCGGTCGTCCGGCACATCTCCGACCGCGTGGCCGTGATGTACCTCGGCGAAATCGTCGAGGTCGCGCAGACCGACGAGCTGTTCGACGACCCGCGACACCCCTACACGCAGGCGTTGCTGTCGGCGATTCCCGAGCCGGACCCGACCGCCGAGACCGGCGACCGCATCATCCTCGAAGGCGACGTGCCGAGCCCCATCAACCCCCCGTCTGGCTGTCACTTCCGGACGCGGTGTCCGCAGGTCATCCCGCCGGCGGACCTCGACATCGAGCAGGCGGCCTACCGCGAGGTGATGGACCTCCGCCAGCGCGTCGAGCGCGAGGCGCTGGACGTCGAGACCGCCCGCGACGCGGCGCTCGATGCGGGCGATCCGAGCGCCGAAGCCGCGGTGAGCGCCGACGGCGGCACCACCGACGCCGACGCCGTCGTGGACGAACTCCGCGAGTCGCACCTGTCGCACTCGCTGTCGCCCGAACTCCGGGGCGTCGTCGACCGCGCGCTCGAACGCGTTGTCGCCGACGACTGGGAAGAAGCGGCCGAGATTCTCCGCGAGCGATTCGAGAGCGTCTGCGAGCGTGACGCGCCCGCACTGGGTGAACAGACGCATCCCGCTGCGTGTCACCTCGTCGACGAGTAGACGGAGATCGGGGGCCGAAACGGCCGTTCGTCACGTGTCCGACGTTTTTTGATTGTCTCGTATTTTTACCGGATCAGGTCGGTTGTGTCGTTCGTTCACGTGCATAGACCTTCGTTATTTTTATAGGGGTTCATCGATAGGTACACGTATGTCACAAGATGGCAATAACGTCTCTCGGCGTCGGTTTCTGACGGCCGCAGGGACCGCTGCAGCGACGGCCGCGCTCGCGGGTTGTTCCGGCGGCGGCGGCGAGGACACCACCAGCGAATCCGGCGAGACGACCGGAGAGGGCGAGACGGACCAGACCGAGCAGACCGAAGACGACGGTTCGGCGCAGGTCCTTCGCTACGGCCGCGGCAGCCACTCGCCGACGCTCGACTTCCAGAACAGCACGAGCGGTGAGGTCGCCAAGGTGACCGAGCAGCTCTACGACACGCTCATCAACTTCGAGCCGGGCCAGTCCACGCTGACGCAGGGACTCGCCACCGAGTACTCGCTGGAGGGCCAGTCGGCGTCCATCACGCTCCGCGAGGGCGTGACGTTCCACAACGGCGAGGAGTTCACGGCGGAGGACTTCGTGGCGACCTATCGCCGCTTCGTCGACAGCGACTACGAGTACTACGCCGGCGACGACTACGTCTCGGCGTACGGGCCGTTCACCCTCGGCTCGTGGATCGACGAGATTCAGGTCGACGGCGACTACTCGATGACGATTCAGCTGACCCAGTCGTACGCGCCGTTCCTGCGTAACCTGGCGATGTTCGCGGCGGCGGTCCACTCCCTCGCCGCGATCGAGGAGTACGGCACTGACCTCAGTTCGAACCCCGTCGGCACGGGTCCGTTCCAACTGAGCAACCTCGACGACGCGAACGAACTCATCCGCCTCGAAGCCAACCCCGACTACTGGGGCGAGGTGCCGAAGGTGGACGAGGTCGTCTTCGTCACCATCGGCCAGAACTCGACGCGCGCCCAGTCGCTCGCGTCGGGCGAACTCGACATCATCGACGGGCTCGGCGCGCAGTCGTCCGTCCAGGTCGAAAACGCCAGCAACGCGAGCCTCGTCCGGACCGAGGGCATCAACATCGGCTACATGGCGTTCAACATGGCGAGCCGCGAGGAGTTCCGCGACCGCCGCGTCCGGCAGGCCGTCAGCCACGCCATCAACACCGAGGCCATCGTCAACGAGATCTACTCGGGCTTCGCGACGCAGGCGAGCCAGCCGCTCCCGCCGAACGTCCTCGGTCACAACGACGACATCGACCCGTACCCGTACGACCCCGAGGAGGCCCAGCGCCTCCTCGAAGAGGCCGGCTACGGCGACGGCTTCTCCTTCGAACTGGCGACGTTCCAGAACCCCCGCGGCTACAACCCGTCGCCGATTCAGACCGCCGAGACCGTCGCGTCCAACCTCGGCGACGTCGGCATCGAAGTCGACATCAACCAGCAGTCGTTCGGGCCGTTCCTCGAATACACCGCCCAGGGCCGCCACGACGCGTGTTTCCTCGGCTGGTACACCGACAACGCCGACCCGGACAACTTCATGTACGTCCTCCTGCACCCGCAGGTAGAGGAGGGCGAACTCACGGAGGGACAGGACTGGGTCAGCTTCGAAGCCGAAGGCTACAACACCAGTAACCGCTCGGCGTGGGCGAACCGCGAGTACATGGACCTCGTCGAGCAGGGCCAGAGCACCTACGACGAGGCCGAACGCGAGTCGCTGTACAACGAGGCGAACCAGATTGCACACGACGAGGCCCCGTGGGTCTACCTCGACTACGCGGACGAGCTTCGCGGTGTCTCCAACCGCGTCAGCGGGTTCCAGATCGCCGCCATCAGCGGTCCGTACCTCAACCTCGTCAGCCTGAACTGAGGCACTGACCGCGCTTCGACTTTCATGATTTCCACACGATTCGTACTCAAGCGGCTGCTGTTGCTCGTCCCCGTACTGGTGGGAGTGGCGTCGCTCGTCTTCTCCATCCTGCATCTCTCCCCGGGCGACCCGGCGCTCACCATCGCGGGCGAGCGCGCCAGCGAGGAGTTCGTCCGGCAGATCGAAGAGAGCCTCGGCCTGAACGACCCCATCTGGGTGCAGTACGGGCGGTTCCTCGCCGACGCCGCGCAGTTCCAGTTCGGCGAGTCCTTCATCATCCAGCGGAACACCGCGGTCCGCGAGGTGCTCGCCAACAAGCTGCCGGTCACGCTCGAACTCGCCATCTACGGCCAGCTTATCGGCATCTCGCTGGGCATCCCGCTCGGTATCCTGAGCGCCGTCAAGCAGGACAGCATCACGGACCACCTGACCCGCATCGGCGCGCTCGCCGGCATCAGCGTGCCCATCTTCTGGAGCGGTCCGCTTCTCATCTTGCTGTTCGCACAGATGCTCGGCTGGCTCCCGACGAGCGGCCGTATCTCGGTGCTGTACAACGTCGAGGCCATCCGGGTGACGGGGCTCGTCACGGTCGACACCCTCATCGCGGGCAACTGGGACATGTTCGTCTCCGCGGTCCGCCACATGATTCTCCCGGCGTCGGTCATCGGCGTCTACTCGATGGCGCTCATCTCCCGGATGATGCGCTCGTCGATGCTGGAGGTCATCCGGCAGGACTACATGCGCACCGCCCGCGCGAAGGGCCAAGGCTCGAAGATAACGGTCCTGAAACACGGCTTCCGCAACGCGATGATTCCCGTCATCACGGTCATCGGTATCCAGTTCGGTGGCCTGCTCGGCGGCGCAGTGCTGACGGAGACGGTGTTCGCCATCGGCGGCATCGGGACGCTCCTGGTCGAGGCCATCAAGGTCGGCGACTATCCCATCGTGCAGGGGACGGTCCTGACGTTCGCGTTCCTGTTCACGCTTGTCAACCTCGGCGTCGACATCACCTACTCCATCCTTGACCCGAGGATCGAACAATGAGCACGGAAACCACGACCACGAACGAGACAGCGGCGGACGTCGACCAGCGCGGGCTCATCGACCGCCTGACCGCGTCGCAGTTCGTCTCTCGACTGCTGTCGAACCGCCTCGCACTCGCCGGCATCGCCATCATCGTGGCGATGGTGGTCATCGCGCTGTACGCGCGGCTGTTCTTGGACCTCGACGTCATCACGCAGTCGCAGCTCGGAACGAACCCGAACCGCGCCGCGCCGAGTCTCGACTTCCCGTTCGGCACCGACGGACAGGCCCGGAGCCTCCTGCCGCGAGTGGCGTACGGCGCGTGGTACGCGATGCTGTTCGGAACCGTCACGGTCGCCGCCTCGACCGTCCTCGGCGTCGGTCTCGGCATCGTCGCGGCCTACTACGGCGACGTGACCGACAACGTCATCATGCGGACGATGGACGTGCTGCTCGCGTTCCCGTCGCTGTTGTTGGCGCTGGCGCTCGTCGCCATCTTCCCCGACGACCTCGGGCTGTGGCGGGCGGTCGCCGCGCTGACGCTCGTCTACACGCCGCGGTTCGCCCGCGTCGTCCGCGGGGCCGCGCTGACCGTGCTCGAAAACGAGTACATCGACGCGACGGTCGCGCTCGGCGCGGCCGACCCGCGGGTGCTGGTTCGGCACGTCCTGCCGAACTGCCTCGCGCCCATCACGGTCCAGAGCACGCTCAACTTCGGGCTGGCCATCATCGACCTCGCGGCGCTGTCGTTCCTCGGCTTCGGTGCCGAGGCCGGCACGCCCTCGTGGGGCCTCATGCTCTCGAACGGCGTGAGTCAGGGCCTGCTCACGGGCGTCTGGTGGTGGTCGTTCTTCCCCGGGTTCTTCCTCGCGCTCACCGTGCTGGGGTTCAACCTCCTCGGCGACGGCATGCGCGACGCGCTCGACCCGCGAATGCGCGAAGCGGTCGACTGACCGCCCGTGTCAGCGCCACCGGAGCCGGGGGACGCAGACGCGCGTCCCGCGCTCGAACGGGCGGCGGTTCGGTTCCGCCTCGTCGGCACCGCGGCCCTCGCGGGCGCGCTCGTCGCCGCCGTCTGGCTGGCCGCTCGGCTGGTCGTCGGTGACTTCTCGGCGAGCGTCGAGACGACGTTCGCGCTCGGCTCGCTCGCGTTCGGGTTCGGCCTCCTCGGGTGGTCCGGGGCGGTCGCACTCGGCCGCGGCATCGAGTCGATGCAGGCGCACCTCGACACCGGAACGGGCTGGACGGAAGCGGACGCTCGGCGGGCGATGGCCCGGATTCTCGGGTTCGGACTCGGCGTGATGCTCGGGGCGACGGCGGTCGGTTCCGCCGTCGCTGTGTTCGTCGCCGCCGCCTGAGTCGGCCGAACGAAGACTCGGCGTCAGGCCTTCGGCAGTCGAAGCTCGATAACCGTCCCGTGCGGCTCGTTGTCCACGATTTCCATCGAGCCGTTGCTGTTCGTCACGGCCCAGCGGACGAACCAGAGCCCGAGCCCGTTCGTGTGCCGAAGCGGCGACTCCCGACCGGAGTTGAGCGATTCGCGTTCGAGCGACGGAATCCCCGGTCCGTCGTCGGCGACGCGGATGACGACCTGCTCCGGGCCGTCGTCCTCGCTGACCGAGAGCTCGATTTGGACCTCGTCGCCGCCGTAGACGACCGCGTTGTCGATGAGTTCGTTCACCGCGAGTTCGAACGTCTCGTGGGCGCACGCTCGCGTGTCCGCCGGCGAGTCGACGGTGATGGTCGCGTCGGGGTAGCTGAGCCGAGCGCCCTCGACCACGTTGCGGACGCAGTCGGCGACGTTCTGCGGTCGCACTCGCTCTGTCACGTCGGGGTCGAGCGCGGAGCTGAACTTCCGGGCCGTCTCGGCGAGCGAGAGCAGTTCGCTCGTCGCCCGCTCGATCGCCGCCGCCGACTCGCGCACGTCGCCGTCGTCGGTCCGCTCCAGCACCATCGTCGCGTGCGCCTGCGCGATGTTCATCTTGTTCCGGAGGTTGTGTCTGATGACGCGATCGAGGACCGAGAGCCGGCGTTCGTGCTCTTGGAGTTCGGTCACGTCGCGGCCGACGCAGACGATGCCCTCGAACTCGTCCTCCGAAGACTTCGCCGCGATAGTCGTCTGAAACCGTCGCTCCGCGCCGTCTCGGTCGACGACGACCGTCTCCATGGTCTCTTTGTCGCTGTCGCCCGCGAGAAGCGACGCGATGGACTCCAACAGCGCTTGCGAGTGGTGCTCGCCGAACACCGTCGAGACGTGTTCGCCGACGAGGTCGTCGGGGTCGCGGCCCAGCAGATCGGCGGTCGCACTGTTCGCGAGGACGAACCGGAGGTTGTCGTCCAGCGTGTAAATCGGGTCCGCGGTCGTCTCGACGATGCGCTCGTAGCGTTCGAGTTCTCTCGACCGGGCCTTTCGCTCGGTGATGTCTTGGACGGTTCCCCGGAAGACGGGGCCGTCGGTTTCCGGCGTCGTGACGCCGCGGACGTTCACCCAACGCACCTCGCCGTCCGTCGTCACCAGCCGGCACTCGACCGACTGCTCTTCGCCGGTCGCAACGAGGCGCTCGAACGCCGCTCTAGCCTCGGGTTCGTCTTCGGAATGGTAGAACGAAAACGCCTCTTCGAGGTCGAACGTCTCGCCCGAGTCGACGCCGACGAGTTCGGCGAGCCCGCTCGTGAACAGGACGTCTCCGGTCCGTGTGTTGACCTCCCACGCACCGACCGAGGCGATTCTCTGGCTCTGGTCGAACAGGTCGAGCAATCGCTCGCGCTCGCGCACCTGTCGCTTCTGTGCTGTCACGTCCTCGATGGCGGCGATCACGCCGATTCGCTCCCCGTCGCTTCCGGTCAGGGGGGCGGCGTTGACGACGAGCCATCGGCGCTCGTCGGCGACGTCGATGCCGTGTTCGTAGCCACTGACTATCTCGCCGGTCTCTCTCACCCGGTCGAAGGGGAGGTCCTCGCGGCCGAGCGGGTCCCCCCGCTCGTCGACGAGGTCCCACTCGGGCGCGTCGTACGGCTGTCCGAGTACGACCGACCGCCGCAGACCGAGAATCCCCTGGGCCGCCTCGTTGGCGCGCACGACGACCTCGTCTTCGTTGAGGACCGCGATGCCGACCGGGCTCGTCTCGAAGAGCTGTTTGAGCGTCTGCGTCTCGTGGACGAGTTGGTTCCTGAGCGCGTGGCGGACGGTCGCGTCGGTCTGGAACCCGACGAAGTGGGTGAGTTCGCCGTCGTCGTACACCGGCGATATCTTCAGTTCGTTCCAGAACGGCGTCCCGTCCTTCCGGTAGTTGGTGAGGCTGACCGTGGCGCTCTCACCGTTTTCGACCGCCTCGCGAAGCGTCTCGACCGGCTCGGAGTCGGTTTCGGCCCCCTGCAGGAACCGGCAGTTCCGGCCGATGGCCTCCTGTCGGTCGTAGCCGGTCATCTCCTCGAAGGCGTCGTTGACGTACGTGAGCGGTTGGTCGCCGTCGGCCTCGGTGATGGTGATGCCGACGGTCGCGCCGTCCATCGCGCGGCGGTACAGCGCGAGTTGGAGCGACTGCCGTCGGGTCTGGAGGAGCGACTCGACCCGCGACCGGATGACTGCGCTCGGCGCGGGCACCGCGAGCACGTCGTCTGGGACGTCGCTGAGGCGTCGCGCGGCGACGCGCTGTTCGTCTTGTTCGACCGTCAACACGACTGGCACGAAGCGGTCGCCCGCGTCCGATTTGCGCGCTTCGAGGTCGGCGGTGACGGCGGGGTAGGTCGCCATGTCGACGATACAGAGGTCGAACTCCGGGAGTGGGGGTCCGTCCTCGCGGCCGCGCTCCCAGACGACGACCTCGTACGCGTCGAGGAGGTCCGCCAGTAGCTCGCGGTCGCGAGCGCCGCGAACTGCGAGGAGTATCCGTTCCTCGCCGGACGCGTCACGCGCGGAACGTGCTCCGTTCCGGGACGCGTCTTCGTTCACGGTCACTCAGCCTCGTTCCACGTCGGCGTCCCCGTGAGGATGCCTCGAAGCCCGTCGAGCGGTTCGCCGACGGTGATGCCGTCCGTCCCGATTTCGAACGACCGGAGCGTCGGCTCGAAGCCCCCGAACCGCTTTTTGAGGACGCCGACGGCCTTGCGAATCTCGCCGCGAACCTCGATGTAGCGAATGAACAGGATGTTGTCCGCGAGGTAGCTCACGTGGTTGTCCGAGGCGTGGAACGCGCCGGTGACCTGCTGTACCTCCTCGGTCAACACGACCGTGACGCCCATGTTCTTGAGGTACCGCGCCAGCGCGTGGGGTTCGCGGCGGATGTCGCTTCGCTCGTCGGTGAGGCTGAGTTGGTAGCCGGCGGTGCCGTCTATCAGCACGAATTTCGTGTCGTTGGCCTCGACCTCGGCGCGAACCCGCTGGGCGAACTCGTCGGTCGAAAGCGAGAGTGGTTCGACCGCGTCGACCCGGAGGTCACCCGCCTCGACGAGGTCGTCTATCGGGATGCCGATGGACTCAGAGCGGTGTCGGAAGCTCCGTTTGCTTTCCTCGAAGAGGTAGATTGCGGCGCGCTCGCCGCGTTCGGCCGTCGCCCGCGCGAACGCGGCCCCGGTGGTGGACTTGCCGACGCCGCTCGGGCCGCTGACGAGCGTGATGCTCCCCCGCTCGATGCCGCCGCCGAGCAGGGCGTCGAGGTCGTCGATGCCCGACGAGAGCGGCTCGATAGTGAACTCGCGGTGGTGCGAGTCGGGGACGAGACGCGGGAAGACGCGCATCCCGTGACCGCCGTCGATTCGCATGCCGTGCGGCCCCGCCTGAGAGTCCGACCCGCGGAACTTCTCGATGCGGACCGACCGCCCCGAATCGGACCGAGACAGCGATATCGAGCTGTCACAGAGGTACGCGAGCGTCTCGTCGGTGTCGCCGCTCGACGGCTGGCTCGTGAACAGCGTCGTCGCACCCGACCGCTTGAGGTAGCTCAGGAGCGACGAGACGAGCCGGCGGAACTGGTATCTGTCCGACGAGAGGCGACCGAGTTGGCTCAGCGGGTCGATGACGACTCTGTCGGGGTCGTGTTCCTCGATTGCCTCCCGGAGTTCGTTCGCCGTCGACTTCCCTTCGACCTCGCCCGGCGACAGCATCGTGTAGGCCTCGTCGTCGAGGAACGCCTCGGGCGACGGCCCCAAGTCGAGAATCGGAACCTCCGAGAGGTCGAATCCGAGCGTCTCGGCGTTCGCCCGGAGGTCGGCGTCCGACTCCTCGAAGGAGATGAAAAGCACGTCCTCGTCGTTTTCGCGTCCGGCGGTCAGGAAGTGGTAGCCGACGATGGTCTTTCCCGCCCCCGATTCCCCGCGGACCATGTACGTCCGGTTCGGCACCAGCCCGCCGTCCAGTACCGCGTCGAGCCCGGATATTCCCGTGGAGAGCCGCGGGGGGAGATTCGTCATGCTCTACACATCTGTCCGACGGACCAAGAAACTACCACCGTCTCGAACTGCCACGCCCCGGAACAGCACGCCTCAGTGGGGCGTCGGAACGAGAGCGTGCGTTCGGGGAGCCGTGGTGTTCGGCCGGTGAGTGGTGACGTCCGACGAAACTCAGGCGGCCTCGGCCTGCGTCGCGGTCTTTCGAATCTCGTCGAGGACGGAGTCGAGAGCGAGCACGTCGGACAGCGCCTCCATCGCACTGGAGAAGGGGACGTCGAGCGCGTAGCTGTAGTAGTTCCCGCGCGAACCGGTGCGGTTCTCCTCGGCCGAGAGGATGCCGAGCATCCGGAGGTCCGAGAGGTGGTTGTGGACCGACCGCTGGGCGAGCGGGTCGATGCCGGCGGAGTTACACAGCCGGAGGTACTCCTGATAGAGGTCGCGCATCCGACACGGCGTCTCGTCGTGGGCGGCCTTCGAGACGACCGCGAGGAGCGCGAAGTGGCCGTTTTCGGTGAGTTCGCGCATCCCTTCGACGACGCGCTCCTGTTCGAGTTTCTGCCGGGCGATGTCGACGTGGTCGAGCGTGATTCGCTCGTCGTCTTTGTTCTCGGCGTGTTCGCCCGCCAGCCGCAGGAGGTCCAGCGCCTGTCGCGCGCTCCCGCTGTCGCGGGCGGCGAGCGCCGCACAGAGGTTGAGCACGCCCTCCTCGCAGGCGTCCTCGGCGATGGCGACCTCCGCGCGCGATTCGAGGATGTTCTGGAGCTCGGGCGCTTGGTACGGCGGGAAGTGGAGTTCGCGCTCGCAGAGGGTGTCCTGCACGCGCGGGTCGAGCTGGTCGTGGAACTTGAAGTCGTTCGAGATGCCGATGAGGCCGACCTTGGCGTCTTCGAGTTTCCCGTTCGACCGCGCCCGCGGGAGTTCGTAGAGGAGTTCGTCGCGGTCGCCGATGGAGTCGACTTCGTCGAGGACGATGAGCACCGTCCCGCCCACGTCGTCCAGCTCCTGAAACAGCTTCTTGAAGACGGTCTGTTGGGGGTAGCCGGTCGAGCTAATCTCCGCGCCCGGCGGTCGAAGCTCGTTGACGAGTTCGACCGCCACCTGGTACGAGGAGTTGAGCGTCTTGCAGTTGATGGAGATGACGCTGAGGTCCACGTCGTCGTACTGCGAGACGTCTTCGAGGAGCATTTCGAGGAGGAACTCGGTGACCGCGGTCTTTCCCACGCCGGTGTTGCCGTACAGGAAGACGTTGTTCGGCTCCCAGCCGTCGACGACCGGTTGGAGCGCGTCCATGTACTCCGAAATCTCGTCGTCGCGCTCCTCGATGCGCTCGGGCTTGTAGGACTCCCCGAGGGCGTCCTTGTTGGTGAAGACGTTTTGTTTTCGCTCGAACCGGCGCATTAGCGTCGGTCCGTTGTAGCGTCCCCTTATTTAAAACCCCGATTTCATCTGATTCATGTGAATTGCGGCGGTGGTATCGGTGGGTGATGGGCGGCGTGTTCTCGTCTCGAATCGTCGTCTCCTGAATGTCTCTTGCTACCGAGTGTTGTGGTCCGTGTGAACTCGTTTGAACAGACACACACCACTATTGCAAGTGAACGAGAGTACGTGAGAGTGACTAGTAGAACAACAGAGCATGCGTTCAACTAAAGCGTTGACATGAATCGGCGCTCACGATGCGAGTCCCGGCCAGACGAGTCTGCGGCGAGCGGCGCGTAGGCGACCTGAAACAGGAAGAATCACCTGCAACGGTGGTGGGTGGTGCGGGGCGGGTCCCGTTCGCGGTTCACTTGCACCGGTGCTCTCCCCGCGCAGTCGCCGATGCCACCCCCCCACGGCGTCGCCGCGCTTCACGCGCAACGGTGGTGTCTGTGGGTGCGCCCCGACACCTCGCTCCACCGCCAATTCACTTGCAAACGTGGTGTGTGGGTGTCGAGCCTCGACTTTCGTCCGCCGCACGGACGAGTAGTTCACTTGTCGGAGTGGTCTGTCCGGCCGCGTCGTCTGCGGGCCTTCGTGTGGCACCACCGACACAGCGCGACCGACGCTCCGCTCGACTCGGCTGGTCGGCGGGATGACAGTCGTCCCTCCGACGACCGCTCCGTCCCTCGAAATGTCTTTACCTCGGTTACTGTTACCTACTCCCGTGGACCGTTCCGCCCTCCGCGCGCTCGCGCTCGCCCTCCTCGCGGTCGTCGCCCTCTCGGTCGTCGCCGCCACCATCGACTCGACCGTCGTCACCAGCGGCGGCCCGATAGGCTTCGGTGGCGGCGAGACCGGCGGCGCAGTCACCGGAGACACAGACCGGACCGGCGTCCAACCGACCGGCGGTTCGTCCGGCAGTCTCAGCATCCCGACGCCGTGTCTCCCGTGGTTGCTCTCGCCCGGAATCCTCGCGGCCGTCGCCCTCGTCTTCGCCCTCCTCGGCGCGTACGTCTACCGCGAGACCGGTTCTCTGCTCCCGCCGCTCGCCATCTACGCGGCGGTCGGGCCGCCGGTCGTCCTGCTTTTCGCCCTCCTCACGGCGTGTCGCCGCGAGTCCTCGTTTTCGTCTCGCGCCGCGGCCGCCGCGCGGAACGTCTCGTTTCTCCCCGCCGGTGGCGGTGGCAGTCTCGGCGGCGGTGGCGCGGCCCAGAGCGTTTCACCGCCGACGGTGCTGTTCGGCCTCCTCCTCGCGGTCGCACTCGTCGTCGCGGTTTTCATGCTCGTGACGGGGACCGGCGACTCGCCCGAGGCCGACGGCGAAGCCGCCCCCGTCGACGAGGACGAAGGGCCGGACGTCGCCGCGGTCGGGCGGGCCGCCGGGGCCGCGGCCCAGCGCATCGAGGACGGCGACGCGGACGTGGAAAACGAGGTGTTCCGCGCGTGGGGCGAGATGACCGCGCTCCTCGACGTGCCGAACCGCCGCGCCGCGACGCCCGCCGAGTTCGCCGACTCGGCCGTCGACGCCGGCATGGACCGCGACGACGTGAGCGCCCTGACGACGTTGTTCGAGGAAGTTCGCTACGGCGGCTTCGAGGCGACGCCGGAGCGAGAACGCCGGGCGGTCGACGCGCTCAGGAACATCGAAGACGCCTACGCCGAGTCGGCGGAGGGCGACCGATGACGCTCGCACGCCGGCTGTTCGTGTTCGTCGGCGTCGTCGCCACGGTCGCCGGGTTCGCGGTCATCGCCGGCGTCTCGCTCGGCCTCGAACTGACGGACGTCTTCCTCGGCCTCGTCGCGGCGCTCGCGGCGTTGCAGGGCCTTCGGTACGTCCAACACCGCCGCGACACGACCCCGAACACCACGGTCACCGGCGACCCGGAAGCGCGGATTTCGGTCCCGGTTCCCGGTTCCGACTTCGACGACGACCTCGTGTCGGCGGCGGGTCGGCGAACCCGCTGGGCCGCCCGCGAGCGGGTCGTCGACCGCCTCGAAACCCGGGCCAAGGGGGCGCTCGTCGCCCGCGGCGGTCACGCTCCCGAGGAAGCGGCCGCGCTCCTCAAAACCGGCGGGTGGACCGACGACCCGGTCGCCGCGCGATTTCTCGGCGCGTCTGTCTCGGTTCCGCTTCGACAGCGCGTCCGACTCCTGCTGTCCGGTCAGTCGTCGCTTTCCGACCGCGCCGAACGGACCGTCGCCGCGATAGAGCGAGTCGGCACCGCCGACGACCCCGCGGGTGAGCGCCGATGAGTCGCGGCTTCGACACCGACCGCTGGACCGGCCTCGACGGTCTCGTCCTCGTCGCGGCCGCCGCCGGCGTGTTCACCCGCGAGCCGTCGCTCCTCCTCGCGGCCGGCCTCGGCGTCGTCGTCCTCGCCTACGTCCGGGTCGCGGCGATCCCCGAGGTGTCGCTCCGCGTCGAGCGCGACCTCTCGGACGCGACGCCCGACCCCGACGACGAGGTCGAAGTCACGCTCCGCGTCACCAACGAGGGGCCTCGGACGCTGTTCGACCTCCGCGTCGTCGACGGCGTGCCGCCGGCGCTCGGCGTGGCCGACGGCCCCGCCCGACTGGGGACTGCGCTCAGACCGGGAGCGACCGCGACCGCGACGTACACCGTCACGGCCGTCCGCGGCGAGCACGCGTGGGGCGAGACGGTCGTCGTCGTCCGCGACCCGAGCGGGGCCGTCGAGTCCCGCGAGACGTTCGGCGCCGAGACGACGCTCCGGTGTGAGCCCGAACTCGCCGCGACCGCCGACCTGCCGCTTCGGGGCCTCACCTCGAAGTACGCCGGGCGCGTCGAGACCGACGTGCCGGGGTCGGGACTGGAGTTCGCGTCCATCCGCGAGTACCGCCACGGCGACCCGATTCGCCGCATCGACTGGAACCGCCGCGCCCGCACGGGCGAACTCGCCACCGTGGAGTTCCGCGAGGAACGGGCCGCGGCAGTCGTGCTCGTCGTCGACACCCGCGCGGAGGCGCACGTCGCCCCCGACGACGAGGCGGAGACCGCGGTCGAGCGCTCCGTCGACGCCGCGAGCGTCGCATTTTCGGCGCTCCTCGACAGCGGCGACAGCGTCGGCATCGCGGCGTTCGGCCCCGACGAGTGCTGGCTCGCCCCCTCGTCGGGCGTCGACCACCGCGCCCGCGCCCGGCGACTGTTCGCCACCCATCCGGCGTTCGCGCCGACGCCGCCGGACGGGGCCTTTTTCGGCTCCGTCGTCGTCCGACGGCTCCGACGTCGCCTCGCCAGCGACGCGCAGGTCATCTTCTGCTCGCCGCTCGTGGACGACTACGCGGTCTCGGTCGCCCGCCGGTTGGAGGCCTACGGCCACGCCGTGACGGTCGTCTCGCCCGACCCGACGGCGACATCGACCGTCGGCGCGCGACTCGCGCGCATCGAGCGCGACCTGCGGCTCCGCGAACTCCGGCGGAGCGGCGTCCGCGTCGTCGACTGGGGTGACGAACCGCTCGGCGTCGCGCTCGCGCGGGCCGAAGCGGGGTGGTCGCGGTGAGCGAAATCACCCGCAAGCCGACGCGGACCGGGACCGCGATGGCGCTGTCGGCGGCCGGACTCACCGTCCTCGCGCTCGGCTTTACCACGTCGACGGCGGCGGTCGGCGGCCTCACCGCGACGGTCGCGCTCGCCGCCGGACTAGTTCGGGGCTCGCGGCGCATCGTCGACGCCGCGGGCGGGCTGTTCTTCCTTTCGCTCCTCTTCGCGGGCGCGAGCGGGGCCGGGACGGAGGCGCTCTTACTCGCCGCGGTCGGGTCGATACTCGCGTGGGACCTCGCCGACAACGCGCGCTCCGTCGGCGAACACCTCGGCCGCGAGACCGACACGCGCCGGCTCGAACTCGTCCACGCGGCGGCGACGCTCGTCGTGCTCGCGGTCGGCGCGGCCGTCGTCTACGGCGCGGACCGAGCGGCCGCCGGCGGCCAGCCCGTCACGGCCGTCGTCTTACTGTTGGTCGGCGTCGTCGCGCTCGTGGCGGTCGTCACGCGCTGAGCGGCCGTCCGCTTCACGTCTCCCGTCTCCGTTCTCCCGTCTCCGTTCTCCCGTCTCCGTTCTCCCGTCTCCGTTCTCCCGACTACTCCAGCGTCGGCACGGTCACCCGGCCGAGCACGTCGTCGACGACATCCGATTTCCGCACGTCCTCGACCCGCGCGTCCGGCGTCAGAACGAGGCGATGGGCGAGGACCGACTGCGCGACGCGCTTTACGTCGTCGGGCGTGACGAACTCGCGGCCCTCGATGACGGCGCGGGCGCGGGTCGCCTCGAACAGCCGCTGGGTTCCGCGGGGCGAGACGCCGATGCGGACCCGCCGGTCGGTGCGCGTCTCCCGCGCGAGTTTCGCCATGTATTCGAGCAGGTCGTCTTCGACGCGGACCGACTCGGGCGCGCGGCGGACGGCGGTGACGGCGTCGCGGTCGAGCACGCGCTCGACGCTCGGGCTCTGTTCGCTCCGGCCCGCGCGCCGGTGGAGGAGTTCGACCTCGCCGTCGAGGTCGGGGTAACCGATGGCCGACTTCACGACGAACCGGTCGACCTGCGCCTCGGGCAGGGTGAACGTCCCCTCCTGTTCGACGGGGTTCTGCGTGGCGATGACGAAGAAGGGGCTCGGGAGCTGGTGCGTCTCGCCGTCGACGGTCACCTGCCCTTCCTCCATCGCTTCGAGGAGCGCGGCCTGCGTCTTCGGCGGCGCGCGGTTTATCTCGTCGGCGAGGACGACGTTGGCGAAGATGGGGCCGGGCGAGAACTCGAACGTCCGCTCGCGCTCGTCGTAGATGTTCGTCCCGGTCACGTCGGCCGGGAGGAGGTCCGGGGTGAACTGTACGCGGGAAAACGACAGTCCGAGCGCGGTGGCGACGCTCCGCGCGGTGAGTGTCTTTCCGGTTCCCGGGACGTCTTCGAGGAGGACGTGGCCGCGGGCGAGGACGCCCGTCAGGACGGTTTCGAGGAAGGCTCGGTCGGCGATGACGGCCTCCGAGATGGCGTCGAGCACCTCGGCGCACGTCTCGCTGGCCGTGTCGATGTCCATACACCTCTCGGGTCTGCGTGCGACTTATTCCCGTTGGTCGGCGGGATTCGGTCGGTCGGCTACCAGTTCTCGACCCCGGCCGCCCCGCTCGGCCCCGTCCGGCGCAGACTCGCCGACTGCGTCCGTGTGACTCTCCGCCGCGGCCCTCGGAAATCGAAACGGATTAAACTATCCGCGAGAGAGACAACGATGGAAGCCGAGGTAGCCTAGCCCGGCCAAGGCGGTAGATTCGAAATCTACTGTCCATTCGGACACGTGAGTTCAAATCTCACCCTCGGCGCTTCTTCCGAACGTCACCTCGCGAGAGACGTTTATGTCTCTCGCCTCTCGTGACGAGGATGTGCGACCACCTGAGATTTGAACCAGCGAGCGAACGCAGTGAGCGAGTGAGGTTCAACTCTCACCCTCGGCGCTTCTCGCGGCCACAACACTCTGAGCGGCGCGTCTCGTCGCGCCGCGACTTCGTGGCCGCGCCTGCGACGGCCTAGGGTTACATTTCGTCACTCAACCCCACTCTGCCAGATTTCTGACCGATAGAATTGTTAGATTTTATTCGGTGTCGTCGTCCTCCAAGGCTTTTCGCTCGGGGGGCCGGCTGGCGCAGTCGCGGCGCTGCTCGTCGGAGGAGTCGTCGGCTATACCGTGCTATTGTTCTCTGCACCGTCTCGGAGCGATCTTCGTCGAAGCTGACGATGCCCGTGGGGTTCGGAGGCGCGGGACGAACGCCCTCCCGAGTTCAAACTTCGCTCTTCAAACCGACCCGGACTTCCACCGCTCTCGATGGACGAGTTCGCTCGTGTCGATGCGCTCGCGCCACCCCTCTCGCTGTAGCACCGGCTCCTCCGGAAAGCCGTCCTCGGGGTAGCCGACGCAGAGATACGCAATCGGGTCGACGTGGTGCGGAATGCCCAGTACTTCGCGGACCTCGTGCGGGTAGAGAAACGACACCCAGCCGACGCCGACGCCCTCGGCCCGCGCGGCCAGCCAGAGGTTCTGCACGGCGAGGCACGTCGAGTAGGCGTCCATCGCCTGCATCGTGTTGCGCCCGAGGACGTGCGGCGCGTCGCGGGTCGGGTCGCAGGTGACGCAGATGTTCACCGGGGCGTCGGTGATGCCCTCCAACTTCAACCGACCGAACTCCGACTTTCGAGGCTCTCGATAGCCCTCGCGGGCCGCCGCAATCGCCCGCTCCGCGATGGACGCGATCTCCGCTTTCGTCTCGTCGTCCTCGACGACGACGAAGTCCCACGGTTGCGAGAAGCCGACGCTCGGGGCGTGATGCGCGGCGTCGAGCAGTCGCGCCAGCGTCTCCTCCGGAATCGGGTCGTCGCCGAACCGCCGGATGTCCCGCCGCGCGTATATCGACTTGTACACTCCCGACCGTTCGCGCTCCGTGAACCCAACCATCGTTTCGATAGTCCAGACTGGCTTGCAAATCGGTTCTGATACGCCCGACTGCTCACGCTTCGTCCCCCAAACAGTTACTAATCAGACACGAATACCGGACCGTATGGACGCCGCGCTCGAATACAAACTCGACACGGTCATCGCCCTCCTGTATTTGCTCCTGCTCATCGAGAGCTACCGAGTGGCCGGCTACTTCGGTGCCGCATTCGTCGTCATCGTTACTATCATCGTCGTCGTCATTCGTCCGGAGTAACCGCTTCGACGTTTGAAGCGAGTGCCGCCGTTACACGTGACTAGCGAGTCTTCCGCACGGGGCCGTGCAGTCCCTCGATTTCACTTTCACTCTACTAGGATGCGATACATATCCCCTGCCCGCGTCAGCGCAAGTATGAGTGCGAACGTAGCAAGCGCGGACACGAGCGAACGGGACGGGACGCGACGCATCGACGTGACGACGGTCCGGACCGGCCGCGTCGCCGACTTCGCCGAGACGGAACTCGGCGACGACGCTATCGGGTTCGAGCGCCGCGGCGGCTGGACCTATCTCGTCGCCAAAGAGACGCGGTAGTCCGGATTCAGTCGTCCCGGGAGCGGGAGAAAAACGCGGACGCAGACGCGACAGGTTCGTTTTCTCAGTCGTCAGCCGACGCGGGCGTCGGCGACGTGTGATTCGGCGCGAGCAGTCGGTCGAGCGCGTCCACCATCGCCTGGACGCTCGCCCGCGTGATGTCGGCGTGCGACGCCGCGACGGTGACGCTTCGGTCGCCGAGCGACATCGTCACCTCGACGGTCACGACGGCGTCGGTGCCGCCGGTGATGGCGTCGACGTGGTACTCGTCGAGTTGGGCGTCGGCGTCGGGGCCGAGCGCCTCGCGGACGGCCTTCACCGCGGCGTCGACCGGGCCGGAGCCGGTGTCGGAGGCGACGCGCTCTTCGCCCTCGACGCGGAGGCGGACGCTCGCGGTCGGCGTGCCGCCGCCCGAGGCGGCCGTGAGGTCGAGCAGTTCGACCTGTCGGGCGCGCTCGCGGCCCTGTACGTCCTCTGCGAACGCGAGGAGGTCGGCGTCGGTGACGCGCTTGCCGCGGTCGCCGAGTTCCTTCACGCGCTCGACGACGGCGGCGACTTCCTCGTCGGTGGCGTCGACGCCGTGCTCCTCCAGCGCGGCCTTGACGCCGGCGCGACCGGCGTGCTTCCCGAGGACGAGGCGGCGCTCGCGGCCGACCGTCTCCGGCGGGTACGGCTCGTACATCGCGTCGTCCTTGAGCGTCCCGTCGGTGTGGATGCCGCTCTCGTGGGTGAACGCGTTCTGACCGACGACCGCCTTGTTCGGCGGGAGCGAGACGCCCGTGGCCTGCGCGACCTTCTGGGCGAGCGCGTAGAGTTCGTCGAGCTTCACCGACTCCACGTCGTAGCAGTGGTCGAGCGCGATGGCGACCTCTTCGAGCGCGACGTTGCCGGCGCGCTCGCCGATGCCGTTGACCGTGGTGTGGACGAGGTCGGCTCCCGCGGCGAGGCTGGCGTGGACGTTCGCCATCGCGAGACCGAGGTCGTCGTGGGTGTGCGTCGAGGTCGGGCCGAGCTCAGCGAGTCGGGAGACGACCTCGTAGGTGTGTTCGGGGCTCGTGTGGCCGACCGTGTCGGCGAAACAGAAGCGGTCGGCGCCGGCGTCGTGGCTGGCGCGCGCGAGCGATTCGAGGAACTCCGGGGCGGCCCGCGAGCCGTCCTCGCCGATGACCTCGACCCAGAGGCCGTGGTCCTTGGCGTAGGCGACGAGCTCGTCGGTCGTCTCGACGACGCCCTCGCGGGTCGTCCCGACCTTCGACTCGACGTGTCGGTCGCTCGCCGGCACGACGAGCGTGATGCCGTCCACGTCGCAGTCGAGCGCGAGGTCGACGTCGTTCTTGACGCCGCGGGCGAAACTCGTCACCGTCGCGTCGAGGCCGAGCGACGTGACGCGCTTTATCGTCTCGCGCTCGCCGGGGCCGGTGCAGGCGCTGCCGGCTTCGATGTAATCGACCTCCGCGCGGTCGAGCGCGCGGGCGATATCGGCCTTCTGGGCCGGCGTCAGGGAGACACCGGGGGCCTGCTCGCCGTCGCGGAGCGTGGTGTCTAAGAGCTGTACTGAATCAGAAGTGCGTAGCTCGGGGGTCTTCCCGAATCGTTCGTTCACGGTAGAATCGTGTCCTTGTGGGTTAGAACCGTCGAATTTCACAGCCAGCCGTCTCGCGACGACTTACTCTATCCTCCGTCGGTGTGGTAGGTTCCGACATAGTAGTTGAAGACATTTGTCGATGAAGGGATAAAAGAGATGGTTCCGACAGAAATTGGTGTCTCTCCGGGGACCGCGCTGGACGGGCGTCGATTCGAGGCCGACGAGTCACTCCGAAATCTCGACCAGGTCGCCGGGTTCGACGCCGTCGGCCGCGCCCGCGGGGAGTTCGACGATGGTGTCGGCCATCCCGAAGCCGATGCCCGTCCACGCCGATAGCCGCTTTTTCTTCGTCACCTCGTCGCCGACGAGCCAGAGCGCGTCGATGTCGAACGGGACGAACACCATGTGGAGGCTGTGACGGTCGGCGTCGTCGAACCGGAAGACGAGGGCGTAGTCGTCCGGCACGGAGCCGCGGAACATCAGCCCGCGCGCCTGCGAGAGAAACGAGTCGGCCGTCTCGACGTTCGACGCGAGGGTCGATTGGTCTCCGTTCCGTCGGTGAACGAGTCTCACGGGGCCGGCTTCGACGGCGGGCGTGATGAATCCACCGTCGAGACGGCGGGCCGTCCGCCGCCGAGAGCAACGTTTAGGCTTCCCCCGCCCCGAACGCGCCCCATGGAGCGGACGCCGACAGGGACGCCCGTGGGGGTCGATGACCCCTACGACCACGCCGGCCGCTGCGACCACCTCACGAGCGACGGCGCGTGCCGGCTCGCCCGCGAGTACGCCGACCGCAACCCGGCGTTCGCCCGCGAGCGCGCCCGAGCGGACTACGAGTGCGTCGCCGCCGCTGAGGGCTGTGACTTCCGCGACTGCCCGCACTACGCCTCGACGACGAACGGCCGCGAGTGCATCCGGTGCGGCCTCGAAGAGGTCCGCATGGCCCACGACTCGGCCGCTCGCCCTTTACTCGAAGAACACCACCTCTCGTACGGCGGCCGCGGCGGTGACAGCGACGGCGATGGTAACGGCGACGAACCCTCTCACGAAATCACGGTCGCGCTGTGTCGGTGGTGCCACACGAAGGTCCACAAGTCGTTCGCCCGCATCGACGACGACGCCTCGCCCGACGTCGAGGCCATCGCCGAGCGGGAGGGTCGCCGGACGAAGGAACTCGACGAACTCGGGTTCCAGACGGCGCGGGACCGCGCCGGCGACGAGTGAGTCGTGGGAGCGGAGAGGAGGGTCCGTTGGAATCCGTCGAATCTGATGGAACGCGTGTGGCATAGCTGGAGGATGTAGTCAGCAGCGAGCGGTCAGGCAACTCTGCCACCGGAGTGGTACTTACCCATGAACGTCCTGAACACAGCGTGAAGTGATTCTGAAGTCCTCGTTTGGAGCGGTCGTGAACGTGAGTGCCATGTCGCGATCACACTGCATGACGTACACCTCCAACAGCTCGTTTTGGTACGTTTCGACTACGTAAACGGTTGTCTGACTTTCGTTCCAGTCGTCGACAAATTCCGTACTGTTGCCATCCGGGACTGTCGACACGCGCTCCGAACGTACCGGGTCGTGGAGCGTGACATTGGTGTAGTTCGCCTCAGTCTGTAGTTCCGCTCCCCGAACGAGCTTCTGACGACCGTCTCTCGTGGTAACGTCGAAGCGAAGGTTCTCGTAGCTCTCGTGGGTGCTTTGGAAGACCGTGACCAAGTAACTTGTCTCCCGTTCGTTCTCGATGAGAATCTGTGTCTCGTGGTCGGAGAGCGGTGATGTACAGCCGGCGACCAGTACGAGACCGGCCAAGAGACCAATGAGAATCACTCGGTGGGAGAGCGGTCGCATGACTTAATTTCACTCTCTCTGCTCGCATGCGTTTTGTGGTATCACGTCGAAGCGATGTCGTTGAATTATGAGAACACTCGCGCCAAGGAACCCACCCAAACATCGAAGCGAACTCGCCGCGACCCAACCGCCCTCGACGTGCCAATCTGATGCACGGATACGCCCATCTCGACCACTATTCGATTGACTTTTAGGCACGGTGGTCCAATCCGGGACATGACCCGCATCGTCGTCATCGACAACCACGGGCAGTTCACCCACCTCGAACGGCGCGCGCTCCGCGACCTCGGCGTCGACACCGAACTCGTCGACAACGACACCGACCCCGCGGACATCGACGCGGACGGCATCGTCCTCTCCGGCGGCCCCGACATGGACCGCATCGGCCGCAGTCCCGACTACCTCGACCTCGACGTGCCCGTCTTGGGCATCTGTCTCGGCATGCAGATTCTCGCCGAGGAGCTCGACGGTCGCGTCGGCTCCGGCGACTACGGCGGCTACGCCGACGTGGACGTGGAAATCCTCGACGAGGACGACCCGCTCATCGGCTCGCTCGCCCCCGAGACCCGCGTCTGGGCCAGCCACGCCGACGAGGTTAAGGAGGTCCCCGAGGGCTTCACCCACACCGCCACGAGCGACGTGTGCACCATCGAGGCCATGAGCGACGCCGACCGCGACCTCTACGGCGTCCAGTGGCACCCCGAGGTCGCCCACACCGCCGAGGGCGAGGAAGTGTTCGAGAACTTCATCGACATCTGCGAGCGGTAACCGACGACTGCGAGCGGCCGGTCGCCTTCGACCGCGGCCGTGTTTTCCGCGGTGACTCGCTTTTCTCTGTCGCCGCGGCTCAGTTCTCTCCCTGTCGCCGCCGCGGAAAACCGCATCCCGGCGACACGATGCGCCGTCTTTCATGGTCGTTCCTCGGAAGCAAGCCGAGACATTTACCGGCCTCCGTTCTGTCTGTTCGGGAAATGACCTCCACCCAGAGCGACCTCGCTGGGCTCTCGCGGTTCATCTTCCGCGCGCCCAGCTGGTACACGAGCCTCGGGTTCGCCCTGCTCGTCGCCGCGATGGCGGGCATCGGGGCGTTCGACTCCGGGGACCTCGCCGGCTCGTGGCGGGGCATCTTCTTCCTCGGCAGAGACGCTTGGGAAGGTATCTTCTTCATCGGGATTCCGACCGTCGTCGCGGCGTTCGGCACCACCGGCGTCGACCGGTTCGTCGGCGGGAAGCTGACGCACAACCGCTCGTCGCTCCTCGCGCTCGCGGGCGAGGTGATCATCGTCACGTTCCTCACCGGGGCCGCCATCGTCTCCGTCTTCACGGGCCTCGGCCAGACGTTCGTCTTCGACGCGCTCGTGGTCGCCCTCGCGTCGGTGTTCGCCTTCCGCCTGCTCATCGTGATGGCCGTCTCGCGGTCGTCGATTCTCATCGCGGCGGTCCCGGCGAGCATCCAGACGCTCACGTCCGCCGCCCTCCTGTTCGTCTACAGCGGGACGCTCCGTTTCTTCGAGGTCGGCGGCCCCATCCTCGACGCCTATCTGATGCCGTATCTCGCCCGCCCCGACCGGGCACCGCCCGAGCTGTCGGCCATCGCGCTGAGCCACTTCCAACTCCTCGCCATCACCTGCGTGATGTACGCCCTCGGCGTCTACGTCTTCCTCCGCATCGTCGACCGCCCGTGGCGTCGCGGACTCGGCGTGTCCGTCCTCGACTTCATCCGCGGCTTCATCGGCCACATCGCCGAGGGCACCCGCGAACTGGAGGACTTCTTCGAACAGCTCGGACAGGAGGCCATCGTCCCCGTCACCGTGCTCTCGTTCGAGCGCGAGGACGGCACCGAGAAGGCCCGGTTCGTCCTGCCGATGATTCACCCGGGTCCGATGGGCGAAATCGGCGGCGGCAACTTCCCCGAGCGCGTCGCCCGCCGGGCCGAGGGCCTCGTGTTCCCGCCCCACGCGACCGCGGGCCACGACTTCAACCTCGTGACCGAGCGCGAGGTCGACGTGGTCCTCGACGCGGCCGACGACGCCTACGAGCGCATCGAGTACAGCTCCGAGGTGACCGAAAGCGCCCGCGTCCAGTCCGGCGACGCGAAGATGCTCGGCCAGCGCTTCGGCGACGACGCGCTCCTCGTCTCGACGTACGCCCCGCAGTTCGCCGACGACGTCGAGTACGCGGTCGGCCTCTCGGCGTCCGCCGAGGCCCGCACGAGTGGCCTCCGGGACGTGCTCCTCGTCGACGCCCACAACTGCAACAACGGGCTCCAAGGCGCCGACCTCGGCCACGTCACCCCGGGGAGCAAGCGGTCGTTCGACATGATTACCGCGGCCGGGCTCGCGGGGGAGGAACTCTCGGCGTCGCCGCGCGGGTCGCTCTCGCTGGGGACGGCGTTCGACCCGACCGACTGGACGCCGCGAGAGGGCATCGGCCCGCTGGGCATCCGCGTGGCCGCGACGACCGTCGGCGACCAGACGACCGCGTACGTCCTCATCGACGGCAACAACATGGAACCGGGCCTGCGCGACCGAATCGTCGAGGCGCTGACGACCGGCCCGGAGGCGAGCGTCGACGTGGCCGAGGTGATGACGACGGACACCCACATCGTCAACACCGTCGAGGCGGAAAATCAGGTCGGCGCGGCCATCGACCCCGACGAACTCCGCGAGACCATCGAGCGCCTCGTCGACGACGCGCTCGCGGACACCGAGCCGGTCGTCGCCGGCATGGCGACCGAACGCGCGGAGGTGACGATTTTCGGCAACGACCGCACCGAGACGCTCGCCAGCCACGCCAACGTCGTCGTCTCGATGGGCGGGGCGCTCGCAATCGCGCTCATCCTCGCGGCGATGGCCGTCAGCCTGCTCGTGTTCTTCCTCGCGTAGGTGACGCCGGCGGCCGGCGGCTCGTCTTCGTCCGGCGTTCCCTTCCACCTCTCGTTCTCCGCGGTTCCGGCGTCGCCACTCACGAGTTGATGCGAGCGACGAGCGACCGCCCGTCGCACTACTTCAGCGAGAGCGTTCGCGTCTCGATAGCGCCGCAACTCGGACAGACGCGCCGATAGAACACGCTCGACCCGGTCGTCTTGGCCGACCACTCGCCGTCGTCGTCGGTGAAGCCGCACTTCGAACAGGTGCGGTCGGCCTCGCTGTATCGCTCTCGTAACCGGTCCAACGCGGTCGTCCCTCTCGGCGTTCTTCGTATTGACATGAGGTAACATACATCACTATCATGTTTAATTGTGTCGGGCGGTTTCACACCGACCTCTGGTGATACTTGCGGAATCCGAAATTCTGTGCGCGAATCGCTTCGCGTTCGTTCCGCGCGACGGCCGCGACGGCGCGGCCGCTCGCCGGGAGAAACCGAGTGCGGGGGGTGCCCGCGAGAACGTCCCTTACTCCTCGTCGGCGGCCGCGAACAGTTCGTCCACGGCCTCCTGCGCCGTCAACGCCGCCTCCTCGGCGACCGCCTCCGCGTCGTCGGCGTCGTCGGGCGCGTTGACGTACACGTCCACGTCGAGGACGCCGTCTTCGAACGTCACGGTGACGTCGAAGTCCTTGACGCGGGACTGCTTGAAGCGGGCGAAGATGAGGCCCTCAGCCGCCTCCGCGGCGGTCTCGACCACCTCTTCGTCCGTCGGCTGTGGCATTTACGCGCCGCCGGGGCCCATCGGACCCGCGCCGCCCGCGCCGCCCTGAAGCATCTGCTGGAGCTCTTCCTGCAGGCTCTCGAACTTCTCCTGCACGCGCGTCTCCTGCTTCGTGAGCTGCTCGACGCGGACTTCGAGGCTCTCGACCTTCTCTTCGAGGTCGTCCTTGGCCGACTCGTAGTCGGTCTCGATGAGGAGTTCGCCGACCTCGCGGTACATCTTCGAGTCGCCGTCGATCTCTTCGAGCGTGGTGAGCGCCGTCTGCGCCTCGTTGAGCGCGCTCTCGGAGGACTGCTTCTGCTCGGAGACGTTCTGGGCGGTCTCCTGAAGGTTCTGCAGTTCTTCGAGCTTCTCCTGGGCTTCCGGCGGTAGACTTCCCTGCATACCCGAACCGACGGGACGCCGGCCCTAAAACACCCGCGGTCTCCTACGCGGACTCAAAAAGCGGGCTCCCCGCCGAAGCGACGCGCTCTGCGGTCTCCACGAGGCGTATCCACGAGTTCACGCCCGCGCGGAGCGCGACGAGGTCGCCGGCCTCGACGGTGACGACGACGGTCCGGCCCTCTCGGGCGACGCGCGCGCCGGACCGGGCGTCGTCTATCTCGCCTTCCTCGACGGCGACGCTGCGCTCGACGACGCGCGCGCGCCGCTCGGTAGAATAGTCGAATTCGAGCGAAGCGCTGTGCGCTGGGCGCACGCTACTCGACGGCGACTTCTTTGACGTTGGGCGACCGCTCTTTCAGCAGGACGCGGTGGCCGCAGTACGGACAGCGGACGCCACCGAACTCGTCCAGTTCGACATCGCGCTTGCACCGGGAACACTTGTAGCTCATTGTGAGATGGAAAGCGTCGAGGCTACTTGGGAGTTATTCGTCCTCGCCGGTGAGCGCGGCGCGGATGGAGCGGCGGACCTGCTTGCCGGCGGGGGTCTGCGGGCGGTAGGTGCCGCCGGTGAAGACCTCGCCGGTCTTCTCGTTCTTCCAGACGCCGGTTTCGACGCGAGTGACGTCGTCGCCGTCGACCTTGGAGTTGCGCATCTCTGCTTCGATTTCCTTGACGCGGCGTCGAGCGACGCGGCCGTACCGCGCGCCGAAGCGCCCGGAACTACCGACGGATCGTGCCTTCTTCTCGGCCATAGTACCGCGAACTACCTCGCCGGTATGGATAAACCCTACGAGTCGTCTCGGGACCTGACGGGCCTAGACACGGCTTTGTCGCCGGCGCGCGTACGGGAGGCCATGACACAACACGTAGTGGTGGGTGCCGGTCCCGTCGGACTCGCGGTGATGGAACAGCTCCGGGAGCGCGGGGAGGCCGTGGTCGCGGTGACCCGCCACGAACCCGACTTCCTCCCCGAGGGCGTCGAGAGCCGCCTCGCCGACGTGCTCTACCCCGACCGCGCCGTCGCCGCCTTCGCGGGCGCGGACGTCGTCTACCACTGCGCTCAACCGCCGTACGACGAGTGGCCCGAACTGTTCCCCGACCTCACCCGCGGTGTCGTCGCCGGGGCCGAAGCCGCCGGCGCGCGCCTCGTCGTCGCCGAGAACCTCTACATGTACGGCCCGGTGCAGGTCCGCCTCACCGAGGACCTCCCCTATGCCGCCACCGGCCCGAAGGGGCAGGCCAGAGCCGAGTGCGCCGACATCGTCCTCGACGCTCACGAGGCGGGTCGCATCGAGGCGACTATCGGCCGCGCCAGCGACTTCTTCGGCCCGCGCGTCCGCGAGTCGGCCGTCGGCGAGCAGGTGTTCGGGGCCGCCGTCGCCGGCAAGCGCGCGAAGGTGTTCGGCGACCCGCGGCTCGCCCACACCTACACCTACGTCCCCGACTTCGCCCGGGCGCTCGTCCTCCTCGGCGAGCGCGACGAGGCGCTCGGCGAGGTCTGGCACGTCCCGAACCCCGAGACGGTGTCGACGCGCCGGTTCGTCGACCTCGTCTACGAGGCCGCCGAGGTCGACCCCGGCTTCCCGCACATCATCGCCGCGCCGGGGCTCGCGCTGACTCTCGGCGGCTACCTGAGCGCGCCGCTGAAGGAGCTCGCGGAGATGCGCTACGCCTTCGAGGAGCCGTACGTCGTCCGCGACGCGAAGTTCCGCGAGGCGTTCGGCGACGCCGTCGAACCGACCCCCCTGCGAGACGCCATCGCCGAGACGGTCGCGTGGTACGAGTCACAGGGGGAAGCGGGCGAGACGGAGCCGGTTCGCATCGAGACGGTCCCGGAGGGGGCCGCCGAGTCGGCCTGAGTCGGTCGCCTTCCTCTCGCTCGGCGCTCTCACTCGCTACTCGTCTTGTAACCCGTCTTCGCGCAGCGCCTCGTTCAGGTCGTCGCGGACGCGCTCGCCCGTCTCGCGGTTCATCGCCGTCGTGACGATGCGGTTCTCCTGGACGCTCGACCCGTCGCGGAGCAGGAGTCTGACGTTGCCGTTGTCGTCGGCGCGGGTGACCTTCGCCCGGAGGCCCGTCCGCGACCCGGTGCCGCCGGCGTCGATGGGGCCGGGGATGACCTTCTTGACGTGCGGGTGGCCGGCGACGACGCCGATTGCCCGGCGACCCCGCCGCCCGCCGATGAGCGTGCTGTGGCTCCCGCCCAGTTTCTCCGCGGGCGGGATGTCGACGACTTCGAGCGTCCGCTCCCCGCGGGTGTCGAGGACGCGCTGGACCGGGTCGTCGTCGGAGACGCGGTAGAACTCGTGGTGGAGTTGGGCACGCGTCTCGCGCAACGGAGCGCGCTCGCCCGCGGCGTACACGGTTTCGGGGCGCTTGCGTCGAATCTCGTCGGCGACGAGGCCGGCGAAGTTCCGGAGCTGGACCACCTTCGTCTCGTCGTCCGACTCGGGAACCGTCGTGACCGTCGTCTCGCCGAGCACGTCTTCTTCGTCGAGGAACGTCAGCGTCGCGCGGTCGGCCGCGAAGACGGCCACGACGGCGTCGCAGTTGGCGGTGTTGCAGGTGAGACAGTAGTCTCCCGGCTTCTCTAACGGGTTTCCACACCGCCGACAATGCATATCGACGTGTCGGGCGTGCGCGTACAAAAGGCCGTTTATGCGGTTCGAGGCGGACGCGCCGCGACTCCCGACACACGACTCGTCCGGCGAAACATATTCGTCCCCGTGTCCGAGACTCCACTCCGTATGCGCCGCCGCGCCCTTCTCGCGTCGCTGTCGCCGCTCGCGCTCGCCGGTCTCGTCGGACTGGTCGCGCTCGCGGCCGACCCCGAGACGACCGTCC
Source organism: Haloferax sp. S2CR25 (assembly GCF_031624535.1). Classification (NCBI taxonomy): domain Archaea; kingdom Methanobacteriati; phylum Methanobacteriota; class Halobacteria; order Halobacteriales; family Haloferacaceae; genus Haloferax; species Haloferax sp. S2CR25. Next base: position 349,637 of record NZ_JAMQOO010000004.1, read on the forward strand.
GTCTCGCCACGCAACTTGGCCAATCGGCGCTCGACACGGGTCGGGGGGTCGCCTCGTATCTCAGCCGGGCCGCGCCGCTTTCGACCGCGCTGTTCGCCGCGCTCGCGTGGGTCGCCGCCGGGAGCTTCCGCGCCTTCGTCGCGCACCGCGACCCCGCGGACACGCGGACGACCGCCGAACACGCGTTCGCGCTCGTCGCCTCGGCGACCGTCCCGCTCGTGGTCGTCTTCGCACGCGACCGGCCGGTCGTCGTCGCCGGCGCGGGCGTCGCACTCCTCGCCGCCGGGGGTGCGGTCTTCGCCGGCCGCTCGGACGACGGGGGCGTCGTCACCGGGTCGCTGTACGCGATGGCACCCGTCGCCCTCGCCGGCGTCGTCGCGTCGCTCGTCGCCGGCCCCGCGGTCGCCCGGACCGCCACGCTGGCGCTCCCGCTGGCCGTCGGCTACGCGCTCGGCGTCGCGGGCGCCCGCGGTCGGTTCCGCCTCGGCGCGACCGTCTCGGCGCTCGCGTTCGCCGTCCCCGCGTGGTCGTACTTCCCGCCGGCCGCGGAGGCCGCCGGCTTCGACCCGGAGTCCGTCGGCCTCGCGGTCGGGTTCGCGGTCGCCGCGACGCTCCTCTCGCTTCCCTTCGCGGCCATCGGCTACGCGACCACGCGCACCGCGGATGCGGAGAGACGGGCGGGACCCAGCCCCGCCGCGAGCGCCGCAGAACAGTAGGTTCGCGTCTCGGTTCGATTGTACGTTCGCGTCTCGGTTCGCTTTTCAGAGGTCGAGCGGTCCGGCCTTCAGGTACTCGCGCATCACGGCCGTCGCGTACGAGCCGTGGGGGAGCGCGAAGTCGAAGACGAGGTCGTCGCCAGCGCCGTCGGCGTCGTCGGCGTCGCCGCTCTCGCGCTCCACGTCGAGGTCGGTGCGGACGAGAATCGCCCGGCGCGTCCCGGTCGACCGGAAGTTACCGGGGAGGTCGAAGTCGCCCGGTTCGAGGTCGAGGTCGTCGAGGACGCCCCGCTCGATGTCGCCCTGTTCGCCCTCGGCGAGTTCGGTGTCGGTGCCGACGAGCGGGGCCGTGACGAACGCGCGGCCGCGCTCGATGTGCCGGCCCATGACCTCGACCCGGCGGCCCGTCGCGGTCTGGAGGCGGCTCACGTCGGGGAGTTCCAGCCCCTCGGGCGCGTCGCGGTCGGCGAAGCAGACCACGTCGCCCTCGACGGGTTCGTCGAACGGGAGGCCGCGGTCGAGGCGCTCCGAGAGCATCCGGTTGAACGCGTAGGACTGCGCGGCGTTGACGAACAGTCGCTGGAGGTTCGACGGGACCGATTCGAGCGCGTTGCGCCAGTCCGCGTCGGTCTCCGCGCCGTCCTCGGCGAGTCGGTGGAGCATCCCCCGCTCGTAGCCGAGGTAGCCCGGAATCGCGTCGAGCGCGCGGTGCCAGTCGGGGTCGGCCGACGCGGCCTCCTCGTCGACGACGGCGCGGCCTTCTTGGGTCTCCTCGGGTTCGTCCTCGGTCGGCCCGCCGCAGTACGCCAACACGGCCTCGCGCCACTCGCCGCGGACGACGTGGAGGCCGACTTTGTGGGTGATGGGGCGGATGCTCCCGAACCGCTGGTGGCCGAAGAAGTTCGGAACGCCGACGCGACCCTCGCGGCCGCCGAACTCGGCGAGGGCGTCGGTGACGGCCGCGGCGTTGTCGGGGTGTTCGGGGTCGCGGACGCGGATACGGAAGCCGTTGCCCGCGAGGTCGCCGAAGTTCAGCGTGCGCCCGAGGCGGCCGACGACTTCGATATCGGCGTTCGGAATGTCGGGCACGTCGGCGGCGTCGCCGCCGTTGACGGTGAACAGCTGAGTCGTCACGGCGTGTTTGTCCTTCGTGCCGGCCCACGAGACGCGCTCTCTGCTCGCGCCGAGTTCGTCCGAGAGCCGCCCCGCGAAGTCGTTGGTGTCCCAGCCGCGGAGGCTGACGCGGAGGACGAGGTTCGGGAAGTCGCCGGTCGGCGCGTCCGGCGGGCGGACGTTCAGCGAGTCGAGTTCGAGTTCGCGCACGCGGAAGTCCTCGGGGGCGACGCGGAGGCGGCCGCCGACGCCGTCGGCGTCGCTCACGTAGCTGTCGATGCCGACCGCGCGCTCAAGCGGGTGTGCCTCGCGCATCAGTACAGCGAGAGGTCGCCGGTCACGCGGTCGATTTCGTCGTCGTCGGCGGGGCCGACGGCGAGCGCCGTCACCGTGCCGGGGTCGAGTTGCGTGTGCCCCGCGTCGCGGATGATGGCGTGGGGGATGCCCGCTCGCTCTGCCTTGTCGGCGAGTTTGAACAGTTCGGACTCGCCGTTGGCCTTGAGGACGACCTTCTTCTGTCCGCCGCCCTTCCAGCGCTTTCGCGTCTGCGAGTCGGTGTCCTCGTAGGCGGACAGCGAGGCGTGGGCGACCTGCGCGGCGAGCTTTCCCCGGCCCATGCCGAGGTCGGCGCGTGCGACGATGGCCTGTTTCATGCCCGCTACTCCCCGCCGACGCGGTAAATGTCCTCCCATCGCGGGCGTCGCGTGCGGGGCAGAAGACATTTCACCAACATCTCCGTGGTTCGACCGATGGCAGGTCCCCGAACGCCCCTCCGCAAGCCGCGCGAGTACTTCGCGTCGCGGCCGCGACCGCTCGATGCCGGGCGGGCGCTCGCCGTCGTCGCGCTCGTGACGCTCGTCGTCGCGGCCGCCACCGGCGGCATCCTCGTCACGTTCACCCAACAGCTCGACCAGCGGGTCACCGTCGACAACCCCGCACACGCCCCCGAGATGATGTGCGAGAACTACGAAGAGGGCGGCCCGTTCGCCGACATGGGCGCCCCCGCGGGCTGTGACCCGTCGGTTCCCGAACAGCTCGACAAGCGCCTCGGCGACCTCGTCTGGGAGGAAATCTCGTGGGTCCCGTGGGCGATGCTCGTCGGCGTGCCGCTGTTCTGGCTGTTCGAGGCGGCGGTTCTCCACCTCGGCACGTCGCTCGTCGGCGGCGAGGGTGGGTTCGCCGAGACGCTGACGGTCGCCGCGTGGGGGATGGTTCCGAGCGCGGCCCGCGCCGTCGCGCTCGCCGGCTACCTCGCCTACGCCCTCCCACGAATCGACCTCCCGTCGACGCCCGACGCCGCGGTCGCCGCGATGCAGTCGGCGCTGTCCGGCTTCGGCCTCGTCAGCGGGGTCGTCGTGGTCGTCACGGTCGCGTGGGCGACGTACGTCAGGACCTACGGGCTGGCCCGCGCCCGCGACCTCGACGTCGAGTCGGCCGCCGTCGTCACCGTCGGCCTGAGCCTCGTCGGCCTCCTGTTCGAACTCCTCTGAGCCGCGCCGAGAAGGTGGATTTACTTGTCCGCGACGCGCTCCCTTCGAGTATGATACTCTCCGACTCGGACATCCTCGCTCGCCTCGCCGAGGGTGACCTCGTGGTCGACCCGATAGACGACGTGGACATGCAGGTCCAGCCCGCGAGCGTCGACCTCCGTCTCGGCACCGAATTCCTGGAGTTCCAGCGCACGAACATCTCCTGTATCCACCCGAACCGCGAGAGCGAGGTCTCCGAGTACGTCCGCGAGACGCACGTCCCGGAGGGCGACGACTTCATCCTCCACCCCGGCGACTTCGTCCTCGGCACGACCAAAGAGCGCGTGGAGATTCCCGCCGACCTGCTGGCGACCGTCGAGGGCCGGTCGTCGCTCGGCCGCCTCGCGGTCGTCATCCACGCCACCGCGGGCATCGTCGACCCCGGCTACGAGGGCCAAATCACGCTCGAACTGTCGAACCTCGGCACCGCGCCCGTCGCGCTCACCCCCGGCATGCGCATCTCTCAACTCGTGTTCACGGAGATGAAATCGCCCGCCGACCGCCCCTACGGGGTCGAACGCGGGTCGAAGTATCAGGGCCAGCGCGGGCCGCAGGCGTCGCGGCTCAGCTCCGACCCCGAGTTCGGTGGCGGCGAATGAAGTTCATCGAAGAAATCGTCGTGGACGCGTTCCTGCCCACGTTCCGCGCGCTCCTCGCGGAGGACCTCCGGGACCGCGGGTTCACCCAGTCGGAGGTCGCCGACGCGCTCGGCATCAGCCAGAGCGCCGTCTCGAAGTACGCCCACGGCGAGGTCAGCACGAACGAGCGGGTCGCCACCGACCCCCGCGTCGTCGACCTCGTCTCCCGCGTCGGCGACGGCCTCGCCACCGGCGACATAACGCCCGTGCAGGCGCTCGTCGAGGCCGAGGTCCTCATCCGCCAACTGGAGGAGGGCGACCTGCTTTCGGACCTCCACGAGGAGGAGATGCCAGAACTCGCCTCCCACGACGGCTTTCGGAGCATCCACGACCCCGAGGGTCGCCTCCGAACCGTCGAGCAGGTCCGCTCGTCGGTCCGCCGCGGCCTCCGCATGCTCACGAACACCTCCGGCTTCGCGGGGCTCATCCCGAACGTCGGCTCCAACCTCGTGGAGTCGCTGCCGGACGCCGACAGCGTGGACGAGGTGGCGGCCATCCCCGGTCGCATCTTCGACGTGAAGGGGCAGGCGACCGTCCCCGGCGAGCCCGAGTTCGGCGTCAGCGGCCACGTCGCCGGCGTCCTGCTTTCGGCCCGCGCCGCCGGAGCCGACGTGAACGCCGCGCTCAACATCGTCTACGACGCGGGCGTCATCGAAGACCTCGAAGCCGCGGGCTACGAGTGCATCGAGTTCGACCCCGACGCGCCGACCGACCCGGTCCGCGAACTCCTCACCGGCCGCGACCTCCCGGAGACGTTCGTCGTCTACCAGAGCGGCGGCTACGGCATCGAACCAATCACGTACGTTCTCGGCCCCGACGCGCCCGCCGTCGCCGACGTGGTCCGCGTCCTGCTCTGAGGCTCCCGTCCCATGACAGCCGAACAGCCCGATTCCCGTTCCCGTTCCCGCTCTCGCTCCCCGTCGTCTGTCGCCCAGTCGTTCTACACCCGCTGGGCGACGCTCTACGACGCGCTCGCCCGCCGCGCGCCCGGCGTCGGGAGCGTCAGAACCGAAGCCGCCGACGCGCTCGCGCTCTCTCCCGGCGAGACGGTCGTCGAGATGGGCTGCGGGACGGGCGCGAACCTCCCGTACCTCGCCGAGCGCGTCGGCCCCGAGGGGACCGTCGTCGGCGTCGATTTCTCCCCCGGCGTCCTCGACGTGGCCCGCGAGCGGACCCGCGAGTACCCGAACGTCCACCTCGTTCGCGCCGACGCGACCCGGCCGCCGGTCGCGCGTGAACTCGCAGAATCGCCGGACGCCGTCCTCGCCACGTTCGTCTCGGGGATGTTCGACGACCCCGCGGCCGTGGTCTCGTCGTGGGCCGACCTCGTCGGACCGGGCGGCCGGCTCTGTCTCGTCGACCTCGCGGAGACGACCGACCCGCGCTGGCGACCGCTCAATCCGGCGTTTCGGGCGCTCGTCCGCGTCACCGCGCCGCCGGGGTCGCGCACGATGCGCGCGTCGCCGACGAAGATGCTGAACCGGCGGCTCGTCGCGGCCCATCGGTCGCTCGAATCGCGGTGTCGAGTGACGCACCAGACGACGCACGCGCTCGGCTTCGCGCGGGTTCGTGCGGGCGCGGTGGAGTAGCAATCGCCGTCGTGCGGTCCGACCGGCCGACAGAAGCGATATGTCGCCCCGCTGTCGACGGGTGGTATGGCCTCGTTCCTCGCGGAGCTTCTCGGCGCGCCCTTCAACGCGTTTCACCTCTTGTTCTTGGGGCTCGTCGGCTACTGGGTGTCTCTCGACGCCGCCGAGCGGGGGAGCAACGCGAGTCTCCTGTGGGCGCTCGGCTGTGTCGTCTTCGAACCGCTCGTCGTCGGGTATCTGCTCTACCGGAGCCGTATCGGCGGGCGGACTGAGCCCGCGGGCGTTCAGGAGCGGCTCGTCGGCAGTTTCGTTATCGGTCACTTCGTCGCGGCGCGGCTCTGGTTCGCATTGCGACTCCTCGACGTAATCGCGTCGGTGGCGTACCCGCCGGTCGTCGAGTTGCAGTACTATCTGGCGTTGCTCGCCGTCGGTGTCGTCCCCGGCTTTCTGCTCGTGTGGAACCGTGGGTGGGCGCGACTCAGGCGAACGCTCGGCTGGGTTCACGAGCAGGAACGCGAGGGAATCTAGTAACGGAAAACGGGTCGGGAGCGACCCAGAACGAGTGTCAGAGGCGTCGGGGGAGCCGACAATCGGACCGTCGGGAGACGGTCAGTCGTCGGCCGGAGCGGGACCGGAGATGCTCACCTCGGGCGCGTCACGGCCGAGTTCGTCGAGACAGGACTGCGCCGCCTGCCGGCCAGAGAGCAACATGGCACCGAACGTCGGGCCCATGCGCGGCAGGTGGTGGGCGGTGGCGACGGCCATGCCGGAGGCGACGACGCCGGGGTGGACGACGCCCGTCGCGTCGACGATGCTGTCTTCGCTCTCGGAGACCCACATCGAGTCGTGGCCGGGCGAGTCGTGGCCGGGCGCGCCGTACTCGCCGTCGGCGGTCTTGTCCATGCCCGTGTTGTGTTCCTTGGCGTGTTCGATGCCGTTCACGTCGAGGACGCCGCGCTCGGAGAGCTTCGAGAGGACGACGGCGTCGTGGCCCGTCGCGTCGAGGACGAGGTCGGACTCGACCGCGATGGGGTCGACGCAGGTGAGTTCGCGCGGGAGCGCGTGGACCGGCGTCCAGTTCATGACGATGCCGCCGACGCGGTCGTCCTCGCGGAGGACGACGTCGGTGAACTCCGTCATGTTCTGAATCTTCGCGCCGGCGTCGCAGGCGGCCTTGATGAGCGCGGAACAGGCGTGCGGGCCGTCGGCGACGTACAGCCCCTCGGCCTCGTCGCTCTCCTCGTAGGGGACGCCGAGCTCGTCGAGGACGCGCTGGGCCGGGTCGCGGACGGTCACCTTGTTCATGAGGAAGCCGCCGAGCCAGAAGCCGCCGCCGAGGTAGTTGTTCTTCTCCACGATGGTCACGTCGACGCCGCGCTCGGCGAGCTCTTTGGCCGCCACGAGCCCGGAGGGCCCGCCGCCCACGACGATGACCTCGGTGTCGGTGCGCTCGCGGAACTCCTCCATCCACGAGTCGGAAATCGCGCGTGTGACCTGTGCTTCTGTCGCGTCGGTGAATCCGTCGAACGACATACCACCTAGTGATACCACCTAGTAGTAAAGTCTGGTGGTCGCGGCCGCGGCGACCTAGATATATCACGGACTATAGTGTATGTTGTACCCATGGCGTACGTAGTCAAGATGCCCAAGCTCGGGTTAGAGATGAAGTCCGGCGAGCTCTCGGCGTGGCTCGTCTCGGAGGGCGACGAGGTCACCGAGGGCGAGCCGATCGCCGAAATCGAGTCGGAGAAGACGACCGCGGAGATTGACGCCAAGGAGGACGGCGTTCTGCGGCGCGTCGTTCTCGCGGAAGGCGAGTCGACAGCGCCCGGCGGCGCGTTGGCTATCGTCGCCGGGGCGGACGAGGACATCTCCGGGTTAGAGGCGGACGCGGGCGTCGGCGAGGGCGGAGACGAACCCGCCGCGACCGACGACTCCGCGGCGGACTCGGGCGCGGCCGAGGCGACCGAGACGGCGGCGGCGACCGGAGGCGACTCGTCGGGCGCGACCTCACACGCCGGCGGGTCGGACGCCTCGTCGGGGAACGGCGAGGTGCGCGCGTCGCCGCGCGCGAAGCGACTCGCGGACGACCTCGGCGTCGACCTCACGACCGTCGAGGGCTCCGGGCCGCAGGGCGCTATCACCGAGAGCGACGTGGAAGCCGCGGCGGAGGCCGAGACGCCCGCCGGCGGCGACGACGCCGGGACCGCCGCCGGGACCGCCGCCGCGGCCGAAAAGCGCGTGTTCGCCCCGCCGAGCGCACGCCGCCTCGCCCGCGAACTCGGCGTCGACATCGGGGCCGTCGAGGGGACGGGACAGAACGGTCGCATCACCGAGTCCGACGTGCGGGCGGCGGGCGGCGCGAGCGCGGCGGCAACCGACTCCGCGGCGACCGCGGGGGCCGAGACGACCGACGCGACCGCCGCGAGCGAGCCGGTCGAGACCGAACGCCCGCTATCCGGGATGCGCCGCACCATCGCCGACCGACTCGGCGAGAGCTACCGCGAGGCGGTCCACGTCACGGTCGACCGCCGCGCCGACGCGGAGGAACTGCTCGCCGCGGCCGACGCCGCCGACGACGCCCTCGACGCGGACGTATCGATAACGGACGTCCTCCTGCTCGTACTTTCGGCGTCACTCGACGAGCACCCCGAGTTCAACGCGACTTTCGAGGACGGTGTCCACCGGCTCCACGGGGAGCACAACATCTGCGTCGCGGTCGACATCGACGAGGGGCTCATCGCGCCGGTCGTCCGCGACGTCGCCTCGCTGTCGCTGGCCGAACTCGCCGAGACCCGCGCCGAGGTCACCCAGCGGGCGCTGTCGGGCGACTTCACGATGGACGACCTCTCGGGGGGCACCTTCACCGTCTCGAACCTCGGCGTCCTCGGCGTCGAGTCGTTCGACCCGATAATCAACCCGCCGCAGGTCGCCATCCTCGGCGTCAACACGATTCGCCGGGAGGCCGTGCCGACCGACGACGGCGACGTGACCGTCCGGCGGGTCATCTCCTTTTCGCTGTCGTTCGACCACCGCATCGTCGACGGGGCGGACGCCGCCCGCATGCTCGGCACGCTCGTCGAACACGTCGAGAACCCGTGGTCGCTCGTCATCGCCGCCGGCGGGCGGTGAAAAAGGCTCACCCGAGCCTGAAGCGCCCGTCGTCGGCCGCCCGTTCGAGGACCGCCTCGACGTCGACCAGTCGCGGGCCGTCGCTCACCGGACGGAGGCGGACGGTCCCGTTTCGCACCTCGTGTTCCCGCTCGCCGTCGACGCTTATGACCCCGCGGTCGACCTCGAACGCGTAGTCCTCGCCGTCGTCGAGGACGCGGTGTTCGGCCACGTCGACCGTCGAGAGGCGTCCGGGGACGGTAATCGCCCTGACCGTCGTGGCCGGGCTGGTCGCCGCGTCCGCCGCATCCGGCGCGTCTGTCCCGTCAGCCCCGTCGCGGGACAGCCGGAAGCCGACGCCGCCGGGGTCGTCAGGTCGGTGCGTGACGAGACCGCCGGCGATGCCCGAAAGCCCGATTTCCGCGGGCGACGACCGCGAGACGACGCCGCCGACGATGTCGCTCGGGTCGAGAATCGCCCGCGTGCCGACGAAGGGGCGGTCGAGGACGCCGACGGTGGCGAGGCCGCGGATGACCGTCGTCTCCTCGGACCGGACGACGTCGACCTCGACGGTCCCGTGGCGCGTCGTCGCCTCCGCCGCGGAGACGGCCCCGCTTCCGACGAGGGCGGCGGCCGCGCCCGCGACCGTGCCGTCGACGGGCGTCGGGACGACGTTGTTCGTCCCCGTCGAGATGCTCACGACCGGCACGTCGCCGATGGTCTGGGCCACGTCTCGCGTCGTGCCGTCGCCGCCGAGGACGACGACGGCGTCGGCGTGGTCCGCGAAGTGGGCCGCGGCCGTTCTGCTGTCCCGACCCGACGCGGTGACCGTCATGTCTACGAACTCGACGCTGACACCGTCGGGCGCGTCGTCGACGATGCGGTCGGCGAGCCCCGTGTTGTCGGGCATGACCAGCACCTCCGCGTCGTCGACGAGCGTCAACCCCGCGAGGACGCAGCCCGCGGTGCGGCGTTTCGCGTAGTTGTTACTGACGCTCGCGCCGCCGGTGAGCCGTCGGATGTCGCGGCCGGCGGCGGGGTTGACGACGAGCCCGATAGTGGTCGTCACTTACACGATGCGGTTGATTGCGGCTTCCACGTCGGAGCCGTGGGGGAGCACCTCCTCTTCGAGCGCGGGGCTGAAGGGGATGTGAACGTCGGCGACGCCAACCCGCTGGATGGGCGCGTCGAGGCTGTAGAACGCGTTCTCCATGACGCGCGTCGCCACCTCGGCGTGGGTCCCGTACGAAAGCGGGCTCTCGTCGGCGATGACGAGGCGGCCGGTCTTCTTGACGCTCTCGACCAGCGTCTCGGTGTCCATCGGGTAGAGCGACCGGAGGTCGACGACCTCGACGCTCGTCTGCCCCGCGAGTTCCTCGGCGAGTTCGAGCGACTCGCCGACCATGCGCTGGGTGGCGACGACGGTCACGTCCTCGCCCTCGCGCTCGACGCTCGCGGTGCCGATCGGGATGGTGAAGTCATCGTCGAGCGGGACCTCGCCCTTCTGTTCGTATATCTGCTTGTTCTCGAAGACGATGACCGGGTCGTCCGACCGGATGGCCGACTTCAACAGGCCCTTGGCGGACGCCGGCGTCGCGGGCGCGACGGCCATCACGCCGGGGAAGTGGGCGAACCACGTGTGAATCGTCCCGGAGTGCTGGCTGGCCGCGCCGCTGCCGCCGCCCTCGGTCGTTCGGACGGTGACGGGCATCTCCGTCTTGCCGCCGAACATGTAGCGGTTCTTCGCCATCTGGTTGATTATCTGTTCGGAGCAGACGCCGATGAAGTCCGAGAACATGATTTCGACGACCGGCCGCGTCCCGGTCGCCGCCGCGCCGACCGCCGCGCCCATGAAGCCGGCCTCGCTGATGGGCGTGTCGCGGACGCGCTCCTCGCCGAACTGCTCGACGAGGTCACCCGTGACCTCGTAGACGCCGCCGAACTTCCCGACGTCCTCGCCCATGACGAACACGTCGTCGTCGCGGTCGAGCTCCTCGCGGAGGGCGAGCCGAATCGCCTCCCGGATGGTCATCTCCTTCGTCTGGTCCGGGCCGGTTCCGCTTTCGGTCTCGGTGCTCATCGGTCCTCACCTCCGTCGGCCCGCATCCCGCTGGAAAAGTCGCTTATCTCCGGGACGGCCGCGTTGAACATGTCCTCGTACGCCTCGCTGGGGTCCGGATACGCCGCCTCTTTCGCCTTTCCGACGGCGTCTTCGATCTGCTGGTCGATTTCGGCTTTCATCTCGTCGAACTCGTCTTCGGTTATCGTTCCCGCCTCTACGAGCCGTCGCTTGAACGTCTCGATGGCGTCGCGGTCCTTCCAGATCGCCACGTCCTCCTCGGTCCGATACGGCTGTTGGTCGCCCTCGAAGTGGCCGTGGTACCGATACGTCTCGGCCTCGATGAACGTCGGCCCCTCGCCGTCGGCGGCCCGCTTGCGCGCCTCCTTGACGGCCTCGTAGACGGCGGTGATGTCCATCCCGTCGACGGTGAAACCGGGGATGTTGTACGCCTCCGCGGTCTCGCTGAGGTTCTGGACGTTGTGCTGTTTCTCGACGGGCGTCGCCTCGCCGTACTGGTTGTTCTCGACGAGGAACACCGCCGGCAGGTTCCACGTCGCCGCGAGGTTGATGGCCTCGTGGACCTGTCCCTGTGCGACCGCGCCGTCGCCGAAGAACGCCAGCGCGACGGTGTCTTCGCCTTTCAGGTGCGAGGTGAGCGCGGCACCCGTCGCCAGCGGCGGCCCCGCGCCGACGATGCCGTTCGCCCCGAGCATCCCCGCGTCGACGTCCGCGATGTGCATCGACCCGCCTTTGCCGTTGCAGTAGCCGTTTGCCTTCCCGAACAGTTCGGCCATCATCAGGTCCGGGTCGAGTCCCTTCGAGATACAGTGGCCGTGACCCCTGTGGGTGCTCGTGATGTAGTCGTCCGATTCGAGGGCCGAACACGCGCCGACCCCGACCGCTTCCTCACCGACGTAGAGGTGGACGAACCCGGGGAGTTCGCCGTCGCTGAATAGGTCGGCCGCCTTCGTGTCGAACGCCCGAATCGTGAGCATCCGGCGAAGCGCCTCGCGCTGTCCATCCTCCGTCTCGATGTCTAGTACCACCATGCGACGTACCAACAAATGCCATAATCTATGATGACTTTTTCTCAACGTGGCAGTTATCGAGTCTGTCTCGCGGATGTGACTGTGCAATCGAATAACATGGGCGTGCCCCGTTTGTGATGGAAATCAAACATGTAGCGGCGGCCGCGCGATGGCGACCCAGTTTGCCGACCGGTTACACCGATGTCGCCTCCCAACTTTTGGTGGTCACGTCCCAACGGACGGCTATGCAAGCACTCCAGGTCGTGGTCGCATGAACATGCTCTACGAAGGCGAGTGGCGGACCGACAAGTTCGTCGCCAACAACGAGGACGGCGAGTTCGAGCGCCAGACGACCGACTTCCGCAACTGGGTCGGCGAGGACGAGCGGTTCCCGGTCGAGGCCGGTCGGTACCACCTCTACATCTGCCGGGCGTGTCCGTGGGCCCACCGCACCGCGATGACGCGCGCGCTGAAGGGCCTCGAAGACGCGGTTTCGCTGTCGCTCGTCGAACCCGTCCGCATCGACGACGGCTGGGAGTTCTCCGAGGACCTCCCGGACCCGCTGTACGGCGAGGAGTTCCTCCGCGATATCTACCTCCGCGCCGACGACGAGTTCACCGGGCGCGTCACCGTCCCCGTGCTGTGGGACAAACGGCGCGAGACCATCGTCAACAACGAGTCCCGCGAAATCATGCGGATGCTCGACGAGGCGTTCGCCCCCCTCGCAGAGCACGACGTGGACCTCAACCCCGACGGCTACGAAGAGGAGGTCGACCGCCTCATCGACGAGATTTACGAGCCGGTCAACAACGGCGTCTACCGCGCCGGGTTCGCAACCACCCAAGAAGCCTACGAGGAGGCCGTCGAGGAGCTGTTCGACGCGCTGGACCACTGGGACGAGGTGCTCGACGACCAGCGGTTCCTCGCGGGCGACGTGCTCACCGAGGCGGACATCGCGATGTTCGCGACGCTCATCCGCTTCGACCACGTCTACCACACGCACTTCAAGTGCAACAAGAGGGCTATCCACGAGTACGATAACCTCTGGAACTACACGAAGGAGTTCTACCAACTCCCCGGCGTCGCAAAGACGGTCAACATGGACCACATCGTCCGGCACTACTTCGTCAGCCACGGCGACATCAACCCCAAGCGCATCTACGGCGTCGGCCCCGACCTCGACTTCGACGCGGAACACGACCGCGACCGCCTCCCGGCGGACCTCCCCGCGGCGCTGACGGCCGACGACTGAGCCGTCTCCGCTCGGTTTTCGCGCTCGTCTCCGCCCCGTCCCCGTTCTCGTCGCCTCCCGCGACACCCTATTCCCGCTTGAAGCGCTATCACTTCACATGGCAAGCCGCGCGGCCCGCGCGCTCCGGCGAGTCGAACCGCCGCCGCGGGCGGTCGACTGGTCCATCTTCGCGCTCGTCGTCTTCGAGGCGCTTTCGGGCGTGCTGAGCCTCGGGGCCGGCCACCCGGCCAACGGCCTCCTGTTCGTCGTCCACGGCGTCGCCGGACTCTCGCTCGTCGTTCTCGTCGGGTTCAAGCTCCACCGCGTCCGCCGCCGCGTCCTCGACTCGCGGCTCCGCGACCGCCACACCGCGCTCTCGGTCGTCCTCGCGGTCGTCGCGCTCGCGGCCCTCGGCACCGGCGTCGCGTGGGTGCTCGGCGTCGAGGTCCGAATCGCGTTCTGGACGCTTCTCAACGTCCACATCGGCTTCGGCCTGCTCGTGGTTCCGATTCTTTTCGTCCACCTTCGGGCGCGCTTCCGCCCGCCCCGCCGGGTCGACTTCGCGGAGCGACGCCGGGCGCTCCAGTACGGCGCGATACTCGTCTTCGGCGCGGCGACCTACCGGGCGACCGAGACGATGGGGGCGCTCCGGGGCGTCGGCCGTTGGTTCACCGGGTCGCGGCCGCTCCCGCCCGGCGAGGGCAACGACGCCTTTCCGGTGACGAGTTGGGTCGCCGACGACCCCGACCCCGTCGACCCCGACTCGTGGTCGCTTTCGGTCGCGGGACTGGTCGACCGCCCGCTCGAACTCGACCGGTCGGACCTCGCGCCCGACGAGACGCGGTCGGCCCTCTTGGACTGCACGAGCGGATGGTACACCGAGCAGAACTGGACCGGCGTCAGACTCGGCGACGCGCTCGATACCGCGGGTTTTCACTCGTCGGCGCGGTGGGTGACGGTCCGGTCGGTGACGGGCTTTCGCTGGTCGTTTCCCATCGCGGAGGCCCGCGAGATGCTGTTGGCGACGCGCGTCGGCGGCGAACCGCTCTCGCACGGCCACGGCGCGCCGCTCCGACTGGTCGCGCCGAACCGCCGCGGGTTCCAGTGGGTCAAGTGGGTCGATACGGTCGAGGTGCGGCGGCGACGCGACCCGGCGCAGTGGTTCGCGGTGCTGGTAAGCGGGTTCAGCTAGCGGCGCTCACCACGGGAGAATCCACAGCACGTCCACGAGGCGGTCTAAAATCGTCTTTTCCCTCTCGTCGTCCTCGTCGGTCTTGTCGTCGGCGTCCGGGCTGTCCGGGCCGCGCGCGTCGCTGGAGGGCATACTCACACCATACTCGTCAACGTACGAATATTTTCTGTGACCGCGCGCGCCGAATCGAGGCCGGTAACGAGCGACGGGCGGCACGGTTCGGTCGGTGACGGAGGTTCGCCGACCGGTACCCATCGCGGTCGCCGGAACGCCGCGGATTCTGTGTGTTCGACCGTCAGGCGTTCGCGGAGGCCTCTGTCGCCGCGTCGCGGGTCGCGGCGCGCCCACCGTGAGACCGCCACGCGACGAGGCCGGCACCGAAAAGCAGGAGGCCGCCGGCGACGAGCAAGAACGGTTCCGCGCCGAGGACGAGTCGCGTCGTCCCGTCGAACGTCTGGACCGTGGTGTAAAGCCCCGGGTCACGGACGTAGTGGGACACGGCCACGAGCGAATAGCCGATTTCGACGCCGCCGACCGCGACTGGGAGGACCGCGGCGTACTTCCATCGGAGTGCGGCCAGCGCCCCGACGACGCCGACGCCCCCGAGCCGCGCCAGCAGGTACTCCTCGTGGTTGAGCCGGCCGCCCCACCCCGTCGTTATCGTCCCGTCGTATCCCGGTGCCACGTGGAGCAGTTCCTGATGGATTCCGACGACGACGGCTCCGAAGCCGGCGACTGCCATAACGACTGCGAGGGTTCGCTGACGGTCCATATCGACACGACACATGTCGCCCAGAAATAGCTTTGCGACCGGTCTGGTCTCGCCCGCTCCTCACTCGTCGCTTCCGCTCCGAATCGCGCGTTCGGCGGCGTCGAGGGCGGCGTCGGCGTCGAAGTCGGCGACGATGGCTTCCAGTTCCTCGCGCGTCGCGCCCGCGTCCCGCAGGTCGCGGGCGTGAGCCGCGACGTTCGGCACGGCGCGCACGATGTTGTCGACGATGGGGACCGTCGCGACCTGCGCCGACCGCGACATCGGGTTGAGGTCGACGACGATTTCGACTTTGTCCATCGCGCCGAGCGCCTCGGCCCGGTCGCCGTCCTCCAGCGGGACGACGACCACGTCGGCGCTCCCGATGCCGTCGGCGTCGACTTTCGCGCGCTCGTGGTCGATGCCCGGAATCCGCCCGTCGGCGGCGAGGCCCTTCACCTCGCTCGCGCCGTGGTCGCGCAGGTGGTCCACGATGGCCCGCATGCGCTCGTCGGTGCGGTTGAACAGGTTCACCTCGATGTCGGCGTCGACGGCCTCGGCGAGGTCGACGATTTCGCCGGGACAGAGCGCCGCGACGTTCCCGTTGACGGAGATGACCGGCTGGTCCGCGAGCAGGAGATGCGCCGCGGCCGCCCGCGCCGCCTCGTCCGCGCTCGGAATCGTCCGCTCGCCGAGGAGGTAGTCGAACGCCTCGCCGCGCCCCTGCGCGATGAGTCCCTGCCGGCTCGTGATACCCTTCTCGACGCCCTCCTCGATGCGGTGGCGGGTGAGAAGCGACTGGTATCTCGGGTGGCTCTCGGGAATCTCGATGTCGCTCATTGGTGGTGGGTCGTCGCCGCGGCAGTAACACGTTTTCTCATCGGGACGGGCGGGGCCCCGAAACGACGCCGACCGTCCAAGAGCCTTCGCGGCCGCCTACTCGCTCAGCAGCGTCGCGCCCGCGGGGTGGACGCGGCAGCGCTCTGGGTCGTAGCCGGCGTCCGACAGCCCCGACCCGACCGCGAACACCGTCTCGCCCAGCATCGCCATCGACCCGTCGCCGCCGGCCGCGCGCACGTCGTCGATGGCGGCTTCGACCCGGTCGGTCAGTAAACCGGCGTCGCGGGCGAACCGCCGCGACTCGGCGACGAAGCGGTCGAGCGTCGGCTCGGCGCGGAGTTCTTCGAGGGCCGTCTCGCCGGCGGCGGTGAGCGCCGTCGTGTCCCCGGACAGCACGTCGGCCGTCGAGAGGCCGCCGAACGCGACGTACTCGATTTCGGGGCGCGCGGGGATGCCGTCCATCCGACCGTGGGCCGGCGCGCCGGGGTCGATCCGAATCGGCATCCCGCCGCGGGCCTGCGCGACCACGTCTCCGAGGCCGGTCCCCGCGCGAACCTCAGCGACGTGGGCGAGCGTGACGAGTTCGTTTTCCGACCGGCCGCAGGAGAAGACCGCGTTCGCCGCGAGCGCCGTCCCGAGCGCCATCGCCCCCGAGACGCCGAAGCCCGCGCCGAGCGGGAGGTCGCTTTCGGCGTCGACGGCGGCCGTCGCGTCGAGCGCCCGAAGCACGTCCGCGACGGGGGGCATCTCGACCGCCTCGCCGTCGAGGCTGACGGTGGTCTCCTGCGCCGGTTCGACCGTCACGGTGACGCCGTGAGAGAGCGTCAGTCCCGCGCCGCGAGAGCCGGCGACCGCCGGGTCGTCGGCGGGGTGGGCGCTGAAAAAGCCCGTGACGTGACCGGGTACGAACGCCGTCGCGTCGTCGCTCATCGGTGGTTCTACGGCGGGGGTCGGTTAACGGTGTTGCGTTTCGTCGCGTCCGAGCCCCACCCGCCTCGTTCGCGGTTCGCGCTCAATCGCGGTCGAACTCCCGCTCTCGCTCCGCCTCGCCTGCCTCGCCCTCGCGCCGGCGTGCCGCGGCTGACTCCCGGGCATCGGTGACCGTCTCGGTCTCCAACAGTCGCTCGACTTTCGCCTCGAACTCATCCTCGGAGAGTTCGCCGGTCGCGTAGCGCCGCCGGAGCGCTTCGAGCGCGTCTTCGGTCTCCGTCGTCGACTCGTCCGCGCCGTCGCCGCGGCGGGACTCGTAGATGCGCGCGAGGGCGAGCGCGGCGGGGAGCACGCCCGCGAAGCCGACCGGGAAGACGACCCAGAACCACGACTCCCCGAGCGCGAGCAGGCCGAAGCCGACCAGAAAGATGAGCGCCACGACGACGCCGGCGACCAACTGTTCGAGCGACGAGTCCTCGTCTCCTTCGGCGTCGTCGTCGACGACGCGCTCCGCGTCGGTCAACGGTTGCCCCCGCGACGACGTGCGTGCATAGTGCTCTAACGTGTCCGAGAGCTAACGACTGTTTCGCAAAAAATGAGGCGCGTCAGTGGGCGTGTCGTCGCTTAAGACGACAGGCGCTGGCGGCCCGGCGTGTCGTCGCTTAAGACGACAGGCGCTGGCGGTCCGACGAGACTCGCGTGCGCCCGTCTCGTTGGCTCGCCACGTCTTCGCCCTACGGCTCAGACGGTGGCGGTCTCGCGGGAACTCGGTCGCGGCAAAGCCGCTCCCGGCTCCCGTGCTCGTGTTGCGCCTTCGTCTACGGACTCAGGCGTTGTCTGTCTCGTGGGAACAGAACAGCTTCCCGGATGTTCTCCAGTCCGAGCATCGTCATGATGAGTCGCTCGCCGCCGAGCCCGAAGCCGGCGTGCGGGGGCATGCCGTACTTGAACATCTTCGTGTAGTACTCGAACGCGTCGGGGTCGAGGCCCTGCTGTTCGAAGCCGGCGACGAGGTGGTCGAAGCGGTGTTCACGCTGGCCGCCCGAGACGAGTTCCATGTTCGGGTGCATCATGTCGAAGCCCGTCGAGAGCGTCTCGTCGTCGTCGTGGTCCTTGATGTAGAACGGCTTGATTTCGCTGGGCCAGTCGGTGATGAAGTAGTGCTCGCCGACGTCCTCGCCGAGCGCCTTCTCGCCCTCGGTGGGGAGGTCGTCGCCCCAGACGAGCTGTTCGTCGAGTTCGCCCGTGGCGTTGATGCGCTGGATGGCCTCCTCGTAGGTGAGCCGCGGGAACTCACCGGACGGCGCTTCGAACTCGTCTTCGAGACCGAGCGCTTCGAGCTCGTCCTGACAGTTCTCCTCGACGGCCTCGTAGGCGGCCGTGACGACGGCCTCACACACGTCCATCGCCTCCGTGTGGTCGATGAAGGCGGATTCGAAGTCGATGGAGGTCGCCTCGTTGAGGTGGCGGGGCGTGTTGTGCTCTTCGGCGCGGAAGATGGGGCCGACCTCGAAGACGCGCTCCAGACCGGAGCCGACCATCAGCTGTTTGAACAGCTGGGGCGACTGGTTCATGAACGCCTCCTTGCCGAAGTACGTGATGGGGAAGAGCTCGGTGCCGCCCTCGGTCCCCGTGGCGACGATTTTCGGCGTGTTGATCTCGGTGGCGCGGAGGTCGCGGAACTGCTCGCGGACGGCGCGCTGGACCTCGGCGCGAATCTCGAAGATGGCCTTGACCTCGTCCTTGCGGAGGTCGAGCGTGCGGTTGTCGAGGCGCGTCGAGAGCTCGGCGTCGACCTTGCCGGAGGGGTCGAGCGGGAGCTGCGCCTCGGCCTCGGCGATGACGTCGAGGCTCTCGGGCGTGACCTCGACGCCCGTCGGCGCGCGCGGCTCTTCGGCGACCTCGCCGGTCACGGAGATGACGCTCTCGCGGTGGACGCCGAGACCCGTCTCGACGAGGTCGTCGTCCATCTCGTCCTTCTCGAACTTGACCTGAATCTTGCCGGAGGTGTCCCGGAGAATCAGAAACGCGATGCCGCCGAGGTCACGGATTTCGTGGACCCAGCCGGCGACGGTGACCGTGTCACCGGGCTCGGCGTCGGCCGTGTACGTTCGGTTTCGCATACGACGTGGTTCCCGACCGTTCGTCTTAAACATCGTGTCTTCGCCTCGCTCTGAGGCGTTCGACCGTCCAGTCTCGCACGCGGCGAGTCGAACGCGAGACACGACTTCCCGTGGCAGTCGGTCCCGCGGTACTTAGTCCGCGGCGCGCGTCACCCCGGTATGGCTCCCGACTCACCGGACGCACCCTCGGAGTCCGACCCGGCACCGACCGCCGCCCGCGCCGCCGACCTCGACTGGTCCGAAAGCGGGCGGGGCGACCGCTTCGCGTTCCGCCGGAAGCGACTCGCGGACCGCGCCGGCGGCCGCGACCTCGGCTGTTCGCTCTACGAAGTCCCGCCCGGCAAGCGGCCGTGGCCGACGCACTACCACGAGGGCAACGAGGAGGCGCTGTACGTGCTCTCGGGGTCGGGGGCGCTCCGGACGCGAGAGGGCGCGGCCGACCTCGACCTCGAACCGGACACCTACGTCGCGCTCCCCGCGGGGGAAGACTACGTCAGGCAAATCGAGAACGACGGCGACGAACCGCTCCGGTACCTCGCGCTCTCGACGATGAACCACCCCGACGTGACGGTCTACCCGGACTCCGACAAAGTCGGCGTGTTCTGCGGCGCGCCGCCGGGCGGCGACAAGAACGCCCGGACGCTCCACGGCTACTACCCGCGAGACGCCGAAGTCGGCTACTGGGACGGCGAACCGACGAGCGAGGAGTGAACCGGATGCGCGTCGGGCTACCGTGACGGTTCCGACGCTGAGGTTTATATGCGAATCCGCGGCCACCTCGACTCGGACATGGACGTTTCAGACCTCGAAGCCGCGTTCGCACTCCCGCTCGCCGAAGACACCTCGCTCGATACGGCCGTCATCGGCGTCCTCTCGACGCTCGCGTCGGTCGCCACGCCGCTCGCGGGTATTCTGCTCGCGGGCTACGTCGTCCGCCTCGTTCGCGCCGGCGACCGCGAGGCGACCGCGCTCCCGTCGTTCGACGACCTCACCGGCATGGCCGTCGACGGCGCTCGTCTCTCGGGCGCGCTCGTCGCGCTCCAACTCCCCGCGCTCGCCCTCGCGACCGCCGCCCTTCCGGGGCCGGGGCCGTCGATTGCGATGCTCTCGTACGCGACCCACCCGGAGATGCTCGGGCTTCTCGGCCTCACCGCGCTCGACACCGCCGGACTCGTCGCGGCCGGCCTCGCCTCGCTGGCGGGGTCGTATCTCTCGCTCGTGGCGACGGTCGCCCTCGCCCGCGAGGGGTCGCTCGCCGCATCGGTGCCCGCGGTGCGCGACCTCGCGTTCGACCGCTCGTTCGTCCGCGTCGCCTCGGCCGTCGCGCTCGTCGTCTTCGTCGCCCGTCTGCTCGTCTTCCTCTGTGCTTCGGTGCCGGTCGCCGGGACCGTCCTCGCCGCGCTCGCGTCGTTCCTCTTTCTCGTCGTGTCGGCGACGCTCCTCGGCCGCGGCGCCCCGGCTGTAACGGCTCGCCGCGTCGACGCGACTCGCGATTCGCACGCCGACGGCGTGAACGCGGAGTCGGCGGAGTCGCTGAAGTCGGCGTAGAAACAGAAACCGCGCCCGTGGGGATTACTCGGCGACGAGTTCGGCCGTCGCGTCCTTCGCGCCTTCGACCGTCTCGCGCACCGCGTCGACGCCCTCGTCGTGCAGGAGGTTGCCGACGACGACCGCGTCAGCGTGCTGGCCCATCTCGTAGGCCGTCTCGTAGTCGTGGATGCCGCCGCCGTAGAACAGCGTCGCCTCGTCGAGCGCGTCGTGCGCCGCGCCGACCTTCTCGGGGTCGCCGTAGGTGCCCGAATACTCGACGTAGATGATTTTCTGCCCGAACATCTTCTCGGCGACGCGGGCGAACGAGGCCACGTCCTCCGCGGACTGGTCGGTGTCGGCGTCGGTGTACTCGGCGACCGACGACTCGGGGTTCAACACGATGTACGCCTCGGTGTGGGTGCGGTCCCAGTCCAGGCCGTCTTCGATGCGGACCCACTCCTTGTGCGCGCCGGTGATCCAAAACGAGTCGCTCGCGTTGAACACCGTCGGGATGAGATAGCCGTCCAGCGCGTCGTCGTCGATGACGACGCCGGGGTTCGACGGCTCCTGGTAGATTGGCACGTCGTACTTCGCGGTCGCCTCGATGACGCGCTCCATCTTCTCTTCTGTGATGTCGAGCGTCCCGCCGATTTCGAGGGCGTCGGTGCCCGTCTCACACACGTCTTCGAACGTCTCGCCGTCGGCGAGGTCCTTGTCCGGGTCGATTTTGGTGATATGATCCCAGTCTTCCCACGGATAGCTCATTGGTCGCTCTATGCTTGAGGGGGCGTAAAAAGCGTGCGGATGGACTGGACGTACATACGGCCAAGAGTGAATTTTAACCGACCTGTCACCAACTTCGGAGTACGATGAACGCTGTCGCGGCGACTGAGTACGTCGAACGCCAAGCGATGGCCCTGTCCGCGGAGGAGTTCGAGCTACTTTGCGAGTCGGTGCTCACGGAGTCGCTTCCCCCGGCGCAGTTCTCGGTAACCGCGTTCCGGCAGGACGGTGGCATCGATATCGACGGTCGCGTCAGTAACCCGCTTCTGGACGTTTCGCTCGGCGTTCAAGCGAAGCGGTACGACCCGAGCAATACGGTCGGTTCGCCCGCGATACAGCGATTTCAGGGCGCGCTGGCCGACACGGGATGCGACACCGGGACGGTTATCACGACGAGTTCGTTCACCACACCGGCCGCCGAAAGCGCCGAACGGGCGGGAATCCACCTGGTGGACGGCCCCTCGCTGTTCGAGTCGATGGTTGACCTTCGCGTCGGCGTCCGCCGGCAGAGTGCTCAGTTCGAGCCCGACGATGGGTTTTGGAGCCTGTTTGGAGAGCCCGATGAGGTGGGTGCGATACCATCTAAGCGAATCCCACTCGCCAATTCGTTCGAAACGCTGGATACCGTTCTCTCGGCTATCGGCGACACCCGCGGAACGAAAGACGACATCGTCGCGTACGCGAACGTCTCGGCCCGTCACGCGGACCTGTACGCGATTGCGGGCTGGATTCTCGGGTTCGTTCATCAAGAGTGGCCCGACGAGGGCACCCACAGACAGCGCCGCTGGTCGCTCACCCGAAGCGGCGCTCGGTACGTCGCCTATCGAACCGCGGACCTCGAAGACGAGGCCGAATCCTCTCTTCTCGGCGGGATTCGAAACGCGGAGATAATCGAGCGAATCTGCGATTCGCTCGCGGAATTGGGATCGTTCGGACACAGCGATCTCGTTGATTTCATCGCGTCCGAGTCGGAGCTATCTCGGAGTAGCGCGAAACGCCGGGGGAGTTCTGTCGGCGTTTGGCTCGCCCGGCTCCCCGAAGTCTCGGTCGAAAACGGCCGGAAAAAACGCTACGTTTGGTCGGAGAACTAGTCCGCCGCAGTCTGCCACTTCCGAACCGTATCCGCACCCACGCCGTCGACTTTCGCCGCGATGTCGTCGGGCTCAGACGCCTTCAGCGTCTTCACGTCCTCGATGCCGGCGTCTTTCAGCTTCTCGGCGGTCTTCGCGCCGATGCCGCTGATGCTCTCTAACTCGGAGCCGCCCTCGCCGTTCTGCTGGGCCTGGTACTCGCGGTAGTTGCAGATGGGACAGCCGAGTTCCCACGGTTCGCGGTCGCCCTCGTAGGTGATCCGGAGTTCCGGGAGGTCGTGTTCCTCGCAGGACTCGTCTGTCACCTCGATGTCGCCGCGGCGGGGGAGCGGCAGCGAGTAGTCGCAGTCCGGGTAGCGGGTACAGCCGACGAGCCGGGACCCGGAGCGGAGGCGCTTGATAGCTAGCTCTCCGCCTTCTTCGTCGCCGCACTCCGGACACGTCCCGATGACGAGGTCGTCTTCCTCGTCGGCCTCCTCGGCCTTACAGAGCGGACAGCCGTGGACGAACGTCTTGCGCCCGGCGAGCATCTTGATGTGGTGGAGGTCGTGTTCCTCGCAGGACTCCTCCATGATGAGCGGCTTGCCCGTGGAGGGGAGCGGGAGCGTGTGAGTGCAGTCGGGGTAGGAGTCACAGCCGATGAAGTACGAGCCGCGGCGGCTCTTTCTGACGACGAGGTCGCCGCCACAGTCGGGGCAGGTGCCGACGGTCTTGTCCGCCTTCAGCGAGTCCTGCAGTTGTTTCCCGAGTTCCTCGCGGGACTCCATCAGTCCCTCGAACACCTCTCCGAGCATCTCTTTGGACTCCTCGGTCACGTCTTCGAGGGTGGCCTCGCCGCGGGCGATAGCCAGCATGTCGGATTCGAGCTGCGAGGTCATCTCCTCGCTGACGATGAGCTTCGCGAAGTCCTCGGAGGCCTCCACGACGGCCCGGGCGAGACGGGTCGGCCGCGGCGGGTCGCTCTCGATGTAGCCGCGGTCGTAGAGCTTCTGAATCACGTCGTGGCGGGTCGCCTTCGTCCCGATGCCCATCTGTTCCATCGTCTCGATGAGCCGCGACTGGCCGTAGCGCCGCGGGGGCTGGGTCTGCTTGGCGTCGAGGTGCGTGTCGGACAGCACGAGCGACTCGCCTTCCTCGACGTCCGGCACGAACGACTCGGTGGAGTTGAAGTACGGGTAGACGTCGTGGTAGCCCGCTTCGAGCAGGCGCTTGCCGTTGGCCTTCAGCGACAGGCCCTCGACCTCTGCGACGACGCGGAGGTGCTCCCAGACGGCGTCCTCGGCGACGGTGGCGAAGAAGCGCCGGACGACGAGTTCGTACACGTCCCACTCGTCGTCCGAGAGGTCGGACGCCGAGGGGAGTTCGCCGGTCGGGTGAATCGGCGGGTGGTCGGTCGTCTCGTTGTCGCCTTCGGTCGGCTCGATTTCCTCCTGTTCGAGGAGGGACTCGGCGTCCTCCTTGAACCGGCGGTCGCCCTCGAACGCGCCGAGCAGTTCGCGCGGGTCGAGGTCGTCGGGGTACACCGTGTTGTCGGTCCGCGGGTAGGTGATGTAGCCGGCCGTGTAGAGGTCTTCGGCGATGCTCATCGCCCGCTGGGCGGAGTAGCCGATAGAGCCGGCGGCGCGGATGAACTGCGTGGTGTTGAACGGCGCGGGCGGCGTGTCGGTCCGCGTGCGGCGGTTGACCGACGCGACTTCCGCGGCCTCGACGCCGAGGAGCGTCTGGTAGGCTTCCTCCGCGTCCTCCTCGTTCCAGATGCGCTCGGCTTCGGTGCCGTCGTCGTCGAGGTAGAAGTACTGCGCCTCGAAGGACTCCGCGTCGCCGTCGGCGTCCTTCGTCAGCTTGGAGAACAGCTCCCAGTAGTCCTCGGGGTCGAACGCATCGATCTCGCGCTCGCGGTCGACGATGAGCTTCAGCGTCGGCCCCTGCACGCGACCGACCGAGATGAAGTCGTTGCCGAGCTGGCGGGCCGAAAGCGAGAGGAAGCGCGTGAGCGCCGCGCCCCAGACGAGGTCGATAATCTGTCGGGCCTCGCCCGCGGCGGCGAGGTCGAAGTCGAGGTCGTCGGGATTCTCGAAGGCTTCCGTCACCTCGCGGTTCGTAATCGAGGAAAACCGCACGCGGTCGACGGGCACGTCCTCGTTGACGTCGCGGACGAGTTCGTACGCCTCCTTGCCGATGAGTTCGCCCTCGCGGTCGTAGTCGGTCGCGATGGTGACCTTCCCCGCGCGGCGGGCGAGCCGGCGGAGCGCGGCGACGATGTTCTCCTGCGTGGGGTGTTTCTCGACGGGCGCGCCGATGAGTTCGACCGGCTCCACGTCGCGCCAGTCGTTGTACTCCGGCGGGAAGTCCACGCCGACGACGTGGCCCGACAGCCCGATGCAGCGCTTGCCGCCCCACTTGTAGACGTTCACGCCGTTCATTCGCTCCGCCTCGGCGGTCTCGCCGCTCAGGATGTCGGCGATGCGCCTCGCGGCGTTGTCCTTCTCCGTGATGATGAGTTCCGGACCCCTGCTCATTGAGCGGCGATATGACGTGGGGTGTCCTAAACCTTTCGTGCCGAATTCGTGCAGTAGCGGCCTCAACTCGCGCGGATACGGGCGGGCGGGTGAGCGCCCTCGCGCGCGAAGGTGTGTGTCTGCCGACGCGTCAGCGACACGCCGCGTCTCCCGTCGGATTTCGCCGATTCGCTCCGCCGACTCGACGCTGGGAGCGACGACGATACCCGAGACGACTGCGACACCAGAACCGATAACAGCCGCCCGCCGAACCTGACAGCGGAACGACTTTCTTCGATGGTTCGGAAGGGAGCGCCATGCGACAGCCCTCCACCGAACATCTCCGACTCGGCCTCGCGGTCCTCCTGATTTTCACGCCGCTTTGGGGGCCGGCGCTCGGACTCACCGGACCGACGTACACCTACGAGTCCGCCGAAATCGGGGTCGAGGACAACCGAATCGTCGTGCCCGACCGCGACGCTCGCTCCGGCCTGTGGTACGGCATCGACGGCTTCGCCTGCTCGCTCGGGTCGTCGGTGACGCGCTACTGCGCGCTGGAGGCAGCGACCCTGAACGGGACGCTCACGGTGGACCACCCCGACGTGAAATTCGGCTCCGGGCACCTCGACGCCGACGAACTGTATCTCGTCTACTACGACGGCCGGGTCTTCGAGCGCGAATCGACGTGGGAGGACGGCCGGTACGTCCTCTCGACGGCGCGCGTCTCGGCCGCGGCGGCGCTGGACCATCTCGCTCGCCCCCCAGACCAATATCCGACCGCGTGGGCGGCTATCGAAGACGGGTCGGCGACGGCGGACCACGAACTCTGGTCAACGGGAGCGGGCGCGAGAGTGTTCGAACTCGACGGTGACTACTTCCTCGTCTACCGGACCGCCGTGGACCGCCCGCTCCCGTCGTCACCGGCGGCGGAGGAGGCCCTGACGTGGTTCGCAGTCGTCCTCGGGTCGGCGATGCTGTTCGGCCGCGATAGTGACGATAACTGGTCGTAACCGCGCACATCGACCCTGAAAGGAAACGACCGCTCGTCGCGGAGAATCGCCCCCGAGTGGGACGGCCGGTTACTCGTCCAGTCGCTCGCGGAGCAACTGGTTCACGGTCCCGGGGTCGGCGCTCCCCTGTGACTTCTGCATGACCTGTCCGACGAGGAAGTTCAGCGCGCCGCCCTCGCCGTCGTGGTAGTCGGAGACGGCGTCGGGGTTCTCGTCGATGGCCTCCTGCACGAAGCCGCCGATTTCGTCGTCGTCGGCCTTGCCGAGCCCCTCTTCTTCGACGATGGTGTCGGGGTCTTTGCCCTCGTCGAGCATCTCGCGGAGGACGATTTCCTCGGCGTTCTTCGTCGTCACCTCGTCGGCGGCGACGAGCTCGACGAGCCGCGTGAACTCGTCGAGGCGGTCCGACACGTCCGTGATCTGCATGTCGCGGTAGTTGAGTTCGCCGAGCAGGTTGTCGGCGACCCACGTCGCGGCGAGGTCGGCGTCGAACTCGGCGGCCACGTCCTCGAAGAAGTCCGCGACCTCCTTGGTCGAGGTGAGCTTCGAGGCGGACTCCTCGTCGATGCCGTACTCGGTGTGGAAGCGCTCGCGGCGGGCGTCGGGGAGTTCCGGAATCGGAATCTCCTCTTTCCAGTGGGCGACCTGCAGCGGCGGGAGGTCGGCCTCGCGGAAGTAGCGGTAGTCCTTTTCTTCTTCCTTCGAGCGCATCGAGACGGTGATGCCGCGGGACTCGTCCCAGTGGCGCGTCTCCTGTTCGACGGCGCGGCCGCGCTGGATAGCGTTCTTCTGGCGGGTGACCTCGTAGGCCAGCGCCTTCTCTGCGCCCTTGTGGCTGGAGATGTTCTTGACCTCGGTGCGGTTGGCCGCTTCGAGCGCCTCGCCGGAAATCGTGCCGTCGCCGTCGACCTCGTCGGCGGGGACGAGCGAGATGTTGGCGTCGATGCGGAGCGAGCCGTCGCGGGTGGCGTCGAACACGCCGAGGTATTCGAGCACCTCTTCGAGCTTGGCGAGGAACGCGCGGGTCTCCTGCGGGCTTCGGAAGTCGGGTTCGGTGACGATTTCGACCAGCGGCGTGCCGGCGCGGTTGTAGTTGACGAGCGTGTAGTCCGCCGTGTCGATGCTGCCGCCTTTGTGCTGGAGGCTCCCGGGGTCCTCTTCGAGGTGGGCGCGCGTGATGCCGATGTCGCGGCGGGTGCCCTCGACGGACACCTCCAGCGTCCCGTCGGCGCAGATGGGCGCGTCGTACTGGGTGATCTGGAAGTTCTTGGGCAGGTCGGGGTAGTAGTAGTTCTTCCGATGGAAGCGAGTGTCCTCGGCGATGTCGGCGTTCAGCGCCTTGCCGATTTTGACCGCCGACTCCACCGCCGCCTCGTTGAGCACCGGGAGCGCGCCCGGTAGCCCGAGACAGACGGGGCACACGCGGGTGTTCGGCTCCTCGTCCTCGGCAGGCTCGGTCGAACAGCTACAGAAAATCTTCGTGGCCGTTTCGAGTTGAACGTGGACCTCCAACCCGATGACGACCGCGAGTTCGCGCTGTTCGAGCGCTTGCGCAGTCATTGGCCGCGCTTCGACGGCGGTGGGCTAAAGACTAACGGGACCGGTCGGCGAGACGCTCGCCGCGGGTGGCGACCCCGACGCGCCCGGTCGTACATGGTTGACAATAACTAACGAGGATTTATATACTGGTGTTTCATTTCTACGGTTCACACGAAACCGTTCACATATGACAAACGATACCACTTCAGACAGATGGGCACCGATTCGGACCGCCGGCCGGCTCTCGGCGCATCTCCGGACGCATCTGACGGTGCTTCTCATCGTCGTCGTCGCGGAACTCATCGGCACGATAACGTTCCCGCTCGGGCCGGGTCAGGTCGTGCTCCTGCCGCTCCTGTACGCCGTCGTCCTCGGCCTCGGCGTCAGTTACAGCGTCCTCGGGTCGGTCATCGAACCGCTCCGGTCGGTCGTCGACGAGGACGTGAGCCGCATCGCCTCGCCGCTTCTCGTCATCGCGCTGATGCCGCTCGGCGTCAAGTACGGGACGCTCGTCGCGCCGTCGTTTTACGACCTCGTGGCGGCCGGGCCGGCGTTCGTCTTACAGGAGTTCGGTAACCTCGGCACGATTCTCATCGCGCTCCCGCTCGCCCTGCTTTTGGGTCTCAAGCGCGAGTCCATCGGGGCCGCGGTCAGCATCGCCCGCGAGCCGACCCTCGGCGTCATCACCGACAAGTACGGCATCGAGTCGCCCGAGGGCCGCGGCGTCCTCGGCACCTACATGACCGGGACGGTCCTCGGAACCGTCTTCTTCGGCCTGCTCGGCGGCTTCGCGCCCGCGACGGGGCTTCATCCCCTCGCGCTGTCGATGGCGTGCGGCATGGGTTCGGCGAGCATGATGACCGCCTGTTCCACGTCGCTGGCGGCCGCCGCCGGCGGCGCGGGCGTCGCCGAAGAACAGATTCTGAGCTTCGCCGCGACGAGCAACCTCCTGACCGGCATCACGGGGCTCTACATGGTCATCCTCGTCGGCCTCCCGGTCATCACGCGCCTGTACGCGGTCCTCGCGCCCGTGCTCGGACGGGGCACCGCCGCGACCGACGGAGGTGAGTGAGATGTCGATGTCAACGCCGGAGTTCTCCGTCGAGTCGCTGAAGATGCTGCTCGTGGTGGCGTTCCTGACGCTGACGGCCAACTTCATCGCCACCGGCACCGGCTTCGTCGCCGCGCTCCCCGGCATGGCGCTCATCGTCGTCATCGGCCTCGCCGCCCTGCTCATGGGGCGGCTGATTCCGCTCGACCTGCCGGCGTTCGCCTACGCGATGGTGCTCGCCTTCGCGCTCGCACTGCCGTTTTCGCCGGTGCAAGCGCCGTTTCTCGCCGCCGTCGGCGAGGTGGACTTCCTCGCGACGACGACGCCGATTCTCGCCTACGCGGGCCTCTCTATCGGCCTCCAGACCGGGAAGATGAAGGAGGTCAGCTGGAAGCTCGTCCTCGTGGCGGTGTTCGTCTTCTTCGGGACGTTCTTCGGCTCGGCGCTCATCTCGCAGGCCGTGCTCTCCGCACAGGGGATTATCTGATGGCGGACCCCACGGACACGGCCGCCCGCCGACCGCGCCGGGGTGAGACGCGGTGACTGACGACCGCACCGCGGCCCTCAAAGCCCGCGTCTGCGACGCCATCGACGCCCGCGCCGACGAGATTATCGCCTTCGCGAAAGACGTACAGGCCGAGCCGGAACTCGGCTACAAGGAGGTCAAGACCACGGAGAAGGTCGTCTCGCTCTTCGAGGACCTCGACCTCGACGTGGAGACGGAGCTGGCGATCACCGGCGCGCGAGCCCGAGCCGGCTCCGGCGACTTCGTCGCCGCCGTCCTCGGCGAACTCGACGCGCTCGTCAACCCGGACCACCCGATGGCGGACCCCGAGACCGGCGCGGTCCACGCCTGCGGCCACAACGCCCAGCTCGCGCACCTCGTGGGGACCGCCTTCGGCCTCGTCGGCAGCGGCGTCGTCTCTGACCTCGACGGCGCGGTCGAGTTCGTCGCCGTTCCGGCCGAGGAGTACCTCGACCTCGACTACCGACGCGGCCTGCTCGAAGCCGGCGACATCGAGTTCTTCGGCGGCAAGCAGGAGCTCATCCGCCGGGGCTACGTCGACGACTGGGACGCCGCCGCGATGATGCACGCCGGCAGCGACACGCCCGAGCGGACGATTACGAGCAACTTCTCGACCAACGGCTTCGTCGGCAAGTTCGTCACCTACCGCGGGACCGAGGCGCACGCCGGCGCGGCCCCCGAAGAGGGCGTCAACGCGCTCAACGCCGCGATGCTCGGGATGAACGCGGTCCACGCCCAGCGCGAGCGGTTCCGCGACGAGGACCACGTCCGCGTCCACCCCATCATCACCCGCGGCGGCGACGGCGTCAACGTCGTCCCCGCCGAGGTGACGATGGAGTCGTACGTCCGCGCGGCCTCGGTCGAAGCGGTCGCGGACGCCAACGAGTCGGTCAACCGGGCGCTCGCCGCCGGCGCGATGGGCGTCGGCGGCGACGTGGAAATCGAGGACTACCCCGGCTACATGCCGCTTCGGACCGACGAGACGATAGTCGCGTTCTACGACGAGAACGCCCGCGACATCGTCGGCCCCGACGCGGTCACGGCGGGGACGCCGCACCTCTCGGGGTCGACCGACATGGGCGACATCACGCAGCTCGTCCCCGGTATCCACCCGTGGACCGGCGGCTTCGAGGGCGCGGTCCACGCCCGCGACTTCCGCGTCGTCGACGAGGAGATGGCCTACGTCATCCCCGCGAAACTCACCGCCTGCACGCTGGTCGACCTGCTCACCAGCCCCGAGGCGATGGCGGCGGTCCGCGAGGCGAAAGCCGAGAAACGCGGCCGCGAGGAGTACCTCGACGCGGTCCGCTCGCTTCGGACGACGACGACCGAGTCGTACCGCGACTGAGCGGTCGGCGACGGGGATTCAGACGCGGAACTCCCCTCACACGTATCACATTTTCGGTGATTGTCTGACGCACATTTATGTCTCACGCGCGGGGCTATGTTACCCATGAGTAACCGGGTGGAGGAACTCGAATCCAAAGTCGCAGAACTGCAGGCCGCCGTGAACGGGCTCACCGAGGAGCTCGTCGAGACCAAAGAGCGGCTTCGACAGCTCGAAGACGCCAACGACGTGGAGGTCCCCTCGCGGGCCGCGACCCGTCGCGGCGACTGGGAGACCGAAGACGAGGCCGCAGCGGACGCCGCCGCGGAGTCCGCCGACGCCGACGAGGTGGCGTCGGCCGACGGCGATGAGACTAAACCGGACGAGGCCGACGAGACTGACGAAGGCGACGGCGAGACCCCCGACGACGACATCATCGTCGCGTAATCGGGCGCGCCGTCCGAGCGAGCGTGCCCCGTGTTCATGCGGCGCGCTCCACCTGCGGGCGTCGCCCGCGCGAACACCAACCCATGCACATCAAAGAGCTCGTCCTTGACGGTTTCAAGAGCTTCGGGCGGCCGACTCGCATCCCGTTCTACGAGGATTTCACGGTCGTTACGGGCCCGAACGGTTCCGGCAAATCGAACATCATCGACGGCGTCCTCTTCGCGCTCGGCCTCGCCCGCACCCGCGGGATTCGCGCCGAGAAGCTGACGGACCTCATCTACAACCCCGGTCACGCCGACGGCAGCGACGAGGCCCCCGCACAGCCCAAGGAGGCCAGCGTCACGGTCGTCCTCGACAACTCCGAGGGGACGCTCGACCGCTCGCAGGTCGTCAACGCCGCCGGGACCGACAAAATCGGCGACGTCGGCGAGATAACAATCAAGCGCCGCGTCAAGGAGACGCCGGACAACTACTACTCGTACTACTACCTCAACGAGCGCTCGGTCAACCTCTCGGACATCAAGGACCTGCTCGCGCAGGCGGGCATCACCCCCGAGGGCTACAACGTCGTCATGCAGGGCGACGTGACCGAGATAATCAACATGACGCCCTACCAGCGGCGGGGCATCATCGACGAAATCGCGGGCGTCGCCGAGTTCGACGAGAAGAAAGACGCCGCCTTCGAGGAGTTGGAGGCGGTCGAAGAGCGCGTCGACGAGGCGGACCTCCGCATCGAGGAAAAGGAGACGCGACTCGACCAACTCGCCGACGAGCGCGAGACGGCGCTCACCTACAAGGGACTCCGCGAGGAGAAAGAAGAGTACGAGGGCTACCTGAAGGCCGCGGAACTCGAAGACAAGCGCGACGACCTCTCGCGGACCGAATCGCGCATCGAGACCACCGAGGCCGACCTCGAAGACCTACAGGCCGAACTCGACGAGCGACAGGGCAAGGTCACCCGTCTCGAAGAAGACCTCGAAGACCTCACCCGCGAGAT
Organism: Haloferax sp. S2CR25; assembly: GCF_031624535.1. NCBI lineage: Archaea > Methanobacteriati > Methanobacteriota > Halobacteria > Halobacteriales > Haloferacaceae > Haloferax > Haloferax sp. S2CR25. Next base: position 381,286 of record NZ_JAMQOO010000004.1, read on the forward strand.
AGAGCGCAAGGGCGAGGACGAACAGCTCCGCATCAAGTCGGAGATGGAGGAGATAAAGGGCGACATCTCCCGGCTGGAGACCGCCATCGAGGCCGCCGAGGAAAAGCGCGACGACGCCGAGGCCGAGCGCCGGAAGGCGTTCATCGACATCGACCGCAAGCAAGAGCAGATAGACGACCTCGAAGACGACATCCGCGAGGTCAAAGTCGAGAAGGCGTCGGTCAAAAGCGACATCCAGTCCAAGCGGGTCGAGCTCTCCGAGGTGCAGGCCGAAATCGACTCCGTCGACACCGAGTTCGACGAGCTGAAGTCCGAACTCGCGGAGCGAAAGGAGACGCTCGACGACCTCAAAGACGAGAAGAACGACCGCCAGCGCGCCAAGGACCGCCTGCTGGACGACGCGCGCCGCCGCTCGAACCAGATTTCGGAGACGCGGGACGAGCTCGAACGCGCCCGCGAGTGTATCCCCGAACTGAAGGCGACCGTCTCGGACCTGCACAGCGAACTCGACACCGCGGAAAAGAACAAGGCGAAGATAGACGGCGTCATCGAGGACCTGCAGGCCGAGAAGGCCGACCTGAACGACGAGCTCTCGGAGGTCACGGACGAACTCCAGACCAAGCAGTCCGAGTACGCCCGCCTCGAAGCCCGCGCCGGGAAGGACGGCGACAACTCGTGGCCCCGGGCCGTCACGACCATCCTCAACGCCGGCATCTCCGGCGTCCACGGCGCGGTCGGCCAACTCGCCTCCGTCGACGGCGAGTACGCGAAAGCCTGTGAGACGGCCGCCGGCGGCCGCCTCGCCAACGTCGTCGTCGACGACGACGGCGTGGGGTCGTCATGTATCGACCACCTGAAGTCCCGCAACGCGGGCCGCGCGACGTTCTTGCCCATCACGAAGATGGACAACCGGAGCCTCCCGCGCAAGCCCAACAACCCCGGCGTCGTGGACTTCGCGCGCAACCTCGTCGACTACGACAGCCAGTACGAGTCGATTTTCTCGTACGTCCTCGGGTCGACGCTCGTCGTCGAGGACATGGAGACCGCCCGCGACCTGATGGGCGACTACCGCATGGTCACCCTCGACGGCGACCTCGTGGAGCGCTCCGGCGCGATGACCGGCGGCTCCGGCGGCGGCTCTCGCTACTCGTTTTCGAAGTCCGGCGAGGGCAAACTCGAACGCCTCGCGAAGGAGATTACGAAGCTCGAAGACCGCCGCCGCTCGCTCAACGAGGAGATTCGGGACATCGACGACGACCTCGACGACGCCCGCGGGCGGGCCTCCGACGCCGCCGACCGCGTCCGGACCATCGAGCGCGAAATCGAGGACGCGGAGGAGGACATCGAGGACGCCGAAGCCGAAATCGACCGGCTTGACGACCGCCTCGACGAACTCCAGTCCGAACGCGAGTCGGTGGACGAACAGATGTCCGACCTCGACGACGAAATCGCCGACCTCGACGACGAAATCGAGACGGTCGAGGCCGCCATCGAGGACATCGAGACCGAGCTCGCGGACTCCGAGATTCCGAAGCTCACCGCCCGCGCCGACGAGATTCGCGCGGACATCGACGACCTCGAAGACCGGATGTCGACGCTCGACGGCCGGCTCAACGAGATTCAGCTCGAAAAGCAGTACGCGGAAGACGCGGTCGACGACCTCCACGACACGGTTGAGGCCGCCCAGAACCGCAAGGCCGAGGCTCGGGAGTCCATCTCCGAGGCGGAGTCGAAAATCGAGGAGCGCGAGGACGACCTCGAAGCCAAGCGCGAGGCGGTCGCCGAACTCGAAGAGGAACTGGTCGACCTCAAAGACGACCGCAAGGAGCTACAGGCGGACCTCCGTGAGGCCCGGAGCGCCCGCGACGAGAAGAAAGACCGCGTGAACGCGGTCGAATCCAAGCTCGAAAGCATGCGCTCGGCCGCCGAGCGCCTCGAATGGGAAATCGACGAGCTCGAATCGCAGGTCGGCGACTACGACCCCGACGAGATTCCCGACCACGACACCGTCGAGTCGGAAATCGAGCGGCTCACCGAGGAGATGGAGGAACTCGAACCGGTCAACATGCTCGCCATCGACGAGTACGACGACGTGAAAGCCGACCTCGAAGACCTCCAGGAGCGCCGCGACGTGCTGGTCGAAGAGCGCGACGCCATCGCCGACCGCATCGACCAGTACGAGTCCCAGAAGAAGGCGACGTTCATGGAGTCGTTCGACGCCATCGCGGAGAACTTCACCGACATCTTCGAGCGCCTGTCGAACGGGACGGGCCACCTCCAGTTGGAGAACCCCGACGACCCCTTCGAGGAGGGCCTGACGATGAAGGCCCAGCCGGGCGACAAGCCCATCCAGCGCCTCGACGCCATGTCCGGCGGCGAGAAGTCGCTGACGGCGCTCGCGTTCATCTTCGCCATCCAGCGGCACAACCCCGCGCCGTTCTACGCGCTCGACGAGGTGGACGCCTTCCTCGACGCCGCGAACGCCGAGCGCGTCGGCCAGATGGTCGACGACCTCGCGGGCGACGCGCAGTTCGTCGTCGTCTCGCACCGCTCCGCGCTCCTCGAACGCGCCGAGCGCGCCATCGGCGTGACGATGCAGGGCGACAACGTCAGCGCCGTCACGGGCATCCAGTTCGGCGACGGCGAGGCCGGCGGCGACGGAACCGACGCGGACGGACCGGGCGGCGACGACTCCGACGGCGACCGCCCCGACGACGACGCGGACGGTGGTGACGGCGGCGAGGCCGACGCGGACGTGGAAGCGGAGGTTCCGGCGGATGACTGACGACATCCCCGAACTGAACCTCTCTCGCGGCCGCGACGGCGACGAACGCGAGGCCGACGACGACGAAGTCTTCTCGTTCGCCCGCGACGACGCCGCGTCCGGCTCCGAGGCGGACGCCGCCCCCGCCGAACCCGACGCGATGGACGAGGTACTCCCGGGGGACGTGTCCGAGTCGGACGACGACGAGGTCGAACCGGTCGAACTCCTCGTCCAACTCGCCAAGGAGGGGACCATCGACCCGTGGGACATCGACATCGTGGAGGTCACGGACGCCTTTCTGAACCGCCTCGACGCGATGGACCTCCGGACGACCGGGCGGGCGCTGTTCTACGCGAGCGTCCTCCTGCGCATGAAATCCGACGAACTCCTCGCGCCGGACGAACCCGACGAGGAGGAACTCGAACCGTGGGAACTCGCCTTACAGGGCGGCGGCGACGAGGGCCACCCCGGCGACGACGACGGCGGGTCGCCCGGTTTCGACCCCATCGACGCGCTGGAAGACGAGATGGACCGCCGGCTCGAACGCAAGAACGCCCGCGGGTCGCCGGAGACGCTGGACGAACTCGTCCGCGAACTCCGGGAGGTCGAACGCGGGTCGTGGTGGAAGCGTCGCCGCGAGTACGACACCTCCGAGTCGCCGCGCGGCTTCTCCCGCGGGACGCAGACGCTCGACTACCACACGCCCGGCGAGATGCGCGGCGCGGGCGAACCCACGGAGGACGACGTGACGGGGACCGCCCACAACGAGGACATCGAGGCGGTCGTCGAAGCCGTCGGCGACGTGCTCGCCACCCACTACGAGAAGGGCCGCGACGAGGTGCTGTTCGCCGAGATACGCGACGTGGCCGACACCGTGATGACGACCTACCTCGCGCTCCTGTTTCTGTCCCACCGGAGCACGGTCTACCTCAAGCAGGACGACCTGTTCGGCGACCTCTGGATTCGGAACCCCGAGGTGTTCGACGCCGACCCCGGCGCGGGGTCTGAACCCGAGACGGCCGCCGACGGCTCCGAAGATGCTGATGGCGGCGCCGCCGACCCCGAACTCGAAGCCGAGGCCATCGCGGACGACTAGCTATTTCTCTCCGCGGATTGTCACTCTCGGACGTGCCCCATCCGACCCTGCTCTCCAGCACGCTCCGGCGATTGACGGTCGCGGTTTCGCTCGTCACGTCGGTGACGTTCGCAGTGATTTCGTCGGCTATCCTGTTCCCTCAGTCGGTCATCTGGCCGTTGGCGGTGCTGTGTTTCTTCCCCATTTTCTGGCTGCACTGCTACATCCCCGGCTACGTCTCGTACAGTCCGACCGCGTTCGGCCGCGTCCGCGAGGTGGTCACGTCGCCGCGGTCGGTCCGCGAGTGCGTCGTCTGCGGCGAGACCGACGACCGGGGCGTCGTCCGGGAGTTCTGCACGCAGTTCGTCGTCGCGGGTATCCCGCTCGCAACGACCGACCGCGGCGAAAACGAGTACTGCACGCGCTGTCACGCGGTCGAGTTCTCGCCGGCCGACGAGGCGGCGCGCGGCGAGCGCGAGGTTGCGGAGACGGAGAGCGATTCGACAGAATCCGCGGAACTGAACGACTGAACTGAGGCCGGTTCAGTCGACGTACCGGTCGATGAGCGGCGCGAGCTTTGCTTTCGTCTCGGCGGGGATGGCGTCGTCGGGGGTGTTGATGGTCCCTTCGAGCGCGGCGTGGCTGTCGGTCTCGTGGCCGTCGGGAATCTTGCGGATGGCGGCCTCGACGGTCTCCTTGATGGCCTCCTCGTTGGCCGCGGCGTTCTTCAGCACCTCGTCGAGCGTGACTTCGCTGTCTTCCTTCCAGACGTCGTAGTCGGTGACGCCGGTGATGGTCGCGTAGGCCATCTCGGCTTCGCGGGCGAGCTTGGCCTCGGGGATGGTCGTCATGCCGATGACGTCCCAGCCCTGCGCGCGGTAGTGCTCGCTTTCGGCCTTCGTGGAGTACGACGGGCCCTCGATGCAGACGTAGGTGCCACCCTCTTGGACCTGCGCGTCGGTCGCTTCCGCGGCGGCCTCGGCGAGGATGGAGACGAGTTCCTCGTCGTACGGCATCGCGAAGGGCTGGTGGACGACGATGCCCTCGTCGAAGAACGTCAGCGGGCGGTGTTTCGTGCGGTCGTAAATCTGGTCGGGGACGACGAGCGTCTGGGGCGGCAGGTCCTCTTTGAGGCTCCCGACGGCGTTGCTGGCGAGGACGTGGGTGACGCCGAGCTTCTTGAGCGCGAAGATGTTCGCGCGGTAGGGGAGCGTCGTCGGCGAGTGCTGGTGGTCCGGGCCGTGTCGCGGGAGGAAGACGACCTCGCGGCCGGTGTCGCCGAACTCGCCGACGACGGGCGTCGTCGAGGGCTCGCCGAACGGCGTCTCGACGGGTTCCTCGCGGGTGTTCTCCAGCGGGAGCGCCTCGTAGATACCGCTGCCACCGATGAATCCGATTTTCATACTCGGAGGTAGGGCAGGGCGCACAAAATCGTGGCGAATCGGGGGCTACACCACGACGCCGTGGTTCAACAGGTAGATGAGCACCGAGAGCGCGGGCACGCTGAGGAGCGTCGTCGCGAAGACGGCCGCGGAGACGAACTCGGCGAGCGAGGTGGCAGAGCCGGTCCCCGAGGCGTCGCCGAACTCCGCGACGAGGATGAGCGGCGTGACCGCGGCGGGCATCGCGGATTCGAGGACGAACGTCCGCGCGACCGTCGGGTCGCCGAAGCCGGCGACGAGCGCGACGCCGACCGCGACCGCGGGCGCGACGACTATCTTGAGCGCGGCGACGAGCCCGACCTCCGAGAGCGTCGAGCCGAGGTCGGCCCCCGCGAGTTGGATGCCGAGGATGAGGAGCATCATCGGAATCGACGAGTCGCCGACGAGCCGCAGCGTCTCCATCGCGGGAACGCCCGTCGGCGGGACGACGCCGAGCCACCGAGCGGCGAGCGCGGCGACGACGGCGTAGACGAGCGGGATGCGGACGATGCGTTCGAGGCCGACGCGCCACCCCGGCGCGCCGCCGTCGCGGTCGGCTCCCCGGCCGGCGATGTACACGCCCAGCGTGTAGATGAGGACGCTCTGGACGGCGAGGTAGACGACGGCCGTCGAGCGGCCGGTGTCGCCGAAGGCGAACGAACTGACGGGGATGCCGTAGTTCCCCGAGTTCGGAAAGGCGGCGACGAGGACGAGCGCGCCGAGGAGGGGTTCGGAGACGCCGGCGAGTCGGGCGACGCCGCCCGCGACGAGGAGCATGGCGACGTGGTAGGCGACGACGCCGGCGGTGATGGTCGCCAGCGTCTCGCCGGCGAGTTCGGTCGTCGCGAGGCTGTAGAACACGAGCACCGGCGCGAGGACGTACACCGTCACCGTGTTGAGCGGTTCTGGGTCCACGTCGCGGACGCGCCCGAGGAGAAAGCCGACCGCGCCGATGGCGAGAATCGGCAAGAGCGCACTGACGAAGATAGAAAACAGCGACATGCGCGTGCTGACGAGCGGCACCCAAAGGAACGTTTCGCTTCGGGCGAGACCGGGCGGTGGGCGACTGTGAGAGGTCGGAGGGACGTCGAAGCAGACGGTCGAAGCGGTCGGATACGTGGCCCCGTTGGTATTCTCGTCTGGTGATAGTTTGTCGAGACTGTGCTGAATCCCCGGTGTGAGTCTTGTGTCCAGTGTCCGTGCGAACAGTCTGTTACCGGCGTGTACTGTCTCTCCGTCTTACTCTGGCCGAAACGAGTCGTCGGGGTCGAACCGGCTAAACGTCCGAAATAGCTGACCGTACGAAATCTCATCTATTTAGTATATACGCTCTTCTGTAGGAGATTGTTGATAGAGTTCAGCTGTCGCTCTGGAATCGAAGAGGGCAAGGACACCGCGCTAGCGGTGTCCGACACGAATGATTCCGCTCGATGTGTTTGGCTCGGAATCGCT